>JBBKXQ010000132.1:0-16672 GCA_037969565.1 Acidimicrobiales bacterium | reverse complement strand
CTTCTTCTTCGTGGACGTCGTGTTCTTCTCGCTCATCCTGATCATCACCCGAGTCGGTCTGGGTCGTGACGAAGCTTCCGGGCAGGAACGGGGAGGCCACCTCTTCGCCAACAGTGGGCTCGTCGCCGGCCGTGTCAACGACCTCGACCATCACCGACTCGACCATCACCGACTCGATCACGATCGTCTCGACGACGGTCTCGACAATGACCGATTCGGCGGAGTCGCCCTCGGCGTCGGGTTCGAGAAGGTCCCCGAGGGGATCCCGAACCGCAGCCGCTGACCGTTCTGCGTCGGAGTCGGAGTCGGATTCGGATTCGGCCACGTCGACGATCGCCGATCCAGCGTCGCTGTCATCGAGTGTGCCATGACCGAGTTCGGCACTTCGTAGTTCTGCTTCGTCGAGCACCTCGGCCTCGAAGCCAGGGCCCAGTGACGGAACGTCTTCGCTGTCGAGTCGACTGAGCGCCGTGTCGAGTTCGCGCTGCGCCAGCACGATTCGCTCGCGAGACGCCACTTCGGTGTTCCGCAAGATCTCGATCCGGGCCTGGGCGCTTTCCATGTTGGCCCGGACCTTGGTGCGGATGATCTCCTCCGCCTCTTGCCTGATGAACTCGCTCTGGGCACGAGCCTGTTCGAGCAGCCCCGAAACCTGAGACCGGACGTCATTGAGCTCGGCCCTGGCCTGATCTCGATCCTCGGCGGCCACACGAAGACGTTCGGACACCTCGGTTTCGTGATCCGCGATCGTGGCGAGTCCGTCGGCGACAGCCTGCGCACGAGCCTGTTCGGCCTCCGCTTCACCTTGGCCCCGGGCCAAGTCTGCTGCGGCATCGGCTTCGGCTCGTAGCGTCTCAGCGGAGTTCTGGGTTTCGACCAGGTGGGCGTCGGCCTCGGCTCGGATGGTTCTTGCTTCGGAAAGAAGATGAGACGACTGTTCCTCGGCCGCCGATCTCAGCTGTTGCGATTGAGCCTCGGCCTCGGCTCGGATACGACCGGCTTCTTCCTCGGCCTCAGCCCGGAGGCGGACGGCGTCAGCCTCGGCGCCCTCGCGCAGTTCAGCGGCAGAATCGTCGGCGGAACGGAGCAGTTCGGCAATTCGATCACCCAGCGCTCCATAACGATCGATGATCGCCATCTCGAGCACTTGCTCATCATCGGTGGATGCCGACGCGGCCCACGCCGAATCCCCAGACACCGGCTCATCAGGGACCGTTTGGGCGTGGCCTGACGGCGAGCTGGAGGTGTCCGTTGGAGCGGCGGAAAGACCATCGATCGTTTCGTAGAGCTCACGCGTCGAAGTCGAGACGAGGCGCACGAAGCGGTCGACCTCGGTCCGGTCATAACCCCGCACACTCCTGGAAAACTTTCGGTTTTCGATTTCTTCTGGGCTGAGGGCCACGACTCGAATCCTCCTCGTCTCAGAGTAGCTAGTCGGCGGATCTGCGCTGCCGCTGAGGGAATTCTCCGCGAAGTTCCGACGAGAAATTGGTCACCCCTCGTCGCCAACGCATCCTCTGGACCGCAACCCGGTTGCTACTCATGGGTAACCCACATTGAGTTTGCACCCGATGGGCGACTACCTTGCGGCGATGCAGGACTTCCTCGACGCCATTCAAGCTGGCGCTTCAGGCGATGAGATCGCCAACATCCCCGTTCCGGACAGCTATCGAGCGGCGTACGTGCGTCGTGACGAGGTCGACATGTTCGAGGGCGTCGAATCGTGGGACAAGGATCCCCGAAAGTCGATCCACGTCGGCGAGGTCCCCACTCCAGACCTGGCTCCCTCCGAAGTTCTCGTCGCATTGATGGCGAGTGCGATCAACTTCAACACGGTTTGGACCTCCATCTTCGAACCACTGCCCACCTTCGGGTTCCTCGACCGTCTGGGCAAGGAGAGCGTCTGGGGGAAACGTCATGCGCTCGACCACCACGTCATTGGTTCCGATGGCGCCGGCGTTGTGATTCGCGTCGGTTCAGCGGTTCGCAACTGGCGGCCCGGAGACCGAGTCACGATCCACTGCAACTACGTCGACGATCAGGACCCGACGTCGCACGACGACTCGATGAAGGGCGCCAACCAACGCATCTGGGGCTTCGAGACGAACTTCGGCGGTCTGGCCGACCTCACGGTCGTCAAAGCCAACCAGTTGATGCCGAAACCCGACCACCTGACCTGGGAGGAGAGCGCCGTCAACGCTCTCTGCGGCTCCACCAGCTATCGAATGCTCGTCAGCGACAACGCGTCGCGTATGAAACAGGGCGACACCGTTTTGATCTGGGGAGCCACCGGTGGGCTCGGCGGTTACGCCACCCAGCTCGTCTTGAACGGTGGGGGCGTGCCGGTTGGCGTCGTGAGTTCCGCCGAAAAGGGCGAGCTGCTCAATCAGATGGGATGCGAATACGTCATCGATCGAAAGGCCGAGAATTATCAGTTCTGGAGTGACGAACACACCCAGGACGAGACCGAATGGCGGCGTTTCGGAAAGCGAATCCGCGATCTCGCCGGGGTCGACCCCGACATCATCTTCGAACATCCAGGACGGCAAACGATGGGGGCATCCGTCTTCGCCGTCGCCCGAGGAGGAACGGTCATCACCTGCGCGGCAACGTCGGGCTACATGATCGAATACGACAACCGTCATCTCTGGATGAAGTTGAAGCGAATCGTCTCCAGTCACTTCGCCAACTACAACGAAGCCTGGGCCATGAACCGGCTCATCCATCGGGGGGCCATCCACCCGATCATGTCGGGGGTCCACACCCTCGAGAACGCCGGTGAAGCGGCACTGTCGGTCCACCACAACGAACACGAAGGAAAGCTGGGCATTCTCTGTCTGGCGCCCGAAGCCGGACTCGGCATCTCTGATCCCGAAAAGCGGGAACGCGTGGGCGAACACAACATCACGCGGTTCCAACGTCACGCCGCTTCACTTGCAGCGAATCAGACCTGACCCCAGACTGCCCGGGTGCACAAGCCAGAAGTAACAGATCCCGTGGTCGTCGAATCATTCCTCGACCTCCTGGATCTCGAAGAACTCGCCGCCGATTTGTTTCTGGCTCACAGCCCGATCAAAGGTCGGCAGCGTGTCTATGGCGGCCAAGTGGTTGCCCAATCGCTGGAGGCCGCCCGGCGAACGGTCAACCCTGAACACCTCGTTCACTCTCTGCATGGCTACTTCATACGGTCGGGCGACGAAACCAAGCCGATCGTGCTCACGGTGGATCGCATTCGCGATGGTCGATCGTTCTCGACTCGACGGGTCGTGGCCAAACAAGGCGACGGTGCGATCTTCAACCTCTCGGCGTCGTTTCACAAGGCCGAACCAGGCGAGGAGTTCGCCCACCGATCCGAAGACGACCGAGACGTCATGCTCGACGTACCTCCGCCCGAAGATTGCATCCTCGAAGACTGGGATGACATCTCCTTGGTGCGGATGGTGCCCGACACCCCTCCCGGCCGGGCCATGGCCTGGTGCCGGCTCGCCCTGCCCGAACGACTCCCCGACGACGCGTGGATACACACGATTGCGATTGCCTACTCGAGCGATCACATTCCGATGGACGCAATCCGAGGCGGCGACCCATCATCGGAGGACTGGGAGCAGTTCATGGGGGCCAGCCTCGACCACTCGGTCTGGTTTCACCGACCGGCTCGAGCCGACGAGTGGTTGCTGTTCGACATGCAATTGCAGTCGCTGCAAGGATCTCGTGGCGTCGCCCATGGCACGGTGCATGCTGGCGATGGGACGCTCGTGGCAACCGTTGCCCAAGAAGGACTCCTCAGGAGATTGAATTGACCGCAGTGCCCGCTCCCCGTCTACCGATCATCACCGAGCCATCCGAAGAGGTGTCGGAAATTCTCCAAGGAGCTCTCACCCACGACGGGACCCCGCTCAATATCTTCGGCGCACTCGCCCACCATCCCAAGCTGCTCAAGCGCTTCAATCTCATGGGCGGATTCCTTCTCAACAAGGGGCTGCTTCCCACCCGCGAACGAGAAATCGTCATCCTTCGTGTGGGTTGGAATTCGCAGGCTGAATACGAGTTCGGCCAGCACACGATCATCGGCAGAGACGCGGGGCTGACCGACGAGGAGATTCGCGGCCTTGCGGGCTACGACCACGAATGGTCTGCCCCTGATGCCCACCTCCTGGCCCTGGCCGACGAGTTGTGCGCCGAAAACATGGTCTCCGACGAGACATGGTCGTCGTTGGCTGCTCGTTGGAACGAAGCCGAACTGGTGGAGTTGCTCATTTGCGCCGGTTTCTACCGACTCGTGTCCGGCTTCTTGAATTCCGTTCGAGTTCCGCTCGACGAGGGAGTTCCGAGCTGGCCCGCTCCGTCCTGACAACAACCGTCAGCTCAAACCGCGCGCACAGCGCAGTCAGTTGACCAGCGCCGTCAGCTCACCTCGATGAGTTTGCTGGCCCGCCAGAGGTCGTGCACCTGGTCGAGGGGAACCGGTGGACTGAGCACATAACCCTGCGCGTATTCACAATCGAGTGCGGCCAGCGCCTCGAACTGGGCGGTGGTTTCCACTCCCTCGGCAACGACAGACAACCCCAGAGACGCAGCAAGGGCAATCGACGCGGTGACGATCGCCGTGTCTTCCCGGCTCTCTCCGAGGCCGTCGATGAATGATCGATCGATCTTGATGGTGTCGGCCATCGAGAAGCGGCGGAGGTAGTCGAGCGTTGCATAGCCGATTCCGAAATCGTCGATCGACACCTTGCAACCCAGCGCAGCCAACTTCCTGAGCGAAGCCGTGGCCATCTCGACGTCTTCGACCCGCATCGACTCGGTGACTTCGAAGGCCAACTGATCGGCTCGGGTGCCGTGTCGATCCATGGCATTCAACACGGTCGCGATCAGCGTCTCCTCGGCCAGTTGACGGGCGGAGAGATTCACGCTGATGAAGGGAGCATCACCAAAGGGCCCGGCCGGCCACGTTGCCAGCTTGCGGCAGACCTCATCGATCACCCACGCTCCCACCGGCACGATGAGCCCCGTTTCTTCGGCGATCTCGATGAACTCGCTGGGCGGCAGGAGTCCGTGTCCGGGTCGATCCCATCGGATGAGTGCTTCGGCACCGGCCATCCGACCGGAGCGGATGTCGACGATCGGCTGATAGTGCAGCACGAGTTCGTCTTCGGAAATCGCAAGGTGGAGCGCCTGCTCGACCTCGTGACGAATGACGACCTTTCGTTGCCATCCCTTTTCATAGATTGCGAATCCGCCCCGGCCCGACTCGACGGCTTTCGCCAGCGCCGACTCGGCGCTCGAGATGATCGAGGCCGGCGACTCTCCGGATCGGTCGACCAACACAACACCGACCGACGCCGAGATCGAGAGGTCTATCTCGCCATCGGTGATGAACGGGTCGGAGAGACTTCCGACGATCCGCTGTGCCATGGCTGAGGCGTCGGCCTCATCGTTCATTGCCACACAGAGCACGAGGAACTGGTCGCCTCCGATTCGACCGACGGTGTCTCCGAGGCGGACCGATCGGCGGAGCCGTCGGGAGACTTCGAGCAACACTTGGTCACCGACGTCAGGTCCTCGTGTGTCGTTGAGGTTCTTGAAACGATCGAGATCGACCAGCAGCGCGGCCAAGCGGGTGTTGTCTCGTCCGAGTCGGGCCACGGCCTGTTCGAGTCGATCGATGATGAGGGCCCGGTTCGGGAGCTGAGTGAGCGGGTCGTGCAGCGTCTGGTGAGCCAGGCTGGCTTCCGCCGCACTCCGTTGAACCGCCACAGCCATCACCCGGCTGAGTTGGCGAAGCATCTGATGCTCGGCCGGATGGGGGTTGAGCCGCTCGCCGTGGGCAACGATCAACAGTCCCTGGATCCGGTGATCGACGCCGATGAAGGGGAACGACCACACGGCGTGGATTCCCCGATCCTTGAGCTCGAGCGCGATCTCGAGTTGGAAGTCCTCGGCCCGCTCGCAACGAGGAGTGGACACGTCGCCACTCTCCGTGAGAACCCGAGCAACGGCCGACACGGTGTCGGGTCGCTGGTTACCCGCCATCGTCGGTTCGAACTGGCCGAAACGATCGGCCAGGGCGACCCAGCATTCGGCGTGTTGAATCTGATCGGTGATCCGGTCGGAAACCTGACGAAGGACCTCGCTGAGTTCGTTGCCTCTCGCCAACACTTCGAGCATGTCGGAGTGATCGTCGATCGGGCTCGAGGAGCGGGCCGGCACGAGACTTCGGTAGAGCGCCAGGAAGTGAGGAGCTTGACCAGGCAGAGACGGGACGAGCAGGAACGACGCTCGAACCTTCACGTCGTGACCTTCGGCGTGACGCAGCCCCAACTGCACGATGGCTTGTTGCCCGGACTCCACAACAGCGGCAACGGCGGTGAGCTGCTGGATGGGGGTGTGGGCAGCGATCAGAATCTCTGGACTTCGGCCGAGTAGCTCGAAGGGCGAGCGCCCGACCATCGCCGCCAGATTCTCACTCACGTACATGAGATGCGCCCGACCGGTTTCCGGATTGAACGTCGACATGGCAACGCCGTCGATCGCGTCGGCCGACTGAACGAGGTCTTGCAACTGCACGACCATTCCACGACCCGTGTCCTCGCGCGATGGCGCGAGGGGGGGATCGAAGGGCAACTGGCTATGTGGCTTGTTCGCCGCGAGCGGGCTGCTCGGATTGACCACGTTTCAACACTCCCATGGACACTCGTCCCTCGCGACGAAGGGCAGCGCCGCGCCCGACACTACCCACCACGGACAGTGCTGGAGTGGATAGTCGCCCAAGGATGGGCGGGATCGACTGGCGGCCCGTCCGGGATCGACTCAGGGCACGGGCTCCTCGGCGTATTACCGTGTCCTCGTGCAGAACAGCGTGACGGTTCGAGAACTCTGCGGTGCCGTCGAGCTCGCGTTCGAAACCCTCTTCGCGGAGGAGATCTGGGTTCGGGGAACGATCTCTGGCCTGAATCGCTCGCAGAACGGCCACGTCTATTTCGATCTCGTCGACCGTGACGAGTTCGGACGACAGCCCGAAGCCGTGCTGCCGGTCGCCCTCTTCGCCAACAACAAGTTCCGAGTCAACGCCATCCTCAAGAAGACGGCCAACTCGATCCGGATGGAAGACGGCATCGAGATCCAGATTCGCGGCCGCGTTGCCTACTACCCCAAGCAGAGCCGAGTGCAGCTCATCATGAGCCTGATCGATCCGTCGTTCACGCTGGGACAGATGGAAGCCAACCGGGTCAAGGTGTTGGCGTCTCTCGAGGCCGACGGCTTGCTCCGGGCCAACGGCGCACTCGTGATGCCTGCCATTCCCTTGCGCATCGGCTTGATCACGAGCGTCGGCAGCGCGGCCGAAGCCGATTTCGTGAACGAGATCTCGTTGTGCGGCCTTCCGTTCGAGATCACGATCATCGATGCCCGTGTGCAAGGAACCGACGCGATCTCGTCGCTCGCCCGAGCTCTTGCTGTTTCCGAAGACTTCGACCTCGACGTGGTGGCACTCGTACGCGGTGGTGGTGCCCGCACCGACCTCATGGCATTCGACGACGAGGCCGTGGCTCGGGCCATCGCCAATTGCACCCGACCTGTCATCACCGGGATCGGTCATGAAACCGATCGATCGATTGCGGACGAAGTCGCCCATCGATCGGCGAAGACGCCGACCGCCTGCGCTGGGCTCCTCATCGAGATGGTCCTCTCGTTCGCCGGCCGGGTGGAACGAGCCGCCGAAGCGATCGCCCGTCGGGCCCAAGCCGCTCTCGTCGATGCCGAACAGCACCTGGCCACCTCGAGAGCTCGTATCGGGCGGGTTGCCAGCAACGCCGTCGAGCGACAGGGGGCGCGTATCGAACTCGCGGCCGACCGGATCCAGCGCGCTGCCACCCGATGTCTCGAACGCGAGGCCGACCGTTTCGATCGTTGCGACGTGCAGATTCGCTCACTCGATCCCGCAACGGCGATGGCTCGTGGCTGGTCGATCACTCGCACCGCCGACGGCACCATTCTCCGCTCGGCGGCCCTGGCGAATGACGGCGACGTCCTCATCACCACGCTCGCTGACGGAGAAGTCCGCAGTACCGTCGAGTCCGATGGCTGAACAGTCCGAGCAGAAGACCAACAACAGCACGCTCGAAGCCGCTGACGGATCACCGCTTCCGTATGCCCAGGCCGTCGACGAACTCGAGACGATCCTCGCCGAACTCGACTCGAGTACGGTCGACGTCGACCATCTGGCCGAGCGGGTTCGTCGTGCCGCCGATCTGGTTCGCTATTGCCGGGCCCGACTCGACGTGGTTCGCTCCGACATGGGCGACGTGGTGGAGGATCTGAGTCGGTCGGAGAGTTCCCCCGATGCCTGACCTCCCCCCGGAGGTCAAGTCCGTCGGCCTTCTCGTCGACGAGCGGATCACACGATTGTTCCGGGAGGAACGAGCGAGATGGCATGAGGTCGACCCGAGACTCACCGAAGCGGTGGACGAGCTGGAACGTATGGCTCGCGGTGGGAAACGATTGCGAGCGGCATTCTGTTACTACGCCTGGCTGGGAGCGGGCGGCGACCCGGTCGATCCATCCCAGGTGATCGACGTCGGGGCGGCCTGCGAGTTGCTCCAGACCTTCGCCCTGATTCACGACGACATCATGGACAACGCCGACACGCGGCGCGGTGAGCAGACGATCCATGAACGCCAAGCAGCTCGAGTGTTGACCGACGGTTGGCGAGGCGAACCGCGTCGGTACGGCGAGGGGGTGGCCCTGTTGATCGGCGACCTCAGTCACGTTTACGCCGACCAGCTGATCGGAACGACTTCCGCCGAAGGACGACGACTGTGGGACGTGCTGAGGATCGAACTCAACATGGGTCAGTATCTCGACATGCGATCGGCTGCGGCTTCGGAGTTCGATCGAGCCACAGCGGAGCGGGTCGCAACCTTCAAGTCGGCGCTCTACACCATCGTGCGGCCGCTTCAACTCGGCGCCGCCTTCGCGCTGCCCCAGCCGAATCCGACACTCCTCGACCAACTGGAGACCTACGGCCGACCCGTCGGGCAGGCGTTTCAGCTCCGTGACGATCTCCTCGGGGTATTGGGTGACTCCACGACCGTCGGCAAACCCGTCGGCGACGACCTGCGTGAAGGAAAGTCGACCGAATTGATCGCGGTTGCACTCGAACGAGCCTCGGAATCAGAACGTGTCGTGCTCGCCGAGATCGGACGACCCGATCTGGATGGTGACGCTTGCATCCGCATCGTCACGGTTCTTCACGAAACCGGCGCCGTTCTCGCGATCGAACGCAGAATCGAGGAACTCGTGACGAAGGCACGACAGACATTGTCCTCGCTACCGTTCGATCTCGAGGTCCGTCAGACGCTCGATGTCCTGGCGAACTACGTTGCAGCACGTAACCACTGAGGTGAGGTTGTTCGGTCCAACTGCTGAACCTCCGAACAAAGGTGCCGATGCGGAAAGACGTGACGACGAGCGGACGGGAGACGCCCCGAGGTGCCATCGCCCAACCCAGCGGTGGCGGTAACGACGCCCTCTCGGTCCTGCGCGCCTTGCAATCGGGGGGATTCGAAGACTCCAGTCGAGCGCTCGAGCTTGGTTCGACGGTTGCCGGATCGCTCAGTTCAGTTCTGACCGCCTGCCGTTGGGGCGCAGTGATGATCGGATTGGCCTGGGCTGCGACCCAAGCCGCGTCAGGCGATCTGCCCGTGGTCGGCACTCTGTCCGTGGCCGTCTTTCTGGCATCGTGGCGTACGTTCCGGCCGATCCAACTCGGACACCCCAGCCAGTCGCAGATCGGTTACGCCATCGGCGACGTTGCCATTCTCTCGGCCGCGGTTGGTTGGAGCGATGGGCTGGCGAGCCCTTTCGTCGGATGCATTCTCGTGGCGGTCGCACTGGTCAGTTTCGGCTGGGGGCTGCGTTACGGCCTCTCGGCGGGGGTTGCCGCCCTGGTGGTGGCTGGTGCGGTTGGCACGATCATCGACGGCCAAGTCTCGGCCCCGAGCCCACTGGCAACGCTCGCCATCGCCGGCGCTGCGGTGTTCCCGGGTGTGGCTCAGTATCGGCTGCTCCACATGGAAGATCGACGACTCAAGATGAGTGACGAGTTCTCCAAGCTCTCGGAGGCAAACCAGCTCCTGTCCGATCTGAACGATTTGGCTCGCACGCTCCCGACCTCCTTGGACCTCGAGGAACTGCTTCAATCCACCCGTGAACGCCTCGCCAAAACGTTCTCTGCCGATCGGATTCTGCTGCTCACCCACGAAGACGGGTTGTGGGCGCCACAGCTCCAGGTCGGGTTCGAGCTTCCTCCCATCCTCGATGACGCCGAGCTGCCAGAACCGCTGCTCGAGGCCTCGAGTGCTTCCCAAGCCATTCTCGTGAGCGATCTGATGGCGCTCACCGGGCGCACCGGTAGTGGCATGTACGGACGCCTCACCGTCAACGGCGTCGATGCAGGGATGGTGGCGGTCGAAACCCATCTCCCTCGGCAATACACGGCGCGAGATGCACAACTGCTCGACGGGATGACCGACGTCTTGGCCTTGACCGTTGCGAATGCACGACAGTTCGGCCAGCTTCGTTCGCTCGCGGCGGCCGAGGAGCGAACCCGAATCGCCCGAGATCTTCATGACCGACTTGGGCAATGGCTCACGTACATCGCACTCGAGCTCGAACGAATCAACAGCCAGCAAGACGAACCCTCCACCGAGTTGAAGCAGCTCCACGAAGACACGCAGGGGGCCATTCGAGAACTGCGCGACACGCTCGTCGAATTGCGGGCCGCGGTCACTCCGGAACGACCGCTGTCGATCCTGCTTCTCGAGGTGGTCGAACGGTTCAGAAGACGGTCGCAGATAACGGTGACCTTGGCCGTTCCCGACGACCCGAGTCTGCATCTGTCAGCAGTCGTCGAGAACGAACTCTTACGAATAGCTCAGGAAGCGCTGACAAATGTCGAAAAGCACGCTATGGCATCTCACGCCCATGTGGGCTGGTCGATCGAAAACGGCCGCGGAGTTCTGGTCATCCAGGACGACGGTCGCGGCTTCGATCCAGGCAAGGGCATCCGGGGCACAGCCTACGGACTCGTTGGGATGCGAGAGCGGGCCGCCTCATCCGGGGCGATCCTCGAGGTGACGAGCGAACCCGACCAGGGGACAGTCATCACCGTGCTCACCAGTCAACTCCCTCGAGAGGTTTCCTCATGATCAAGATCCTTCTGGCCGACGACCACGCACTCTTGCGCGACGGTTTGCGGCGCTCCTTCGAGGCAGCTGGCGACAACGTCGTCGGCGAAGCGTCCACCGGCGAGGAGGCCGTCAGCCTGGCCAAGGCGCTCCAGCCCGACGTCGTACTCATGGACCTGTCGATGCCCGTGATGGACGGCATCGAAGCCACTCGACTCATCCGCGAGCAGGTACCCGGCACCCGGATTGCCGTGCTCACCATGCACGATGACATCTCGAAGACCCGTGACGCCATCGCCGCCGGCGCCAGCGCCTACCTCAGCAAGGGAACGAGTTTCAGCGACGTCCGCGACACGGTGCACCGAGTCGCCGATGGCGACACGGTTCTCTCCCCCGCCCTCGCCGGTGCCATGCTCACCACGGTTTCCGACCACCGATCGAATGACGATCTGCTCTCCGAGCGCCAGGTCGAAATCCTGCAAGCCATTGCCGACGGCATGAGCACGAAACAGGCGGGGCGCTACCTCGGCATCACCACCAAGACCGTGCACAACCACCTCAATGCCATCTATCGCAAGTTGGACGCGCAGAGCCTCACCCACGCCGTACTCGGTGCGGTTCGACTGGGAATCATCGACCTCAACAACGAGGTCGAAGAAACCGTTTGAGACCACGGTGACATGGTTTGGTCACTGCAAGCGGTGAAACCACGCTTCTTTGTGACGAAGTGACACGACCCCGGCCGGTAGAGGTGCCCGCGAGTGGTGTTCTGCCCATGCGCCCGGCTCCAAAGAGCGATTGGCTGTCTCAGGACGGCGATCGCTGAACTCTCGGAGACCGGTGTGGACATGCTCAAGCGGAAAATACGACGACCCCAGCGGCGCTTCGCCGTTGCCCTGATCGCGTCGATTGCGATCACCCTCGTCGTCGTCGGACCGTTCCTGTTCTCGCGCTGACGGTCAGATCGGATCCGTTGATTTCGAGTCCGTCCCGGATCCGGGAGTGCAAGCGGCGAACAGTCGATGCTTGAACGCCGCCGCATCGACGGCCCAGACCACGCGGCACCGCGGTGGACCAACCGGTGCCTCGTGGCGACGGTCGAGCAACACCGCACCTCGGGTGGGCTCGTCGAGCCCCACCACGACCAGTTCGTCGGTCGACTCGGTGATGATCCGTTCGTCGAGGGCAACCGCCATCGCCACTGGATCCGGCAGGTCATAACCATCCAGTCCGGTCACTTCGGCGCAGAACGTGAACACATCGGCGTTGATCTCGGCGGCAAAGCGTCCGAGCGGTCCGAGGGCTGACAGCTGCTCGTTCTCGGGAGTCGACACCACGGCATAGAGCCGAGAGATGTTCCACCCGATCATGGTTTTGGGGCCGGGTGCGCCCAGCACGATCGTGGCTGCCTCGGGATCGGCCCAGACGTTGTATTCACCGGCGACATTCATGTTTCCGACGCCGTCGGGGGAGCCCGCCATCATGTACGTGTGGGCGAACTTCGTGAGCAAGTCGGGCTCGACCAGCAACGCCGACGCGATGTTGGACAGGGGTCCGAGGGTGACGAGAGTGTGCTGTCCGGGGGCCTCTGACGCCAAGCGTCGAAGAACCTCGACCGCATGCTCGCGATGCGCGGCACGTGAGGGTTCGGGCAGGAATGCGCCTCCCATCCCATCGACTCCGTGCACGTCCTGAGCCGTTTCCAGGGGCCGCTGGAGCGGCCGGTCTCGTCCTGCGTACACCGGCACATCAGCGGCGTCGCAAACGTCCAGGGTGATGATGGCATTTCGCACGGCAAGATCGAGGGGAACATTGCCGGCAACGACCGTGACCGCCGCGATCTCGACCGAGGGATCTCGTACGGCCAGCAAGATCGCCACCGCATCGTCGGATGCCGTGTCGGTGTCGATCACGAAGCTGCGCCGTGCCACCGATGCGTTCCGGTCATCGCATTCGTTCGCTCTGGCCCCGTCGCCGCCGCCGTCGGCGCGGCCGGTTGTCATTGAGCGAACATCGCAAACGCCTCATCTTCACTGGTGGCGAGCACCCCGGGTTCGCGGGCAACCGCCTCGAGCCAGGATGGCCGATTCTTTGCGACCACGGCGATCGGCGAGTCGAGCGCCGACCCGGCCATCAGCAAGTGGACGAATCCTGCGGCGTAGTCGCCGGGGCGGACATCGTGAGCCAACTCATGCAAGGCGAAGGGGTCGGGGCTCGTTCCATCAGACGGTTGGGGTTGGAACCATGAAGCCGAGACCGGCCCGGGCCCCCCTCCATTCAGACCAGGCCCGTCGGCGAGGACGGCGCCCATCACGAGGTCGGGTCGGCCCCCGGCGATGAGAAGACCGATGTACGCACCGAGGCCCCGGCCATAGATGGTGGCCGGTCCGATCTCGGCCAGTGCCACATCGGCGTCGCTCATCAACAACTCGGCGGAATACCCGCCACCCGCAGGAACGGTGCTGGCACCATGACCGGTGAAGTCGAGACCGTAGATCGGTCCGGGCCAGGCCGCCCACGGATGCCGTGGCGATGAAGTCTTCTCGCCGAGACCGTGGAGGAGGAGCAACGGCAGCCCGTCCCCGGCAGCCAGGTGGTGGAGGGCCAGAACGACCTTGTTGTGGCGAAGCCACGTGATCTCGCCGCTCATGAAAGGAACTCCAGTACGAAGTCGGCAACCGTTCGGGGCTGCTCGATGTGCACAAAATGGCCGACGCCTTCGAGCGCTTCGAATCGCGCCCCCGACGGCAACCAGTCGATCACGTCCTCGGGTTTGGTTCCCCAGCTCATCGCGTCTTCCTCCAGGCCGAGAACGGCCAGAAAGGGTGCGATCATTCCCGGCATACGAGCCAAACCCCACTCGGGTCGATACGGACCGAACCCGCCAAACCGCATCGCCGGGTCGAGCTTCCAACGCCAACCGTCGCGGTCTTCACGAGCGCCGATCGGAACGAGATATTCCAGCCAATCGAGGGACAATCGTGGGTTCATCTTGGCTCGACGAGAGGCCAGCTCCTCCAGCGTGCCCGGTTTGCGTATCCCCTCATGCGCGGTGCGGCGATAGTCGAGCCGTTCGGACATCTCGGCCGCCATCAGACGGCGCCGCTCGCGATCGGAGACGTCTGGCACCGTTCGTTGCGAGGGCAGACCATCGAGGTTGACCATGGCCGTGATCCGATCCGGTCGCACCTCGGCAAGAGCCATGAGGAGGCCGCCCCCTTTGGAGTGACCCACGAACGGCACGGCGTCTTTCGTGACCGTGTCGAGCACCGTGAGACCGTCCCGCTGGTCGGACTCCCAGTTGTAGAGGGCGGCGTGCTCGCTGTCACCGTGACCCCTCTGGTCCCAGCTGACCACCCGCCAGCCTTCGTCGGCGAGAAGGGGAGCAAATCCGTCCATCGTCCCGGCGAAGTCGAAGCCACCGTGAGCGAGAAGAAGCGGTCGCCCCGAATCCTCACCCCATTGATAGGCCGCGATGGACACACCGTTGCTGTCGACCGACCATGACTTGTCGGGTCGTCGAGCACCGGGATAGGGCTTTGGATGATCAAGAGGCACGGCGGAGATCGTAACGATCGACTGCTCCGGACAACAAAGATCCGCCGAGGTCGCCCGGCGGGGCGTACTCTTGAGGACCCTATGTCTGGCGCCGACCCCAAAGCTGAAGCCTCACGTCGACGCACGTTTGCGATCATCTCGCACCCCGACGCCGGCAAAACCACACTCACGGAGAAGTTTCTCCTCTACGGCGGCGCGCTCGGCAAGGAAGCCGGAACGGTCAAGGCCCGCGAAGGTCGCCGGTCGGCCACATCGGACTGGATGGACCTCGAGCAGCAGCGTGGTATTTCCATCACCTCGGCGGCGCTGCAGTTCCAGCATCGCGGCTGCACGATGAACCTCCTCGACACTCCCGGTCACCGAGATTTCTCCGAAGACACGTATCGGGTGCTGGTTGCGGCCGACGCCGCGATCATGGTTCTCGACGCCGCGAAAGGCATCGAGCCCCAGACACTCAAGCTGTTCGAGGTGTGCCGAGAGCGCGAGATCCCGTTTCTCACGTTCATCAACAAGTGGGATCGCCCCGGTCGGGCACCGCTGGAACTTCTCGATGAGATCGAGAACACGCTCATCGTCGACCCCACACCCGTCACGTGGCCGGTCGGGATTCCGGGCGACTTCCGCGGCCTCATCCATCAACAGACCGGCCTCTACACCCGCTTCACCCGCACCGCCCGGGGATCCACCATCGCACCCGAAGAGGAGGTCAGCGCCGATCGCGCGGCCATCGAAGACAGCCAATGGTGGGGCACGGCGCACGAAGAGTCCGAACTGCTCCACGCCCTCGGTCGCACGGTCGACCAGAAGTCGTTCCTCGCCTGCGAGAGCACCCCGGTGTTCTTCGGTTCGGCGCTCACCAACTTCGGTGTTCGCTTTCTCCTCGACGGGGTGGTCGACCTCGTGCCGGCACCTACCGCAAGGGTGCAAGCCGACGGCAGTCGACGGCCTCTCGACGCTCCGTTCTCTGGCCTTGTTTTCAAGGTGCAGGCCGGAATGGACAAGGCTCACCGCGACCGCATCGCCTTCGTCAGAGTGTGCTCCGGAGAGTTCGAGCGAGGCGTCGTCGCCATCGCCGGTAAGTCCGGGCGTCAGTTTTCCACCAAGTACGCCCAAACCCTGTTCGGTCAAGACCGAGAAACGATCGATACGGCCTACCCGGGCGACATCCTCGGCCTGGTCAATGCCAATGATCTTCGTGTGGGCGATGCCGTCTACGTCGGGGATGAATGTGAGTGGCCGCCACTTCCGGCCTTCGCTCCCGAGTTCTTCATGCGGGCCCGGGTGAAGGACACATCCAAGTTCAAGCAGTTCCGCAAGGGGATCACCCAACTCGACGAGGAGGGTGCGGTGCAGGTCTTGCGCGACGAATCCATGGGGGATTCAGCTCCGATTCTTGCTGCCGTTGGCCCGATGCAGTTCGAGGTGGCCAGCTACCGACTCGAGAACGAGTTCGGCGCACCGATCGAGCTCACTCCGACCCGGTTCACGATCGCCCGAAAGACCGATGAGGCATCCATGCCGGCGCTGCGGGCGATGCAGGGCGTCGATGTGCTCGTCCGGGATGACGGCACTCATCTGGCCTTGTTCGAGAGTCGCTACTGGATGGATCGTGTTCTCCAGGATCACCCCGAACTCACGCTCCAACGAATGATCGCCGAGGGTGGACTGGGCTAACCTCGCCCGATGCGGGGCGGACCCAAGCACCGAGGTCTCACCGTCGGCCTTGCTGTCGTCGGAATCATGAGTGTCAACTCCGCTGCGGGTGATCCCAGCGGAAACGAAGCCAGATGGCTCAATGCCTCGCCCCCGTCGTTATCTGCGTTCCAGGCAGCTGCATCCGAGACAGATCCACTCGAGACCACGACCACCGCAACGCCGACCACCGCCGCACTCACGACCGCGGTACCCCCCACCGCCGCACCCACCAC
>JBBKXQ010000131.1:0-3291 GCA_037969565.1 Acidimicrobiales bacterium | reverse complement strand
ACGTCCATCTGTGAGAGTGCGGCCCGACCCAACAGGCAGGCGATTGCCAATGGGGCATTGGGCATGAACGCAGCCAACACGAGGAAACCGTTGGCCGGCAGGTGGGTGAAGGCCATCGTCCTGATGAGGCCGATCCGGGCGGCCAGCTTCGGGGCGAGGAGTTGCGACCACGCGGCAAGGAGTCCGGCCCAGAAGAAGACAGCGCCCGACACGGCGAGCGAGAGATCGAAGCGTCGCTGCAGCCACAACACGAGGATCGCCGTGATGGTGAAGCCCCCACCGAAGGAGTCGAGGCTGAAGAGGGCTGCGAGTCGGTAGACGGTGTCGGGAGGAACGCGCTCACATCGCCACCGCTGGGGTTGAGCGTTCCGATCAATCCGACGATGGCAAGCGGCCAGAAGCTCGTGAACGCAGCGAAGCCGATTCCCGTGGCGATCATGAGGATCGACATGAGCCGGAGAACGGTCTGGCGCCGGTAGGCCCGCGCCCGGTAACCGACGAGCAGCGTGAGTCCGGCCGAGCCGAGCAGCGTGCCTGCGATCACCACGCCGATCTCGGTTGCGGAGAGACCGATCGCGGTGAGATAGGCGGCGAGAATGACGCTCACGAATCCGTCGCCGAGAGCCCGAACGGCCCGGGTCTCGAGAAGGACGGCGGCGTCTCGACTGGCGCCGGGCGGCAGCAGGTGCCGGCGTTTCCAGGGCCGAGTCGTGGGCGTGTTGGCCACGATCAGTTGGCCAGCATCAGTTGGCCATGATCAGTTGTGCAGTCTGCGACGGAACAGATCATGCAACCGTTCCCAGTGACGCTCGGAGGCCGGCTTGTCGTACAGCGGACCCCGCTCACGGAAGGTGAAACCGTGTTCGGTTCCCATGTACCACTCGACCCGGCCCGCAGTGCCCCAGGCCTCGAGCGCGCCTTCGAATTCGGCGATCATTTCCGGGGGTGCGTAGTGGTCGACCTCGGCCGCGCCGACATAGACCTCACCGACGACTCGGCCGAGATGTTTGTGGGGCGAGTCGTCGGCATCCACGGCCAGTCGCACGCCGTGGAAGGAAGCGGCCGCCTTCACCCGGTCCGGAATCTCTGCCGCCGACATCAGCGCGAAGGAGCCACTCATGCAATAACCAACGGCGCCAACCCGATCGGCATTGGCCGCAGCTTCGTCGTCGGCGTGGGCGATGAGGGCGCGAGCATCGTCGACGACCATGGCATTGGTGAGGGTGCTCATGAGCTCGAACATGCGATCTCGATCACCGCCGGCAAAGAGATTGAACTCGTCGACCTCTCGGTAATAGAGCTGGGGTGACATCACGTAGTAGCCCGCGGTGGCGAGTCGGCGAGCCATGTCACGAATCTCCTCCCGCATTCCCGGTGCGTCCATGAAGAAGAGTACGACCGGGTGAGGACCGCCCTCCTCTGGGTGGACGATGAAGGTGTTCATTGCCCCGTCGGCGGTGCGGATGTCGATGAATGTTTCGATCATCGACGGAGTCTGTCAGGTCACTGATCGGGCGTCACATGGTGGATCGCAGATCGGACGATGGGCTTCACCAATTGGCGGCTCCGGTCAGTCACCGACAAGCTGAGCACGTGCGTAACCATTTGGGCCAGACTCTGAGCATGGACAACCTCCCCGTCGGCGTGGCTGCCGCACTCGAGCGCGACCTGTCGATCAACATCACCACGACCGGCCGGCGGACCGGCGAGCCCCGCCGTATCGAGATCTGGTTCCTCAACATCGATGGCACGATCTACATCACCGGCACACCCGGGAAGCGGGATTGGTACGCCAACCTCGTGGCCGAGCCCCGATTCATCTTCCATCTGAAGGAATCAACGAAAGCGAAGTTGCCGGCATTGGCAACCGTTGTCGAAGATCAGGACGAGCGGCGCCACGTGTTCGAATCGGATGCGGCCCATTGGTACCGAGCGAATGCCGACAGCGACGAGATGATCGCCACGGCGCCGATGGTGCGGGTCACATTCGGTTGAGCTCGATCAGATTCTCCGCCAATCTGGGCTTTCTCTGGACCGACCGGCCGCTACCCGACGCCATCGTCGCCGCTGGTGCGGCCGGCTTCGACGCCGTGGAATGCCACATGCCCTACGACTCCGCCACGACCGACGTGCGGGCCGCACTGTTGGCCACCGATCTCGAAATGATCAGCCTGAACACCCGGCTGGGCGAAGCGAACAGCGGCAATTTCGGGGTTGCGGCCATGCCCGGTCACGAAGCCGAGGCTCGTTCCTACATCGACGAGGCCATCGCCTACGCCGCTGCCATCGGGTGCCCGAACGTGAGTGTGGTTGCCGGCCGAACCGGACAGACTGCCGAGGCAGAATCGGTCTACCGATCCAACCTCACCCACGCCACCGCAGCAGCGAAGGCTCAGGATGTCACCATCCTCATCGAGCCGATCAGTCACCGGGCGGTCGAGAATTATCATCTCACGCATGTGCTCGAGGGAGTCAGGACGATCGAGGCGGTTGGCGCCGACAACCTGAAACTCATGGTCGACTGCTTCCACACACAAATCACCGAGGGCGATCTCACCGAAGGGCTTTGCTCGGCGCTGCCCCACATCGGACACATCCAGATCGCTGCGGTGCCCGACCGCGGGGAGCCAGACGCGGGCGAGATCAACTACCCGTGGCTTCTCCCCCATCTCGTCGAGTTCGGTTACACCGGACTTTTCGGGGCGGAGTACCACCCACGACGTTCGCTCGATGAAGGTCTCGGGTGGATGAGGCCCTACCGGCTGACCACGACCGGAGCGGAGGAGATCGGATGAAGGGGGTAGCAATCGTCACGGGTGGTGGACGAGGGATCGGCCGAGCCGCCGCCGTAGCCCTGAGTGCCGATGGTTGGTCGGTGGTCGTGGCTGGTCGGACCGAGGCGTCTTTGAACGAGACGGTTGGACTGATCCACGGTGACTCGCTGGCGGTTGTTGCCGACGTCACCAAGGAGGCCGATGTCGACCGCCTGTTCGCCGGTGCGGTCGAGCGGTTCGGCCGGGTGGATCTCTTGTTCAACAACGCGGGAATTGCAGCTCCCGCGGTGCCGGTCGATGAGCTACCCGTCGAAACCTGGGAGCGAGTCATCGCGGTGAACCTCACGGGGTCGTTCCTCTGTGCTCGCGCTGCCTTCGCCCAAATGGGTGCGCAAGACCCATCCGGTGGCCGCATCATCAACAACGGATCCGTCTCGGCCACGACGCCCCGCCCATTCTCCGCTCCCTACACCGCAAGCAAACATGCGATCACCGGTCTCACCAAAGCGCTGTCACT
>JBBKXQ010000130.1:0-6024 GCA_037969565.1 Acidimicrobiales bacterium | reverse complement strand
TGGGATTGGCTCGACGACCAATGGGGTTCGAATGCGATCGACATCTGGAACGAGGTGCGCGAGCAATGCCCGATGGCAACGACCGAGCGCTACGGGCGAGCCCACATGCCGGTCACCATGGCAGCCGTCTCGGCCATCGCTCACGACACCGAACACTTCTCGTCGATCTGGGTGAGCGTGGCTCGGCCCGATGCGACCCGCCAACCTGCCCCGCCCATCACTTCTGACCCGCCCGACCATCGCAACCATCGTCGGCTGCTGTTGCCGTCGTTCAGCCCCAAGGTCATCGAACCCATGGAAGACGACATGCGGGAGTTCTGCTGTGGGCTGATCGCCGATCTCGATGGTTCGTCCACCGCTGATGCTGCCGTGCAATTCGCCCAGCACATCCCGGTTCACGGCATCTGCCAACTGCTCGGTGTTCCCGAGTCCGATGCCGACATGTTCCGCGACTGGATCTTCCGCAACTTCCAGCTCGCACCTCGCGACAACGAGGTGCGAGAGCAGGTGCGCATCGAGATGGACGACTACATCGGAAAACTTCTCGTCGAGCGCAAGTCGAAGCCCGAGGAAGATCTGCTGACGCTGATCACCAATGCCGAGATCGATGGTGAGCCGGTCAGCGACATTCTCAAGTTGGGCTATGTGAAGCTCATGATCATTGCGGGGATCGACACCACGTGGAGTGCCCTGGCCTCGGGGCTCTGGCACTTCGCCCAGCATCCTGAGGAAGTCTCCCGCCTCGTCGCCGTCGACAACGACGATCCTCTCTGGCTCACCGCCACTGAAGAGGTGTTGCGGTACTACGCACCAGTGACCATGGGTCGCAAGGTGATCGCCGACACCGAGGTTGCGGGTTGCCCGGTCCATGTCGGCGACCAGACGTTGCTCACCTTCCCTGCTGCCAACCACGACCCCGACGCGTTCGAGAACGCTTCGGAGTTCCAGATCGATCGAGCCAAGAACCGCCACGTCGCTTTCGGTCTCGGCGTCCACCGCTGTCTCGGTTCGAATCTGGCCCGGCTCGAGTTGACGGTCGGTCTCCAGGAATGGCTGCGGGCGTTCCCGAACTACTCCCTCGACGAGAGCAAGGAAACCACGTGGGCGAATGGGCAGGTTCGGGGTCCCCGTTCCATCCCCGTGCTGCTCAACGGTTGAATCCGAGGCTGAATCGGATGACCGAATATTTGGCCAGCAGTCGGCCCCTCGGAAAAGACTCGGTGATGGGCGCACTGGTCGACGCCACGATCGAGTTGATTGTCGAAGAAGGTCTCAATCTGACGGTGCGCCAAATTGCCACCCGAGCCGAGGTGAATCACGGGCTCGTCCACGCCTACTTCGGGAACAAGGACGGTCTCATCGCGGCGGCGGTGGAGACACTCGTCGAACGAGCGAGCGCACAACGCGACACCACCGGATTCCCACCGCCCGACCTTGCTTCTCGCCGAGACGGTGAGTTGGCCAAGGCGATCGCCCGGATCCGACTCGACGGGGGAGCCAACCTCTTCCCATCTCATCCGGTGCTCTCGAGTTGGCAGGCAGCACTCGGCGACAGCAGGCCCGATCTGCCCCAGGACGAGGTCGACGCCATGATCGCCACCTCCTCGGCGCTTGGTCTCGGATGGGCCCTCTTCGCCGATCATCTGTGCGAAACCCTCGAACTCGACGATGTTGGTCGCAAGCAACTCGATGAACGGATCGCACGCCTTGCGTCGATCCTCGGCGGAATTCCTGACGACGCAGGCGGCCAACCTCGTGACATCGCCCGCCATCCCCTCCTCGAAAGTGATGATGCAGCAGTGTCCTGAGAGGAGCTTCCTCGTTCTCGAAACGGAGGAGATCCACGACACGGTTGCCCATCGAGGCTCGACCTTCACCGGAATCCCGAACCTCGCATGGGTCGAGCCGTTGGGCAGGAGAACTCAGACTTGCCAGCGGGAAAGGTGGGCACGAGCCTCGGCCACCATCGTCGCCACGACCTCGGCCGCCCCGGGCAGGTCGTTGATCAAGGCCACGGAGGCGCCCGCATAGAGCGGTTGCATCTGGTCGTCGTCGAGCCGCTTTGCCATCGCGAACAGATCTCGGCCTGCCGCTGCCTGGAGAAGCCCGGGCAACGGTGCAACGCCTGATGCATCCCAGTGCTCTGTGAACTCCGATTGCAGCACCCGGGCCCATTGCCCCGTAAACCCGTCGGTGAGGGTCGTGCTTCGCGTCCCGGAGATCATGCGCTGCTTCCAGATCTCCGAGGCCGTCGACTCCTTGGTAGCGACGAATCTGGTGCCGAGAAGCACACCGTCGGCGCCGAGGGCGAGCATCGCGGCAAGGCCGCGCCCATCCACGATGCCACCGGCGGCCACAACGGGTACCGCTCCGGCCATGGCATCGATGATCTCTGGCACCAACGTCAACGTGCTCGATCCGACCGCGTCACGTTTGTCGAGCTTGCTCCCGTAGCTGCGGTGTCCACCCGACTCGGTGCCCTGTGCGACAACGACATCGACACCGTTGGCCACCGCAGCAGCCGCGTCGGCAACGCTGGCCACCATGCTGATGGTCTTGGTTCCGACGTCATGGAATCGCTGGACGAGTGATGACTCGGGCACGCCGATCGCTGCGGAAAACACCGGGATGCGTTCATCGATCATCACCTGCAGCGCGTCGTTCACCAGATCCGGTTCCTTGTCCGGCCGGTCGAACGTTGGTGCAAGTTCGAACCGTCGACGGAGTTCATTGAGGACTGATTGAACGCCTCGAATGTGGTCGTAGGAGAGGGTGGCGGGATCCGGAGGTGTACGGACATCTTCGTGCAGCCAGATGTTCACGCCGAACGGCTTGTCGCTGAGTTCTCGAACTCGCCTGATCGCAGCCCGAATCTGGTCGGGTTCGAGTCGGAGCGCAGCCAAGATCCCCAGCCCACCGGCGTTCGACACGGCGGCAACGAGCTCGGGCCCTGCGACCCCACCCATGCCGGATTGCAGCACCGGGGCGACGATCGACAACGTCTCGCTCAGACGGCGACTCAGAGGCGCGAGCGAATCAACCATCGCCAGACGATAGACCCGTCGGCCTGTCGCCGAGGACCCTCTCGCAGCATGAGCGCACCCTGCAGTGCCGAGGACACACGTTCGGCCGGGCGACAAGCCACGATCCCGAGGGCCAATCGAGCACCTCGGCGCACGGTCGGAGCCAATCGGGTCGTGTGGCGACGGCGCCAACCCATCCCATTCCCGCCCGAGCCGTTCCGACGGCCGGCAATTGCCGTCACCAAGCGAGCGTTGCTCCGCGAAGATCGGACAGGGCACAAGGGTCCATGGCTTCGCCTGCTCGACCGCTTCGGGGCCGGCTTCGACACCTGAGGCATCGCGTCGCGTCTGGCCGGGGTTCGACTCAGAGCTCGACGACCATCTTGCCGGTGTTCATCCCGGCGAGGAGGCCGATGAACGCCTCACCCGCGCTCTCGATTCCATGCAGCACGGTTTCCTCCTGCTTGATCGAGCCGTCGACCAGCCACCCACCGACCTCGCGGACGAAGTCGCCGCGCATGGTGCCGTGATCGCTGACGATGAAGCCGCGCAGGTTCAGACGCTTGCCGATCGCCAGGGACAGATTGTTCGGCCCCGGTGTCGGAGCAGCATTGTTGTACGTCGAGATCGCACCGCAGAGTGCGACGCGCCCGTGCACGTTGAGCGCGTGGATTGCGGCTTCGAGATGGTCACCACCCACGTTGTCGAAGTGGACGTCGATGCCGTCGGGAGCCGCGGCGAACAGCTGCTTGGCGACCGGTCCGGACTTGTAGTTGAAAGCGGCGTCGTAGCCGAGTTCAGCAGTGAGCCATTCGACTTTTTCGTCCGAGCCGGCGGATCCGACGACGTGCGACGCTCCTTTCAGCTTGGCCAGTTGGCCGACAAGCGAACCCACTGCTCCGGCCGCACCGGACACGAAGACTGCGTCGCCCTCTCGGAACGATGCCACATCGAGCAGACCGGCGTAGGCGGTCAGACCCGGCATGCCAAGCACTCCGAGGTTGGCCGACAACGACACGCCATCGACGTCCGCGGCCGGCTGCGTCTGCGTTGCCGGCATGACCGCGATCTCCCGCCAACCGAGACCGTGGACGACGAGGTCACCTACGGCGACCTCGGGTGATTTCGATTCGATGACTTCACCGACAGCGCCACCTTCGAGTGGTTGACCGATCTGAAATGGCGCCACGTACGACTTGACGTCGTTCATCCGGCCTCGCATGTAGGGGTCGACCGACATGAAACGATTTGCGACGACGATCTCGCCGTCCTCCGGCGCCCGCACCTCGGCTTCGACCACAGCGAAGTTCTCGGCGACGGGTGCGCCATTCGGACGAGAGGCGAGGTTGACGTGACGTGCGATGCGGGTCATGGCGCGACCCTACCCAGGGTGTTGGCGCCACGGTTGATCGACCCCCTACCAACGCCGAGAGATCAGTCCAGGACGACGACCTGGCAACCGGTTTCGTAGACCGGCGTTTTCCCATCGAACACGATCCAGTTGGCACCGTGCGCACCTTCGAGTCCCTCGACGGCCTCCGGCGGGATGGTCGGCGCCTTGGAATGTCCGTTGCCCGCGGCGTTCGTCGAAATCGGCACGCTCAAGAACGGCACAGAATCGCCGTCGCATGGCGCATCAAATAGATACACATTCAGAGTGATCGAATACTCGTGATTCGGGAGTGCCCCGTTGAGTAGGTATCGCTCCTGTGCATAGACTTTCGGCCCGTTCGCATGGATGTTGGTGACGCTGCCCGACCGGAGCGGCGCGTCGCCGATCGCGTGCAGGCTGATGTGTTCGGTGTGGTAGGTGCGGTCCGCCGACACTGCCGATGACATGCCGATCGTGAGCAACGTCACGGCGCACGTCAGTGCAAATGCTTTCTTCATGATTCCCCCAATTGGCTTGCTGTGAGACCGAACGTAGTTCGAAAGTGATCCGTGTTCGATTCCTCGGCGCTGACGACGTCTTGATCGTGGCTCACCTCGAGCAAACGCTCTAGCTCCGGCCAGCTCGTCGCCGCAGTCCGGCGGGACGGCCGCCAATCGGGCGCTATCCGATGTATCTCTTGACACTATATCGCTATGCGATAGATGATGGATGTCATGAGCGAGAACGAACCGATGTCGTACCTACCGCTTCCCCAGACCCAGTTCCATGTGCTGGTCGCACTGACCCATGACGAACTCCACGGCTACGCAATCATGGGAGCCGTCGAGGAATCCTCCGGCGGAATCGTACGAATGGGGCCCGCCACCCTCTACGGCACCTTGAAACGTCTCGTCGACGCCGGTCTCGCCGAGGAATCCGACCGACGCCCCGCCGATGACGACGATCAGCGCCGCCGCTACTACCGATTGACCGGGTTGGGTCGAACGGTCTGTCGGGCCGAAGCCGACCGTCTTGCCCGTCTCGTCGCTATTGCTCGGACCAACCTGCGGCCCGGGCTCGCGTGACATGAACACTCACCCGGCCTACCGAGCCCTGACCCTTCTGTATCCCCATGAATTCCGTGACCGCTATCGCGACGACCTCATCCAACATCACGCTGACCTGACCCGCAATCGAGGCCTCAGTGCAGCTTGGACACGAACCGGCCTCGACCTGATCATCACCGTTCCCCGATACCACCTGGAGACCATCATGAACCAACGTCATGCCGCCAACACCATCAACGCAATGGTTGCCACGCTCGTCATTGCAGGGGTGATGGCAATCGTCGGAATCGACATCTACCTCGGTGCAGCCCTCCTCGCGATCGCAGCCATCACCGCCATCAGTCAACGCAGCCACCTTGCTCGAGCAATCCGTGTCAGCAACACCGATCTCCGCCGGCACCGACTCAAGATGGCTGCGCTCCTCGCGATGGTCACCGCAGCCGATGTCGTGATCGGTTTCGCCGATCTCAGCAACGAAGATCACTGGGGCGCAAAGGCAGTCGCCTACGGCGCAATCTCCTACGCCGCCGCAGGAGCCGCGATCTGTTACTTCATCGCCGGG
>JBBKXQ010000129.1:0-26330 GCA_037969565.1 Acidimicrobiales bacterium | reverse complement strand
CGAGCCGGCTACTGCCCTGGCCCGGATGCTCTCCAGCTGGCTACTGCCCTCGAGCCGGCTACTGCCCTGGCCCGGATGCTCTCCAGCTGGCTACTGCCCTGGCCCGGAGGCTCTCCAGCTGGCTACTGCCCTCGAGTCGGCTACTGCCGGCCCTGAGCTCTGGAAGCTCTAGATGCCCTTGGGCCGAAGGAGACGCTCGATCATGGCGGCGATCCAGTCGACGGTGAGCGCCAGGAGCGCCACCATGGCCGATGCGATGAAGACCACGGGGTCCTGCTGGAGCTTCAAGCCGGTCGACAGGGTGATACCGAGGCCACCGCCGCCGACCAAGAAGGCGAGCGTGGCAACACCGATGTTGATCACGAGTGCGGTACGGATGCCGGCCAGGATGATCGGCACGGCCAGCGGCAACTCGATACGGGTCAGAGCCTGAAGACTGGTCATCCCCATACCACGCCCGGCTTCGATCGTTGCCCGGTCGACTTGACCCAACCCCACCATGGTGTTGCGCAGCACGGGCAGCAACGCATAGAAGACAAGCGAGATCACGACGGTCTTGAGGCCTTGCCCGGTCAGAGACAGGAAGAGAATCAGCAGGCCATAGGCGGGCACGGCCTGGCCGGCGTTGGCAACAGCCAGAACGGCCGGTGCGAACCGACGACCATTCTCTCGGGTGAGGAGAACGCCGAGGGGCACGGCGATGCTGATGACGAACAGGGTCGACCACAGAGCGATCACGATCATCTCGGTGATTTCGTTGCGCAGCTTCGACCCCTGGAGAGAAGACCATGCGGCAAAGTTGTTGTCTTCACGGAGGTCGAGGCTCTGGTAGTAGAAGTAGAGCAGAACGGCGAGGATCAGCAGAACGGCGGGCGTGATGATGAGTCCCCAGCTGCGATTACGCGTGGCCTGCGTGCGCTTGACCGTTGGGTCGTCGGGGGCGATCGTTCGACTGGGCGCCGCTTCGGCCACTGGCGCCGTCATCGATGGCTCGCTTCCACTTCTGCGTTGTGGATCTTGGCCTCGGACTGCATTCGATCGATCACTTCAGTGAGTGTGTCGATGCCGACGACACCGATGATCTTGCCGTGAGCGTCGATGACGCAGCAGTTACCGGTGGACGAGGTGACCATCTGCTCCAAGGCGTCGTGAAGCGTGGCGTTGGCCTCGGTTTTGGCCCGGACGTGCTGACCGAGCTCGAGGAGCGGGGCGTCGGTGCGGTTGAGGTCTTCGCGCCGGACCCAGCGGGTCGGACGATCGTCGTCATCGAGCACGAGCAGCCACGGTTGGTCCGAGCCGGTGAGCGCCTTCAACCCGACGTCGCGCCCATCGGTGTGACGAATCGTGGGGAAAGCCCGGAGTTCGAGATCGCGCACTCGACTGAGGTTGAGGCCCTTCAGCGTCGACCCGGCACCGATGAAATCGTCGACGAAGTCGTTGGCGGGCAAGGCGAGAATCCGCTCGGGAGTGTCGATCTGGGCGACAGCGGAACGTTCCCCAAGAATGGCGATGCGGTCACCCATCTTGATGGCTTCATCGATGTCGTGGGTGACGAAGACGATCGTTTTCTGGAGTTCGGCCTGCAGTCGCAGGAACTCGTTCTGCAGCCGGTCTCTCGTGATCGGGTCGATGGCCCCGAATGGTTCATCCATGAGCAGAACCTCGGGATCGGCACCCAACGCCCGGGCCACGCCGACCCGCTGCGCCTGTCCGCCCGACAGCTCCTTTGGATAGCGATCGCGAAAGATCTTGGGCTCGAGACCGACCATGTCGAGCAGCTCATCGACTCGGGACTGGATCTTGTTCTTCTCCCATCCCAACATTCGAGGGACGGTGCCGATGTTCTGGGCAATCGTGCGGTGCGGGAACAGGCCGATCTGTTGGATCACATAACCGATCCGTCGGCGCAATTCGTCGGGGTTGACGTCGGTGACGTCCTCGCCCCCGAAGAGAATTCGACCACCGGTCGGCTCGATCATGCGATTGATCAACCGGAGCGTGGTGCTCTTGCCGCAACCCGACGGGCCGACGAGCACCAGAACCTCGCCCTTGTGCACATCGAGCGAAAGCTTGTCGACGGCGGGAATATCGGTGCCGGGGTAAACCTTCTCGACCTGGTCGAGGTGGATCATGACCTCCCGATCGGTCGGATCGGTCGTCGCGTGGTTCATCGGCGTATTCCCTTTGACGTGGTGAGATATTCGAAGCGGCCGAGGATCAAGTCGAGCACGAGGGCCAAGAGCACGACGAAGACCGTGCCGGTCCACACCCGCTCGAGCGAGTTGGGCAGACCAAGACTGGTGAGGCCTCGTTGAATGAAGCGACCGAGGCCGCCGTAACCAACGAGCGGGGCAATGGCGGCGATGCCGATCACCAGTTGGGCTGACACCCGGATGCCGGCCATGATCACGGGCCAAGCCAGCGGGATCCTCACGTCGGTGAGCTGCCGCAGTTGGGTCATGCCCATTCCCTTGGCCGATTCGACGACTGCAGGGTTGACCTCATCGAGCCCAGTGATCGTGTTGCGAAGGATCGGCAGGATCCCATACATACACAGGGCGATGAACACGGGCCAGAAGCCGGTGCCGACCAACGGAATGAACAAGCCGAAGAGTGCGAGCGAAGGAAGCGTGAGGAAAATCGAGGCCGTCGAGATCGATGCTTGCTTGAGCTTTGGCTTGTTCTGCACATACACGCCGAGCGAAATCGAGATCGCCGAGACCACGAGAAGCACCATGAGCGTCAACTTCAAATGGGTCCAACCGTGGCCGAGGATGTCGTCGTCACTGTTGGGGATGTTCCAGTTGTCCTTGACGAATTCGAAGAAGCTCGAGATTCCGTCCATTGGATCGACCTTAGGTCGTCACGCACGAGAACGCACGGGTAACGGTCACGCCAACGGTGAGTCCGGGGTTCAATTGCTCGACGCGACCACATGTTCGGTGCTGCTGCGGACGGCTGAGTTCGAGGTGACGATGATCGACGTCAACGCGTAGATGAGCATCGCCGCGCCGAGGTACTCGAGGCTTTCCTCGACGTGCGTGATGAGTACGTACGACACCGAGTCCTGGTCATCGGCGGCGAGGCCGCTCACCATTTCTCCTCCGAGGGCGCCCGAGAAATAGAGGGCGGCCGCGGTGATGAGATTTTGCTTGTCGATGTCGGCCAGCGACCGGAACAGTGGCCTCAGCACCAGGCCCATCCCGATCACGAACGGGATACCCAGCAACACCCAGGCGAAGTAGAAGATCCCCGAGGTGTCCAGGGCGTCACGAAGCGGGCTGACCGCCTGCTCGTGCAGCGTTGCCGCCTCATCGAGCGACATCAACGCGAGGGTTCCGGCCAACAGATACCAAGCTCGCTGCTCGATCTCGACCCGCATGCCGGCGATGGAGAGTGACAGCATCGACGCCGCGAACAGCATCATCGAACCGAACCAAGTCGGCGGATTTGCCTCGGCATCGACATTGAAGAGGTCGTTGATCGAGTAGTCGAAACCTTGCAGATGGCCGGTCACATACAGCAGCCGACCAAGGAGTGACACAGCCACGATCAAGGCCGCCACTGCTACCAGAAATCTGAAAACCAGCGCGGGCTTGACCCCGAGCCGAATGGTGCCCGCCGATCCGTTCATGATCGTGATCTTGCCTTCCCCCACAGCAGCTCACAAGGGCAAAGTCACTCGCACCCCCCTCGGCGATCGGCCCGACGGGAAGGTGATGGGCACCAAACGCGGCACCGACTAGGTTTTCCTGCCGTGCCGAATGAACACTTCTTGCCCCCGATCGAACCGTTCGCCACCGGCGACCTGGCGGTGGAAGAGCCGCACGTTCTGTACTGGGAGCAAGTGGGCAACCCCGACGGTGTGCCCGTGTTGTTCGTCCACGGAGGCCCTGGTGCCGGGTGCACCGAGACCGACCGCCGCTTCTTCGACCCGAGCTACTTTCGCGTCGTACTCTTCGACCAGCGCGGCGCCGGTCGATCCCGTCCCACGGGCGAGACGGCTGGCAATTCCATCGAGGCGCTCGTGGCCGACATCGAAGTGTTGCGGCGCCACCTCGACATCGACCGGTGGCACGTGTTCGGGGGGTCCTGGGGCAGCACCCTGTCGCTGGCGTACGCCCAGACCCACCCCGCCGCCGTGAAGAGCCTGATTCTGCGCGGTATTTGGCTCCTGCGTCCCGAGGAGATCCACTGGTGGCTCTACTCGATCCGATTCGTACAACCCGAACTATGGGAGGCGTTCGTGGCGCCCATCGCCGAGAGCGAGCGCCATGATCTGCTCACGGCCTACCGGCAACTCCTTGCGTCACCCGACCGGCAGGTGGCTCTGGCTGCGGCCCGGGCCTGGAGCACCTACGAGGGTTCGTGCTGCACGCTGCTTCCCGATCCGGAATTCGCCGGCCTGTTCGACGACGAAACGACCGCATGGGCGATGGCGGTTCTGGAGGCGCACTACTTCGCAAACTGCCGTTTCTCCCCCGAGGACACACTGCTACGCGACATCCACAAGATTCGCCACATTCCGACGTTCGTCGTGCACGGCCGTTACGACATCGTGTGCCCGGTGAAGAATGCGTACGACCTGCAACAGGCTTGGCCCGAGGCCAGTGTGGTGATCGTTCCCGACGCCGGCCACTCGTCACACGAGCCCGGAATCACCCAACAGCTCATCGGGGCGATGGAACGGATCCGCGACCACGGCAGCCCCGTGCTCGCCGACTCGTAGTCCCCGGCCTCTCGTGAACGACCGCGATCAGACCGCGAACTCCACGCCGGTCAGGTCCACCGACAGGTCCCAAAGGCGTTGACCCGTACCCTCGTCTGCTGCGCGCTTCAGCACATCGATCTTCTTCGGCGGGCCCCACATCTCACCCGGAAGTCCGGGGCCGAAATAGGAACCACCGGCGACATTCGGAGCTGTGGCCGCCATCAGCGTCGGGAGTGCACCTGCGGCGGCACTCTGCGTCACCACCTTGGTGGCGAGCCGGGCCGCGGTTTGCATCAGGGGGTTGTCACCGAAATTGGCAAAGAGATTCGTCTCGGCCAAACCGGGATGGGCAGCCACCGAAATCGTCTGGGCCCCAGCGGCTCGAAGTCGGCGGTCGAGTTCGACGGCGAAGACCTGATTGGCCAGCTTGGTCGCCTGATACACCGACATCGGGTCGTACGACGCGAGCGACGTGGGGTCGTAATCGACCAACGAGCCGCTGCGAGCGGCCAGGCTCGACAGGGCCACGACGCGGCTCGAGTCGGCGGCCATCAACAGCGGCATGAGTCCGGCCGTCAACGCGAAATGCCCCGTGTGGTTGCAGGCGAACTGGTATTCGATGCCATCTTCGGACATCTGCGGCGGGGTTGCCATGACCCCGGCGTTGTTGATCAGGAGATCGAGATGGTCGTTGCTCTCGACCAAGCGCTCGACGAACGCTGCGACGGACCGGAGCGAACTCAGATCTAGGAGTTCGATCGTGAGATCAGCGGTCGGGAGTTCCGCGAGCAGCTTGGCCCGAGCGGCCTGGGCCTTTTCGTCGTTGCGACAGGCCATCACCACCGAGGCGCCTGCGGCGGCAAGCACCTTCGTCGTTTCATAACCAAGGCCGCTGTTGGCTCCGGTCACCAAGGCCGATCGTCCGGCTTGGCTGGGGATGTTTTTTCCGAACCATGTCATCATCCGAGCCTACGCGCGCAGCACCCCCGTGGCAGTGGACGCTCACGGGGATGCCGGCCGAAGAGTCGAGGGCGGGAGGGTTTACTGCTCGACTCCGTCGATGTTGCCGTCGGACGATTTGGCTTGTCAGCCGTCCGACAGATGGGCCTCGATTGCCGACGCGTCCGATTCGGAGCCGACGGTGTTGATGGCGATCTTGCGGGCCTTGGCCTTCTCGGCCACGGGAATTCGCAGGGTCAGCACACCATTGTGATAATCGGCCTCGATCGCCTCAGCGTCCAAGCCATCTCCGAGATTCACCTGCCGACGAAACTTTCCCTGGGGCCGTTCGGCGAAATAGATCTGGTCGCCTTCTTCTCGGGAATAGCTGCGTTCGGCGGTGATCGTGAGGTTGTTGCGCTCGACGTCGATGTCGAGGCTGTCAGCGGCGACCCCGGGCAGGTCCATGTGGACCCAGACATTCTCGCCTCGGCGATAGGCGTCGATGGGCGCCGTCGTGTCGGTCCACGAGCGTGAGTTGAAAGCATTCAGCCATTGATCGATGGACCGGAACGGATCATTTTGCGTGAGCATGTGAACTCTCCTTCAGAACTGGCAGCCGCCTGTCGACTGCTCCTATTCCAACGTCCAAGGAATTGAAGTTGTTTCAATTCAAGCGAGAAACTTCACAGTTCTTGATGTCAACTCATCGAGTACGGTTTCCCCATGGCCAGACGCGTCGGGTTCCGCCTCGATGTCGACACCGTGGTGTCGGCCGCAATCGAACTCCTCGACAGGGACGGGGCGGCGGCACTGAGCATGTCGAATGTGGCCGAGGTTCTCGGCGTGCGTCCGTCTGCGCTCTACACCTACATCGATGGAGCGGGCCACCTCCACCACGTCGCCGCCGTGCGGGCCACCATCAACCTCACCCAATCCGTACGTGATGCCGCGCTCGGTGTCGCCGGTGAAGATGCGCTGCGCGCCGTCGCTGCCGCCTACCGGGAATTCGCTCGCCTGCATCCCGGCCAATATTCGGCCAGCGTCGCCCCGCCGGTTGCGGTTGGCGAGGAGCTGGCACGGGCCTCCGCCGATCTGCACGATCTGCTGGCGCTCATCCTTCGCTCCACCGGGCTCGACGAAGTCACAGCAGCCGAGGCGGCGACCACGATGCGAAGCACCCTCCACGGATTCGTGGCGCTGGAAGCCGTCGAGGCCCATCACGTGGATCCATCCCACTTCGATCAGATGATCACGGTGATCCTCCGCGGCTTCATTCGCTAGGAGCCAGCAACCGGCTGAACGAGTGCCTCCATGGCCGAACCCATCAGATCAACGAAGTTCTGGGCATAGAAACGATCCCGGACCTCTTCACTCACATCCCCGAGGCTCTTCTCGAATCGCTCGAACGGCCGCCGGCCTCCCTCGACGTGGGGGTAGTCGGTGTTGAAGAGCAGGATGTTCGGCCCAACCTGTTCGGTCACCCAACCGACGTCCTCGGTCGGGTAGGGCGTCACTCGAATCTGCCGTTCCACGAACTCGCTCGGGCGTAGCGATAGATCCCGCAAGCGCTCCTCATGCCGGACGAAGGCGTCAAAGGCCGACTCCATCTGCTTCAGCCAGCTCGGCAGCCAGATGCAACCCTGCTCGATCACACCGATCCGGAGGTTCGGGAAACGGTCGAGCACACCGTCGAAGATCATGGTGGCCAAGGTCTGCATCGGAGGAAACGGAATCGCCATGTAGTCGACCGACCGGAAGTTCTCGTCGCCGCCATGGAAGTCGCTGGGGATCGGCAGGCCGTTCTCGAAGTAGTTGGGGTCGATCAGCTCACCGGTTCCTCCTACATGAAAGACGATCGGGATGCCCGCCTCTTCGGCCTGCCTCCACACCGGATCGAGGCCCCGATGGCTCGGCGAGTGATGGGCGGGACATCCAGAGGCGACGAGCAGGGCCGATGCCCCCATTGCGATTGCCTCGGCGGCCATCGCCTCGGCCCGGCTGAAGTCGGCCAGCGGCACATAACAGGTGGACAGAAGCCTCGAATCGACCGAACAGAATTCGGTCATGCCCCGATTGTGGGCCCGGGCGACGCCGTAGGCGAAGTCGAGATCGGGCTGATGCTCCCATTGATAGAGCTTCGAGTTGTGAAAGGTGTTGAACAGCAACTGGCTCTGGACCCCGATGAAATCGAGCACTCTCGGTCGATCTTCGGCGAGGAACGATCCGGTGGCTGCGAAGTTCTTCCGCATCATCACGTCGGTTGCTTCGTCGGCCAAGAACTCGGCCGAGCGATGACGATCCGTCAGGCGGGCAAAGGCGGCATCGAGGTCACGGTCGGGCGTGTCGCCTCCCAGCACGCCTGCGTCGCCCGTCTGCACCAGTTCGTTGGCGTACCCCGGTCGCTCGATGCGGTCACGGATCGCAGGGTCGGCGTGATCACGGAGCCAGTTCGGCGTTTCCATGATGTGGGCGTCGGCGTCGTGAACCAATCGATCCGAGATGTAGGCCATTCCGCATTCTGATCCACGAAGCGGCACGAAACCATTCGCCGCTCACGCTCCCCTGCTCAGGCCTCCCTGCTAATCCCGGTCGGCCAGCTCCGCTTTCAGTTTGCTTGCCTTGTTCTTGTTGCGACGTCTGGACATCAGCAATCCGCCCAGTCCGAACACGGCTATCACTGCCAGAACCGAACCGACGAGGCTTCCGCCTCGGAACCCTGGTCCATCAACGTCGAGAATTCTCTCGCCGGCGTGGGCCGCACTACTCGTGCCGAAAACGATTCCCAGCGTGGCCAGATTCGGCGCCGCAAGGAGCACAGCCAGAACGACGAGCGAGAGCGCCCGCTTGTGCCCTCGGCGGTATCGGACGCCGAGCCTGAGGAGTACCAGCGGTAGGAACGTGAAGAGGAAGCCCATCACGAGACCGAGGAAACTACCGAAGATCAATCGCCCATCGATGACGCCGCCCATGCGCTGCGCCCACCAGCGCGGGATCACGGCCCCACCGATCAGAAACAACACGATGAGACCAACGATCACACCGATCCCGATGATCAGCTTCCGGAGTACGCCGCTCGATTCGGGTTCGGATGTCTCTGGATGTTCGACGTCGACCATGCGAGGAGTGTGCCGCGATCCGACGGCCTCTGCTCGAGGTAGCGGTTCGCAACGAGACGGCTCGATCCGATCAACGGCCCAGCCAACGACGTCGTTTCCGCACGGGCGTCGTTTTGACCACGGGACATCCCCATCCGTCGTAGCTGGGGTTGAACTCCGCAGTCACGGTCAGCAGTTCGGCTCGCGTTTGCCGTAAGAGGTGAAGGTTCGGGGCGGCCCTTTCCGCCACCTCGACCACACCGGTGCCATCGTCGTGGTGATGCACATGACTGATCACGATCTCGCCGTTCGAGAAACCGTGAGCCTCGAGCTTCTCGGCCGCAGCGTCGGCTTCGTCGGCTGACGAGAACAGGAGGACGTGGTCGATCGACCGTGGCTCGGCCCCGGGGTCGCCCTGTGCGGCCAACATCGTGAGCAGCAGCACGTCCTCGGCGGTTTGCCGTTCGTCGCGGTCGGGAAGCAGCGTGGAGTGATAGAACTCGTTTCCGGGATCGACCCGACTCGTGACCACGCCGTCGTCGGCACCGAAACGCTCGTTGGCTTCTTGCCGCAATCGATCCAGGTGGTCGTCGGAGCAGTAGGCCGACCATTGCCATCGATCGACGTCGAACCAACGGCAGACGTCGAGCGCTTGATGCCGCTCGAACTGGGCGATGAGGTCGTCGGATCGGCCATCGAGTTTCCGGACTTCGCGTTTGCCATCGAGAACGACACTGATCTCGACGAGGTTCGGCAGTAGTGCGAGCGTTTCCTCGGCCACCTCACGCACCATCCGAGAAGCATTGATTGTTCCGTCGTCGTCGACCGTCGGGATGATCTTCCACTCGTCGTTTGTCATCAGTCGTCCTTGTTTTCACGAGTTTGGCACACCAACCGACGCTGCCAGGGTTGCCGAAAACAGGGCACAACGCCGTTTCGTTCGTATCGTGGCTTGTTCGCCCAAGGAAGCTCAACGCGCCATGACTGATTTGTTCCCAACCGAAGACAGCCCCAGCCCTGTGCAAGACACAGATGGCTCCGTCCAGGAGAGCGCGGTGGAAGACAGCGCTGAACAAGCCACCGAGAACCCTGTTGAAGACAACCCGGGGCCGGCCGAGCCGGATGGGTTCGAGGCACTCGGGCTTCGACCCGAGCTCCTGCGTTCCATCGCCGCCCTCGGCTATGAGGAACCAACCCCCATCCAAATGGAGACTGTTCCCCTCCTGCTGGCCGGCAACGATCTGCTCGGGCAGGCCGCCACCGGCACCGGCAAGACCGCCGCCTTTGCGCTGCCGATCCTGAACGCGATCGAGCCCGGCACACCGAATTCGCCGGTGGCGTTGATCCTCACGCCGACGAGAGAGCTCTGTGTGCAGGTGAGTGAGGCCTTGTTCAAGTACGGCCGCGAACTCGGCGTGAAGGTGGTGCCGATCTTCGGTGGTCAACCGATCGGTCGTCAACTGGCCGCACTCGATCGCGGCGTGCACGTGGTGGTTGCCACTCCTGGCCGGGCGCTCGATCACATCGGACGGGGTTCGCTTCGCCTGGACAAGATCCGCACCGTCGTACTCGATGAAGCCGACGAGATGCTCGACATGGGCTTCACCGACGACATCGAGGCAATCCTCGACAGCACACCCGATGAACGTCAGACCGTCCTCTTCTCGGCAACGATGCCAGGGCGAATCAAGTCGATCGCCAAGCGCTATCAACGCGATCCCGTCCACGTGCAGATCGGCAAGGGAAAGTCCGATCCCGGCAAAACGCTCATTCGCCAGACGGCATACGTCGTGCAGCGCAACCACAAGGCATCGGCGCTCGGGCGAATTCTCGACATCGAGTCGCCGGGCTCCACCATCGTCTTCTGCCGCACCCGAACCGAGGTGGACGAACTCACGTCCACGATGAACGGGCGCAGCTACCGGGCCGAGGCCCTCCACGGCGGAATGGATCAGAACCAGCGCGACCGGGTGATGTCACGCCTGCGCGACGGCACCGCCGAACTGCTGGTCGCCACCGACGTTGCGGCCCGCGGCCTCGACGTCGACACCCTCACCCACGTCGTCAACTTCGATGTGCCGTCGGCGGCTGAGAGTTATGTCCACCGCATCGGTCGGGTTGGTCGGGCCGGTCGTGAAGGGGTTGCCATCACGCTGGTCGAACCCAAGCAGCGCCGCCTGCTCGGCAACATCGAACGTCTCACGAAACAGACGATCAAGATCGAGAAGGTTCCCAGCGTCGCCGACCTCCGTGAGCGGCAGATCGAGATGACGGTGGCCGCTGTCAGCGAAGCGATCGGCGCCGACGACCTCGAAGACTACGAAGGAGTCCTCGAGGGTCTCACCGGAGATGCCGATCTCCGCACCATTGCCCTTGCCGCCATCAAGCTCGTACACGCCGCCCGTGGCGCCACCGTCGATGAGCAGGAGATCCCCGACTTCTCCGAACGCAGTAATCAGTACGACGGCAAGAAACGAGGCAACGACCGCAGCGGTGGCTCGAACGATGGCCAGAAACATGGCGGTCAGAAGCACGGCGGTCAGAAGCACGGCGGTCAGAAGCACGGTCAGCGACCGGGCGGCGGTGACCGCGGTCGCAAGGGCCAGCCAACATCGGGCGACACGGCGTTCGTGCACATCAGTCTCGGCAAGAAGGCCGGAATGCGGCCGGGCGACTTGGTTGGCGCCATCGCCAACGAAACAAATCTTTCGGGTCGAGAAATCGGACCCATCCGAATCTCCGACAACTTCTCGGTCGTTGGTGTGCCCGAATCAGCCGTCCAGGATGTGATCAACATCATGAGTGGCGCCATGCTGCGAGGCAAGAAGGCCAAGCTCCGACGCTACGTCGACTGAGGGTGCCGTAGGCGATTTGCCCTCTCAAGCGACACGCCCAGCCGCCGATAGATCGGCATGCGGTTTGTGTTCCTGAGTCTCTGTTTTGTGCTGCTTGCGACGGCGTGCAGCAACATCGATGTGTCGGCGACGGCGACGTCGACCACAGACACGACCACGCCGCAGCTGCGGCTCACCACTTCGACCATTGATGCGCTGCCATTGGACCTCAGCCCGGTCGACACCACCGCGGTGGACGGCGAGACGACGACCACGGCAACTGCGGACAGCGTGGTCGATTCTGAACCCGAAACGTCGCTGAGCACGACCACAGCACCCACTCCCACCACGAGTGTGGCACCCACTCCCACCACGGCGAAACCTGCTGCGACCACCGCTCCCGGCGTGCGCTACACCGATGTCAAGGCATCACTGCGCGTACTGCTCTACCAATCGAGCACCGTGAAGGCGGACTCCGCAGCCACCACTGCAGCCCCCGGCCTGTCTGCGGTGTTGGTCGTGGACTCCTCGACGTCGATCAACATCGTCTCGAAGGCCAATCTCGCCGGGTGGGGGATCTCCTTCGACGAGGCCTATGCCCTCGCGCTGAAGCAGACATTCGCTTACGACTTCGGACTGTTCGATCCGGCCGCGGCGATCACCGCGATCTCCTCCGGCCAGTCCTATGGCGACTTCTACAAGACCACCTCGATTCTCGAGCTCGCAGAATTCACCAACACGGCCAGCGTGGCCGGTTACATCATCTCGATTCCCCGTCGAGACGAGTTCACGATCGTCGATCTCGACCGAGTGATCGCCGAGGGCCAACTGCCGCCGACGATCGTGGCAACGACCTTCGCCGAGGTGTCGGTGACCAACTACAAAGCCGGGCCAAACCCCGTGAGCGCCAAACCATTCTGGTGGCACAACGGCACGCTCACGCCAATTGATGTGGTGAACGGGCAGGCGAAACTCCCGGCTGATCTCGCCGCAATCCTCGGCTGATCCCTGCCGGCCTCGGCCTTTCGCTCCCGCTCCGGGCCATGAGATAGGGTCCGGTTCGTCCGACGATCGGGGATCTCGAGTGGCGCATCCGGGAATATTCGCGGCAACCGAGCCGCACAAATTGGCGGTCGTGATGACGGGATCAGGTGAGACGCTCACCTATCGCCAGCTCGACGAGCGAGCCAACCAACTGGCTCACTTGTTCCGGACCCAGGGTCTGGTTCGGGGTGACCACGTTGCTCTGTTCATGGAAAACCAGATCCGGTTCATGGAAGTGGTCTGGGCCGCGTTCCGGTCGGGCCTCTACCTGACCACCATCAACAGCTACCTCTCTGCCCCCGAAGTCGCCTACATCATCGATGATTGTGACGCCACCCTCGTGATCAGCTCGGCCGCGAAGGCGGCCGTTGCCATGTCGATCGACCGCCGCTCGACCCCCGAGGTGGAACGATGGCTGATGACCGACGAAGTACCCCAACCGGCGGGGGTCGCCGACGCGCCGCCGTGGGAATCATACGAAGATGCCGTCGCCGCTCAGCCCGTCACGCCGATCGACGATCCATCTCCGGGCCGCACCATGCTGTATTCGTCGGGCACGACCGGACGACCGAAGGGCGTCAAGGCACCGCTCCTCGATCACCCGATGGAGGAAGTCGACCCGAGAACGACGGCATCGATGATCACTCGATTCGGCTACCGATCCGACATGACCTACCTGTCGCCAGCTCCGATGTACCACGCTGCCCCTTTGGCCTTTTCGCATCCCGTCCACCGGGTGGGCGGCACGCTGGTGATCATGGAGAAGTTCGAGCCGGCCAAGGCACTACAGGCCATCGAAACCCATGGCGTCACCCACAGCCAATGGGTGCCGACGATGTTCGTGAGGTTGCTCAAACTTCCCGAGGAAGTCCGCGATTCCTCCGACTTGTCGAGCCTCGAAGTGGCCATCCATGCCGCTGCTCCCTGTCCGATTCCGGTCAAGAGGCAGATGATCGAATGGTGGGGTCCGAAACTGCTCGAATATTACGCCGGCACGGAAGGAAACGGAGCCACCTTCATCACCAGTGAGGAATGGCTCGAGCGGCCCGGTTCGGTTGGCAGCGCGCCGAGCGGCATTATCCACATCTGTGACCCCGAAGGCAACGACCTCCCGGCCGGAGAAGAGGGCGGTGTCTACTTCTCGGGCGGCCCCGCGTTCGAATACCACAAGTCACCGGAGAAGACGGCCGACGCCACCCTTCCCGGCGGCCGCACCACGTTGGGCGACATCGGCTATCTCGACGATGCCGGCTATCTCTACCTCACCGACCGCAAGGCCCACATGATCATCAGTGGTGGGGTCAACATCTATCCTCGCGAGTTGGAGGACCTGCTCATCACCCACCCTGCGGTGGCCGACGTCGCCGTGTTCGGCGTGCCCGATCCCGACATGGGCGAACAGGTGAAGGCCGTTGTTCAGGTGACGCCTGGCGTGTCGCCAGGACCGCCCCTGGCCGCGGAACTCATGGCCTTCTCGCGGGAACATCTGGCCCATTTCAAGTGCCCGAAATCGATTGACTTCGAAGACGAGTTGCCGCGGCTGCCCACCGGCAAGCTCTACAAACGGCTCCTCCGCGACCGATACTGGGGAAACGAGGGCTCCCGTATCGGCTGAGAAACCAACGATGTGAGGCGTTCGGGCTTCTGCGACTAGAGGTGGGGTCATATGGCCCTCAAGTTCTGAGGGCCGTTTGGTCGATGACTAGGGTCACTGCCATCTACTTGGAGATTCCTCCGTGCTGCCACAACTCGCCATCGCCAACAAACTCGCTGCGCTCGCTGGAGCCAGCCTGATCGGCACGGCCACTGCGGCGGCCGCGATCAGCGGAAACTTCCCGATGCCACGGCCCGAGCCCACCCCCGTCGCCGAGGTGGTCGCCGTCACCACGACCATGCCCGGCGAAGACGAGATCGTCGCCCTCGTCACCGAAGCGGAGCCGCTCGAGATCGAGGTCGAGTCGGAAGACGAGGCCGTCAAGGACGAGGTCCTGCCTCCTGCGGACGATAAGGACGTCCCCTACGGGTCGGTAGCGTGCGAGGACGCCAAGAATCACGGCGAGTACGTGTCGAGTGTCGCCCATGACGAGCGTCTGAAAGGCCAGGGCAAGGGCGAGATCATGAGCCAAGCGGCCAAGACCAACTGTGGCAAGGACAAGGACAAAGAGAGCGACGAAGACGAGATCGAGGAAAACGGAAGCTCGCTCGAGGACTCCGACGACGATGACCTTGATGACCACGACGACGACGACGACGACGACGACGACGACGACGACAGCGAGAAGAAGTCGGAGAAAGAGTCGAAGGGCAAGAGCGAGGGCAAGCGCAACGGCAAGAAGAACGCCGACGACTGATCTGCACGGGTCAATCGGGCAGCAGCGGTACTTCGCGGACTGCTCGGTTGACCAACGCCGTGCGGCCAATCGACGCCCGGCCGAAACGATCACGAATCGAATCGAGGGCTGAATCGAGTTCGACGGGTTTACGCCCGTCGAAGTCGAAGGCGAGCTGCACTGCGTTGTTGGGGTGCAAGCCCGTGACGGCGATTCCCACCTTTGTGAGTCCCCGGCGTTCGGCCTCCGGCCACACCTCGGCCAGCAACGATCGGGCCGTGGCGAGCACCGTGTCGGTCGATGACGTGGCCTGGAGCAAGGTGCGTGACCGGGTGGCCTGGTTGAAGTCGCCGTAACGGAGGCGCAGCACGACCGTTCGTGAGACGCGATCAGCCGATCGGAGTCGGCTCGTCACGCGATCCACCACCTCCATGAGAATGGCGTCGCACTCCTTGCGATCGAGGCGGCCACGGGGGAACGAACGCTGCGAGCCGATCGAGCGACGGCGACGGCCGGTGTCGACCCGCCGTGCATCACGATTGTGAGCGAGGGCGAACAGGTGGTGACCGGCGCCGGCCCCGAGTGCAGAGACGAGTTGCGTCTCGTCGAGTCGGGCAACATCACCGACGGTGTGCAAGCCCTGCTCGATGAGCTTGCCGGCGGTGACAGGGCCGACACCCCACAGCGCCCGCACCGGCAAGGGATGGAGGAAGTCGAGTTCAGTTCCCGGCGCGACGATCAGCAGACCATCGGGTTTGCAGACCGCGCTGGCCACCTTGGCCAGGAATTTGGTGGTCGCCCCGCCGACACTGATCGCGAGCCCGACCTCGTCGAGCACTCGTTCCCGCAGCCGGATCGCGATCGAGCGGGCCTCGCCTCGCAGACGCAACAGCCCGGTGACGTCGAGAAATGCCTCATCGATGGACAGGCCCTCGACTTCGGGTGTGGTGTCACGGAAGATGTCGAACACGGCCTTGCTGGCCTCGCTGTAGGCGGCCATCCGAGCCGGCACCTCGATCACCTGTGGGCACAAGCGCCGCGCTTCCCCTCCGCTCATGGCCGTGCGGATACCGAATGCTCTGGCCTCGTAACTGGCGGCGAGCACGACGCCCCCACCGACCAGCATCGGCTTGCCTCGAAGTGATGGATCATCGCGCTGTTCGACCGAGGCATAGAAGGCGTCGAGATCGGCGTGGAGAATCGATCGTTGACTCGAACCCAGGCGATCGACGGAGCTGTGCATCGAACACATGTTCGCATAACAGACTCGATTGCACAATGGAGTCGTTTGCACAATGGGATGGCTTGCACAACCACTCGGTCGAACCGCCGCCTGGTCGAACCGCGTGAACTTCTGTCAGGCGTTACGAGACGACACCCACGCCAGGAAGCGGTCCTTCTCCCACGTGTTCACCACCAGATCCTTCGGGGCCCAACCCCGTTGTGCGGTGAGAACCCCGTACTCCATCCGCCCCAGCTCGGACGTGTGGTGACTATCGGTGTTGATCACGAGTTTCACGTTCTTGGCCACGGCCTTGCGGACCACATCCGACGCTGCGTCGAGGCGCTGCAAGGCGCCATTCACCTCGAGCGCAACGTCGTGTTCGAGGAGTGCTTCGAGCACGGTGTCGTAATCGAGTTCGATTCCCGGCCGTCGACCGATGTAGCGCCCGGTGAGGTGGCCGATCGAATTCACCGTCGGGTCGGAAATGGCGGCGACGAGTCGTTTGGTCTGGTCTCCGATCGGCCGGTCGAAGGCCGAGTGCACCGAGGCCACCGTGTAGTCGAACAGCGCCCGGAAGTCGTCTTCGTAGTCGAGGCCACCGTCGGGGCTGATGTTCAATTCACAGCCCCACAAGATCGTGAGATCGGGGTATCCCTTCTGGATCTCTGCGATCACGGCCCGATGTTCGAGCATCTCCTCGGCTGACGAACCGTTGATCGCGAGGTCTTCGCCGTGGTCGGTGATCGCCAGGTAGTCGTAACCGCGGGCCGCGGCGACGGCGACCATCTCGGCCACGGTGGAACGGCCATCTCCGGAACGATCGGTGTGATAGTGGAGATCACCTCGAATGTGGACCTGCTGGATCAGCTCGGGGAGACCATCGCCGGCCGCAGCCTCGACTTCCCCCGTGCTCTCCCGCAGTGGCGGCGGCACGAATTCCATGCCCAGTTCGGCGTAGATCTCTTCCTCGGTGGCGCTGACCCGCAGTGCTCCGGTTTTGCCGTCTTCATCGACGTCGAACAATCCGTATTCGTTGAGGATCCAACCCCGATTGATCGCTCGCTGACGCAGGGCGATGTTGTGCGACTTCGAGCCGGTGAAATACATCGTGGCCGCGCCGAATTGGTCGGGTGCCACCACCCGAACGTCGATCTGGAGGCCCGAAGCGGTGAGGAATGATGTTTTGGTGTCACCGCTGGCCACGATCTCTTTCGACTCGGGGTGGGAACGCACGACCTCCATGACGGCCGGCCCATCGAGCGAGGCGACGGTGATGTCGATGTCGCCGACTGTTTCGGAGAATCGTCGTAGCGAACCACAGAATTCCGCCCGCTCGACGATGTCGAGCACCGCGAGATCGGCTACGAGCCGTTCGGCCAACGGCAGCGCTTCGGCGATCGGCGTGCGCCGATCCTTCCCCGTCAGCCCCAGCCGCTCGATCGCCTTGGAGATCTTGGCCTCGCTGGTGGCCCCCAGCCCGGGAAGCGATCGAAGTTTCTCGTCGGCGATCGCCTGCTTGAGTCCTTCCACGTCTTCGACGTTGAGCTCCGACCGAAGCACCTTGAGGGTCTTGGGGCCGATTCCCGGGATGCGACTCAGCTCGACGAAAGCCGGCGGGTATTTCGCTCGCAGCGTCTCGAGCTTTTCCACCTTGCCGTTGTCGACGAACTCCCGGATCTTGGCCGCGGTGGATTTACCGACCCCTTTCACCTTCACGAGGTCGCCCAGCGAAAGCTCGCTGAGATCGCGGGTCTCGCCCTGCAAACCCTGCTTGGCGTTCTCGTAGGCGCGAACCTTGAACGATTGGGAGCTCTCCTCTTCGAGGGTGGTGAGCGTGACCAGCTCGTCGAGCATGGCCAAAATGTCGCGGGAAGATGCCATTCGACGATGCTACGGGATCCGTCGATCAGGGTTCGCGGCCGGGCTGTGATTCACCGACCCCATCCTTTCGGTAGTGTCTGCTCCGTGCTGTTCATCGCCCTCGGATGTGCCATTGCTGCCGTCGTTCTCTTTCTGTTGTGGATCGGACGACGTCGGGCCCTTTCGGCGGAAACGGCTTCGTTGGACCGCACCCGGGCCGAACTCGCCCGATCCGACGCACAAAAGGCCGAACTCGAAGACACCGTCACCAAGCTGACCGACGACGTCTCGACCGCCGCCACCGAACGAGAATCCCTGGCCGAGCAGCTCGAAACCGCTACCACCGAGCTCGAAGCGGCCAAGGCTGCGATCGACCTCGCCACAGCCACGGCGGAGGCAACACAAGAACAGATCGATCGACTCACGGCTGAACTTGCCGCGTCTTCTGATGAGGTCGAGCAACAAACGGCGTGGGCCGTTCGGACCCAAGCCGAACTCGACGAGATGAGCAAGGTTGCGGCAACACAAGCCGTCGAGATCAATGAACTCGCACTGCAGGCCGAGGCCGCCGAGGAAGCGCTGGTCGAAGCGCAGGACGCCGCCTCGAGGCGCCGCGAAACGGCGGTTCCACCTGTGCTCCTGGCCAACTCCGAGGATGGAACCCAGCTCGAGGTTCCTGGATTCAGTCCAGCCACTGCGTGGCAACTCGAACTCGTTCGCAGCGACCGCACCTGGCGTTACAGCGTGGCCAGCAACCCCGTCGAGGATTCGAGCCCGTTCGAAGACACCGACAACCCGTTGCGTTTGGCGATCGAGATCGAGGCCCTTGCACTGCGTGAAGACGTCGGCGCGTTCATCGGCATCCGTTGGGAAGCTTCCAACCTCATCGATCCCGAGGTCGACCCCGCACGGGCCCACCTCACCCTGAGGCTGGCCCAGGAGATGTTGGCGGCTGCGGCCCGAGAGGCGGAGCCGTCCGAGCTCTGGGTCAGTGTCGGACCGAACGGCGGCCTGTCGATGAAGATCTCGGCGCTCGACGGCGACGACATCGATTTCAAGATTCCACCACCGCCGATTGCCAGCGAGTGGATCGACGTGGACGAGCACGGCGGACTCGTCGTCACGGTGAAGCCCCGATGATCGTGGAATCGCCCTGCCACCCGTCGCCCCGTCAGCGGTTGCTCCGCCGAGCCATCCCGGTCATTGCAACCGTCGTCTTCTTGTTCCCGGTGCTCTTGGCTCCATCCCCTGCGACGGCAACCAGCTACGACGATGTCGTCACTGCCGCCTACCAGGGGCTCCTCGGACGTAGCCCCGACGCAGCCGGCCTGGCCTTCTGGACGAGTGAACTCGATCGAGGACTCACACCGAGCGAGGTCGTCGAGCGGATCGGCGACGCCGACGAACAGCGACGCAACGTCGTTCGGGAGACCTATCGGGCCGTTCTCGGCCGGGCACCCGACCCCGCAGGCTTGGCCTTCTGGTCGGCCGGCATCATCGATCGGCTCACCGCCCGCTCCCTTCAGTCGCAGATATTCGGATCCGACGAATTCTTCAGCCGAGCGGGGAGCACGAATACCGGATTCGTCGACCAGCTGTATCAAAAGGTACTCAACCGAGGGGCCGATGGTCCTGGCCTCGAGTATTGGCTCGACCAACTGAACGACGGGGCGAACCGAATCAACATCGCGCAACTGTTCCTCGAATCCAATGAAGGACTCCTCCAGCCCGACCTCTCGATCGTCGCTGCCTCGCCCGGCTTCGGGGCGGTCACCCGCTCGGTCGCAACCATCACGGTCGAACTCGACCGCGCCGTTCTCGGCAGTTCCTCCGCAATCATCGTCGCCGTGGGCGGCGTACGGGTCCGTGGTGCCACCACGAGTGTGCCCGATGATCCGAATTCCCTTCGGTTCACGGCGACCGAGTCGGTTCAAGGCCTCGCATTCGGGTCGGACAGCGTGGGGGTCGTCACCGTTTTCGCCTACGACGGCACCACGATGGATCGAGTCGACTACGGCTTCACCTACCGCCACGATGCCACGTCGCTGAACCCGTCGAACGAACTGATGGTCGCTTTCTACGGGCACCCTCGGGCCGCGGTGCTCGGCGTTGCCGGTGAGGGCACACCCGAACAGGTTCTACCCCGGCTCCTCGACCAAGCGGCCCCATATGCCGCCAGCGGGAAAAAGATCGTCCCCACTTGGGAGCTCATCGCCACGTTGGTGACGGGTGCCCCCGGACCCGACAACCTCTATCGGGCCCGGCTCAACGATGCCGACGTGCGGCCCTACCTCGACAACATCCGAACGGTCGGGGGACGAGTCATTCTCGACATCCAGCCCGGAAGAGCTGATGTGCTGGATGAAGCCCGAGCGTTCGAGTCACTGCTGATCGAGCCCGACGTGGGTTTGGCCATCGATCCCGAATGGGTCGTGGGTCCGACGCAAACCCCTGCCGGCCGAATCGGCACGCTCGATGCTGCGGACATCAATCGTGTGTCGGCCTATCTCTCGGATCTGGTGCTGGCCAACGACCTGCCGCCCAAAGTGATGATCGTGCACCGATTCAATCCGGGCATGGTCACGAATTCCGATGCGATTCTGGATCGGCCCGGGCTCCGGATCCTGTTCCACGCTGACGGCGAAGGAGGCCCCGGCGCCAAGATCGGTGACTATGACAATCTGCTGCCGAACCGCTTCGAGCGCGGCATCAAGATCTTCTACGACGAAGACGTCAACATGATGAGTCCGGCCGAAGTCCTTCACCGACTCGCTCCCGACCCCACCTTCGTCAGTTATCAGTGATCCGAGCAAACGGGTAACGACCAACGAACTCAATCCGAGCCCAGGAAAAGCGCGATCTCCAACAGCTTCCACTGGACGGCCCAGGAACCCGATGCGGGGTCGATGACGGCCATGTGATCCTCGTTCGGCACGATCGTGCTGGGAATCGAACGTCCTGAGGAATCGACCGCCTCGCTCGAGTGGCACGACGGCACGGTGTCGTCGAGGCTGCCGTGAACGAGGTGCATCGTGATCGGATCGAGTCGGGGTTGGGCCTCGTCGTAGCGATCGGGAACCTCGTCTGGTCCGCCCCCGAGGAAGTCCTGGGTTGCGCCGTTGCCGAGATGGTCGGCGGCGGCTCGCCGGAGGTCAACCACTGCGGCCTGGCCGATCACGAGCAGTGGCTCGACCGCCAAACTGGTTCCCCCCGCCCAGAGCGCAAGGTGTCCACCGGCGGAGTGTCCGACGATCGCCATCCTGTCGAGGTCGACGACATCGTGATGGTCGACGAGGGCTTCGATACCGGCCCGCACATCGCTCAGTGTCACCGTCGGATCTGCATCATTCGACCCCACCCGTCGATATTCGAGATTCCACACCGCGCTGCCTCGGGCGGTGAGCTCAGTGGCCAGCGGATGCATCAGGTCGAGGCCGTACTGGGCTCGCCAAAATCCCCCGTGAATCAGGATGACGACCGGAGGTCGGCGGCCGGCAACTTCGGAATCGAGCGACGGAGGCAACCAGCGTTCGGCGTATTGATCGGGCGCCCGCCCGTATCGAAAGGTCTCCATGGCCGAAGCATTGCACGAGTTGGGTGAGCCCGAGGCCAGGCGGCAGGCAACACGCTCGTTCTGTTGGAACGCTCATGTTTTACCGTCTTTGACCCTTTACTTCAATTGACTCCTTCTATATCCCGATACCTTGTTGACCTCGGAGTCCGGACTCCCGTTTGATGCACCACCTCACGGGAGTTCCGATGACCGCCAGCACCCAGCCCCAACAGCCAACCTCGCCTGCGTGGCAGCGAGGCTTTGCCCGTCCGAGCGATGCCGATCGCTTCTGGAATCTGTTGGTCGACAACGTTCCGCTCGTTCTCGGCCCCGTCGCCCATTCCGACCTCGACGAGGGCACGTTCACGCTCGACACCGGGTTCATGATCCACGTCGGCAATCCGGCCCGAGACATTCTCGACGTTCCGGCCGAGCACTGGCCGGAATACCTCGATTGGTGGCTCCGCAATCTGCGGCAGAATCAGCCGGCAGCGCTCGAGAAGCTGATGCGGAATTGGGCTCGGGTCAGGGGCTCGCTCCGGTTGCGTCTGCTGCCATCGATCTTTCCCGACAACATGATCGCCACCCCGCTCACGTCAGCCTTGTCGTGGGGTCTGGCCATCGACATTCCCGGTGGCTCGACGCCGGTGCCGGCCGATGGTCCCGATCGTTGGAACACCGATGTCGACACGCTCTGGGCCGTGGCTCGCCGGAACACGAGGCTCCGGATCGAAGTGACCCGGACTGATGTGATTGCGATGGAACGCCACCTGCGGCTCATCGAAGGCAATTTGTTCGCAACCGGCGTTCTCGACGATCTCTCGCAGGTCGTTCCCGAGATCGGGAGCAACGGGGCCCTCGCAGTCGCTCCAACCAGCAACTCGCTCCTGGTTCAGCCCGTCGATGGATGGGATGGCGTTGCCGATGATGCGGCCCGCCTGCTGGTTGCCGCTCTGCAGTTCCAGGACCTCTCGTCGCACCCTCTGCCGCCGGCTCTGCTGTGGTACCGCGGACCACGACGACTCATCGGCGCCGCCGAGTTCTCGAACGGCGTGCCCGGTCGTCCGTTTGCCATGAAGGTCTTGGCCCCGGAGCCGCTCCGCTCAGCGCTTCAGCTCGATCCGGATCTCGACTTCGTGGCCTGATCCACAGACCGAATATCGGTGCTGATCAGGGCGGCAACGAGCACGATCGACACTCCCCCCGACTCGACATAGGCGAGCATTCGTGCGAGTCTCTTCGGTCAAACCCCGCGCTGCTTTGGGCACGATTCGAAACTGGAGACCATCCATGGAGACCGAGTTTGAGGCACCAGGCCTGATCGATTCCCTCGAGAGCCACCCCCTCGATGGGTTCGACGATCTCGACTTCGGGTTGGTGGTGATGGACCGGAGCGGAATCGTGTTGGCCTACAACGGGTCGGAGTCCGAACGATCGGGTCTGTCGCCCGAAAATGTGATCGGCGAACACTTCTTCCGATCCGTTGGTCCCTGCACCAACAACTACATGGTTGCGCAGCGCTACCTGGATGAACCCGACCTCGACGCGATCGTGGATTACGTGTTCACGTTCAAGATGAGCCCAACACCGGTCAAGCTCAGATTGCTGAGCCGGGCCGGATCAGATCGACAATACCTGGCCGTCATCGACCGGTGACAAACCCCACGGGCGGAACGGCGACGCCCTACGAATCCTTACTGCGATTCCTTTACACCTGTCCGGTCGGGCTGATTTCCTTCGCTGACAGCGGAGCCATCGAGCTCATCAATCCGAAGGCCGTGAACCTCCTCGCACCCGCACTCGATGTCACCGAGTTCAGCAACGTCTACGACGTCTTCCGGCCGAGCTGGCCCGGCCTCGAATCAATTGTGCGAAACGCGCCGGCGCTCTCTGGTCACCTCGTCGACGAACACCAGCTGAGCTATCACGAGCATCCCATCCAACGGTGGTTGTCCGTCTCGGCCATTCGAGTTGGTCCCAACCAGAACATGCTCTCGATCAGTGATGTGACGGCGAGTGTCGAGACACGGCTGGCTGCCGACGACATCGAACGTTTCAACCAGCGAGTGCTCAACAACTTGTTCTCCTTCGTTGGCGTGCTCCTTCCGGATGGCACGTTGACCTGGGCCAACAACGCGCCATTGGAAGCGGCGAACATCGAGGCCGACGAGGTCTTCGGCAAGAAATTCTGGGACTGCTTCTGGTGGAACCATTCAGCCGATGTCCAAGCCAAACTTCGCGACAGCATCGAACGAGCCGCGCTGGGCGAAGCCGTCCGGCACGACATGCTGGTTCGAGTCGCCGACGACCAACGGATGTGGATTGATTTCCAGGTGGCACCGCTGCGCAACAGCGCCGGCATGATCACCCACCTGATTCCATCCGGCCAAGACATCAACGATCGGAAGCGGGCCGAGCACGAGAGCGCCGAGGCCCTCAAGAAAGAACAGTCGGTCCGGGAAAGAATTGAACTCCTCGAACGCACCGCCACCCATTTGATGGCAGCAACCACGGTCGAGGAACTCGCCGATTCCATTCTGAATGATATTCGTGCCTCGTTGGACCTCGACATCGCTTCGCTGAACATCATTCAACACGGACTCGTACGGCGGATCGCATCAACCAGCGCAAACCGAGTCGGACTCGATCCAGATTTCCTTTCCGACCTGAATGCGAATCTGCCGGCCCAAGCGGCCATCAGAGAGAACGCCGTACTCATTTTCAATGACTTCGCCGAAATTGGCGATCGGTTCCCCGAACTCACACCCTTCATCAGGGACTTGCCGGTGGAATCAATCGGCGTCTTCCCGGTCAGAAATCGCAAGGGAATAGCCCACGCTGCGATCGTGGTGGCTGCGCCCACGGCACATTGGTTCAGAGACGAAGGGGTTGTGAGTCTCCTGCGGGGTATCGCCGGCCAAACGGGCCAGGCCCTCGACCGGGCCCGACTCTTCGAAGAAGTGCTCGAGTCCCGGGAGAAGGAACACGCAATTTCGCTGCGACTCCAGGAAGCGCTGCTCCCCGATCACATTGTCGAGCATCCCAACCTGGAGATGTCCGCTCAGTATCGAGCCGCAGGCGAATTTCTTGCCGTTGGAGGCGATTGGTACGACACATTTTCCTGGCCTGACGGGCAGATCGCCGTGATGGTCGGCGACGTGGTCGGTCACGATCTCGACGCATCAATCACGATGGGGCGTTTGCGATCGGCCGTTGCCGCGCTGGCCCCGCTCAACCAGCCGAGCGCCGCGGCCCTGATCAAAATCCTCGACGATTGCGTTCGGGGCGACATCGGCACCGACTTCGTCACTGCTACTTGCGTGATCATCGACCCGTCATCGGGTCGAGTCAGCTACTGCAACGCAGGACACCCGCCGCCGCTCGTCGTCGAGTGCGACGGGTCCACGATGTGGCTGGACGGCGCCGTGACGGCACCGGTGAGCCGCTTCATCAAGTCCGAACGAATCGACACCACGATCGACATCGCACCGGAGAGCACGCTGCTGCTCTACTCCGATGGATTGGTCGAGCGACGTGGCGAGTCGATCCAGGCCGGCCTCGATCGTCTGGCTGATGCGGCGATCTCCCTTCGAGCCGAAGTTCCCGAAAAACTGACTCATGATCTCATCGAGGAGATCGTCGACGGCATTGAAGCAGTTGACGACGCGATCCTCGTCGCCATTCGCTGGCACCCGGGCGATGCCCCTGTAAGCGGGGCTTGACGCACCGCCTTCCGCCCGCACCTCCTAACATCGAAACATGTCACCCATCCTGCAGACATTCCCGCTCGGGTCCCAGTGGCCGACCATCGACCCCTTCCTCTTCACCGCCCATCACCGAGATCATTACCCTGCCGCCAATCCCGATCTCGGTCCCGATGCGTCACTCGCCGGCCGCAACATCGGTCAGGATTTCGCCGACAAGGACGGCTGGAACATGTATCACGGGTCGACCGTCCCGGGATTTCCCCAGCACCCGCACCGTGGGTTCGAAACGATCACATACGTCCGCCGGGGCCGGATCGACCACGCCGACTCGCTGGGCGCCACCGCTCGCTTCGGCGACGGCGACACGCAATGGATGACCGCAGGCCGGGGTATCCAGCACTGCGAGATGTTTCCGTTGTTGCGCAGCGACGCCGACAACCCGCTCGAGCTGTTTCAGATCTGGTTGAATCTGCCCGCTGTCGACAAGATGGTGGAGCCGTACTTCACGATGCTGTGGAGCCACGACACACCGAGCTTCTCGGTCAGCGACAGCGAAGACCGTTCGGTTGAAATCACTGTCCTCGCCGGTGAGATCCTCGGATTCACCGCGGCCACTCCCCCGCCGAACTCTTGGGCCGCTCGGTCGGAATCCGACATCGGTCTCTGGCATCTCAGCTTCGACCCCAACGCCGACTGGACACTTCCGCCGGCCGCAGGCGACGACACGGTTCGAGTGATCTATGCATTCGAAGGATCCACGTTGTCGATCGACGGTGAAACCGTGGACGCGGGCACGGGGGTACTGATCGATTGCCGTGAATCACACGCGCTCGCCGCCGGTGACGGCGGAATCGAGGTGATGGTGATGCAGGGTCGTCCGATCGGGGAACCCGTGGCCCGCTACGGGCCGTTCGTCATGAACACCGACGCCGAGATCCAACAAGCATTCGCCGACTATCAACGCACCCAATTCGGCGGCTGGCCCTGGCCATCACCCGAGCCGAACCACGGCCCCGACCGAGGTCGGTT
>JBBKXQ010000128.1:0-3608 GCA_037969565.1 Acidimicrobiales bacterium | reverse complement strand
CGCCGATTCGACCTCGAACGGTCCGATGAGATGGCCGGCTGATTTGATCAGGTCGTTGTTACGCCCGACGAACCAGTAGTTACCGTCTGCGTCTCGTCGAGCGAGGTCGCCCGAGCAGTACCAGCGTCCGGCGAACGCCTTTTGGTATCGCTCCTCTTCCCCCAGGTAGCCGCGGAACATCGAGGGCCAACCAGCGACGAGTGCAAGCTCTCCCACCTCGTTCGGATCATCGACTTCGACGGGCTCACCGTGGTCATCGGTGACGACATCGCCATTGGTGTCGGTCCGAAGCAGCCCGGCCTCGACCCCTGGCACGGGCCGACCCATGGAGCCGGGTTTGACGGTGTCGCTGACCAGATTGGCGACCATGATCCCGCCCGTTTCGGTCTGCCACCAGGGGTCGAGCACCGGAACGCCGAAGACGTCCTGGGCCCAGGCAACGAGTTCGGCATCGAGCGGTTCACCAACGCTGGCCACCAACTCGAGCGCGCCCAGGTCGAACGATTCGGCGAGCTCGGCCCCGGCCTTTTGCAGCAGACGCATGGCCGTCGGTGCGGTGTAGAACGTCTCGACGTGTTCAGCTTCGAGGATCCGGTACCAGCGCTCGGCATCGAAGTCGGCCTCGTCGACGATCATCGTTGCGCCATTCACGAGCGGGGCGATGATGCCGTAGGACGTTCCGGTCACCCAGCCGGGGTCAGCAGTACACCAGTAGATTCGGCCGGGTTCGAGACCGAGCACCAGGCGGCCGGTGAAGCCGTGGGCGACGACCGCTTCGTGCACGTGGACGGCCCCTTTGGGCCGACCGGTCGTTCCGCTGGTGAAATGGAGCAGCGCTGGATCCTGCGGATCGGTCGGGGCAATCTCGTACTCGTCGCTACTGGCGGCGAGCAGCTTCTCGAGATCGAGCACGGTCGGATCGTCAAAGGCGTCTGCTCCGCCCCCGGTGATCAGCACATGATCGAGTTGGGGCAGCTGGGCCCGGACACCGACGACCTTGCGCCGGTACAACAGGGCCGAGGTCACCAAGACTCGGATGTTCCCAATCTCTACTCGCATCGCGATCGGTTCGGGACCGAACGCCGAGAACAGCGGGGAGAAGACGGCTCCGGCCTTCAGTGTGCCCAGTGCAGCGATGTAGAGCGCTGGTTCCCGGCCGAGCAGTGTTGCCACACCCGTTCCACGACCGTACCCAAGTGATTCCAGGGCGCCGGCGAACCGGTTGGTCTGCTGGGCGAGTGAGCGATAGGTGATGTCGGCGGTGTCGCCAGCGCGGCCGAGCCAGCGAATGGCCACGCGACCAGCTCGATCGTCGGCGCCAATGCCACCGGCAAGGTGCGCGTCCACGGCCTCGAAGGCGATGTTCAGCCCCGAGCCTCCGGGTAGCCCAACCCGCTCCTGACGAGCTTGCGCCCACCGATCGGATCGGTCAGTCGGCATCGCCACCAACTCCCGCAGCCTCGAACTGGCCGAGGGCCTCGAGCGCATCGGAGGCAAACACCGCAGCCGGGCCGCCACCCATCATGAGTGCGAGACCGATGGCCTCTTCGACCTCAGGCCGTGTCGCACCGGCACGTAGGGCATCGTGCACGTGGAACGCAATGCATCCCTCGCAGTGGGTGCAGATACCAATGGCCAAGGCCATGAGTTCTTTCATCCGAGCCGACAGTGCGCCATCGACGGTGGCTGCCCGATGCATCGTCGAGAAGCCGGACATCACGTCGTGCTGGGAGCGATTCAGCTCACGAAATCCTCGCCTCAGTTCGGCGTGCCGCTCCACGAAGTTCGTAGCCATGTCGACCCTTCTGTCCCAGCGGGACCGGGTGGCCCCGAGTTGCCGGTCTCAACTCCAACTCTCCTGGATGGAGGCCATGAGCGACAGGGGCCTTCGGCCCTAGGCCTGCAGGAAGGTCAGCAAGCTATCGCTCCAGAGAACGTCCCTCACCCGATGCCGAGCGGCCTCCTCGTTTCGGCGTCGATTGGCCGCGATGTGTGAAGTCCGTATGCTTTCCTGGCGTATCGTGGCTCATGGCGTGGGTTTCTCGAGGCGATTCGAGGGTTCAGCGGCAACGAGATCGTTGGGTTGTTCGCCAGCTCGGTGGCGAACACGGTGACGGGGAAGCGTCGTCCGACCGAGAGTTCGAGATCAGCCGGTGACGCTGACCGTTCTGGCCGCTTTCGGAAGAGACAGTCCGTCGAGTTCGGCGTTGTCGGCCTCGATCGTGACGAGGAGGATTTGGTGTTCACCAACGAGGAGGGTGCTGCAATCGATCCGAACGACCTGGGCCGGACACTGATTCGCCTCTCGGCGGAGGCCGGCGTGCCGAGAGCGACTCCGAGTCTGCTTCGCCACACTGCGATGGCGCACGGAGAGAATCTGTCGCAAGCGGATGACGCAATGCAGCAACACCTCGACTTCGGCGCATGAGCGAACAGCTGGGGGTCAAACTCGCCCCTCCGACACATTTCAGATCGTGTTTCCCCTGGTCAGAGCTGGTATTCAGGCGTGTACCGCAGGCCGATGATGTGCGGTTACCAAAGCGACCGGTGGTGGCTGAGCTCGGCTCGTTGCCAAACTGTCTCTCCTCGGAGGTAGGTGGTGTCGGTGATCGTTGTGGGCGGGGGAGAGGCCTCCGGCGCATCCCAAGCGATACGTGCCGTTCTCGCGCTGCAGAGCGTGCGACCCCCCGATCGGCACTTGGAGGACAGGCCGAACTCCCGGATCGCCGCCGTGACACCTCACGCCCACGGTCCTGGATCGCCTACGAATCGCGATGATTGTAGGCTTGCTCGATGACAACCTTCGTTGACCACAACGACTACATCGCTGCAGCAGCAGAGCCCCTGCAGCCGCTGCTCATCGAGGTGCGTGGCTGGCTCGCCGAAGCATTGCCCGAGGCGGCGGAGATCATCAGCTACAACATGCCGGGCTTTGCGATCGGCGATTCGGCAGTTGTGGGCTACGCGGCATTCTCGAAGCAGTGCGGGATCTACGTGTCCGGCGAAACTATCAACGCGTGCGCAGACGCGATCACCGCTGCAGGACTGGAGGCGACGAAGAACGGCGTCAAGTTCTCTCCGAAGAAGCCAATCCCCCGCCACCTTGTCGAAGCGATGGCTGCCGCCGAGCTCGCCGGTGCCGCGTGACCAACGGCCAACGAGGGGTCTGACGAGGAGCGGTGCACGACCCGTTCTGAGACACTCGGCGCCAGCGCCGCGTTCTTCGGGGTCAGTCTCTGGGCTTCGCTCTCAAGGCGCTTCGGGAGCAACTGCCTGCCCCCAAAACGCCCGTTTGGGGATGCGCCAGAACAACCGCTGAGACCGGATGCTAGATGTCCGTCGTCCGGGTTAGCGATTCGACTGATTGATTCGTGTCTTGTGCTGCTCGGACGAGTCGTTGGATGGTGGTGCGGGTTCGTCCGTCGGCTCCGCGGGGATCTTGGGTTGCGTTGGCGACCAGGTTCATGTCGACTCGCACCGGTCCGTGCTCGGGTGATGAGAGTTTCTGTGGTGCGATCGAGTTGCCGGTGATGAAGTCCTCAGGGGCGGTGGCGAGCCATTGGATGAGGATGAGTGCGCCATCGGCTTCTGCGTCGCTGGCTTCGCTG
>JBBKXQ010000127.1:0-2738 GCA_037969565.1 Acidimicrobiales bacterium | reverse complement strand
CTCCGAAACGATCGCGACGAACTCCGCCAGTGTGAGCCTCCCGGCGTCGATCTCACCGATCCAGAAGGCCAGACCGGCAGGGTCGGGTGTCCGTCCGAGCGACCGGCCGTACACGGCGGCAACGACCTCGTTCGTCGTCGCCGCTCGGGCCAACTCGTCGAACTCGGCGCTGGCCAGGAAGGCCGCGGCCAGTGCACTCAGGCTGGTTCCTTCCCGACTCTTGCCGACCCAGAACTGCAGACCGGCGAGATCGGGCTGACGGTCGAAGACCGACGCGTAGAGGCGCACGATCGGAGCGATGGTGCCCTCGAACTCGGGCGAGATCAGCAGTTGCTCCACCAGGGCCGCCGGCGACACACCGCCCTGTATCTCCTGGGCCCAGAACGCCAGACCGGCGGCATCGGGGCTGCGTTGCAAGAAGTCTCGGTACGACTGGTCGACGAACGTCTCCTCGGTTGGGAAGCGGCCATCGATCAGCTCACCGGCCGACGCCGGGTGCGGGACGATCACCGTTGCCGAAATCATGGCGGCAGCGCCCAGGATGGCAACAATCAAGCGAGTTCGGAGACGACGTTTCACACGAGGGGCGATCACGGGTCAAACGGTAGTGGTCGAGTCACGGTCGATGGAGGCGGCCCGGATAGTGTTGCCCCCGATGACAGACCTCTTGGCACTGACGGCCGATCTCGTCAACCGCACTTCGGTGTCGTTCGAGGAGGGCCCGTTCGTGGATTGGCTCGAAGCCGAACTTCGCCTGCTCGACCATCTCGAGGTCGAGCGGGTGGGCGACAACCTCGTGGCCCGAACCAACCTCGGTCGCTCGCAACGCCTGATCCTCGCCGGCCACACCGACACCGTGCCCGTCGTCGCCGACGAAGCACTCATCGGTGGTACCAACGGCGTCGCCCGCATCGAGAACGACGTCCTCTGGGGCGTTGGGTCGAGCGACATGAAAGGCGGCCTGGCCTGCTTCTTCGAGATCGCCCGCACCGTCACCGAACCGACCGTCGATCTCACCTTCATCTTCTACGCCCGGGAAGAGGTGGCCCAGGAGCACAACGGACTCAACGAGCTCGAGGCCCTCCGGCCCGAACTCCTCCGCGCTGATTGCGCCATTCTCGGAGAACCGACCGACGGCGCCATCGAAGCAGGGTGCCAAGGGGCCATGCGTCTCGAAGTCATGCTGGCCGGAGCCCGCGCTCACACCGCCCGCCCGTGGATGGGACGCAACGCCATTCACCGTCTGGCCGATGTGCTGTCGACCCTTGCGGCCTACGAAGCCCGCTCCCCAACGATCGACGGCTGCACCTACCGAGAGTCAGTGCAGGCGGTGCACGTCGAAGGTGGCGTGGCCGGCAACGTCGTTCCCGACCGGGCCACACTCCGTGTCCACCACCGTTACGCCCCTGATCGCACGGCCGACGAAGCCGAGGCCTCCATCCGAGCCATGCTCGCACCCCACCTCGACGACGGCGACAACGTGCGAGTGATGGATGTGTCGCCGGCCTGCCCGCCGTCCCTCAACCACCCCTTGCTCCAGCGCCTGCGGGAAGACAACGACCTCGAGGTGCGAGCCAAACTCGGCTGGACCGATGTCGCCCGCTTCGCCTCACTCGGCGTTCCGGCCACCAACTTCGGTTCGGGTGACCCCACCATCGCTCACACCCGCGACGAACACCTCCACCGCGAGTCGATCGAGCGCACCTTCGCCGCGCTCCGCCGACTCGTCACCCAGGCCGATTGAGCGAACCGGTGTTGTGCAGCTCCCGTCGCAGCGCATCGACCACCTCGCCATAGACCTCGTCGGGTTCACCGTCGGCACTGATTCGTACCACCGACGGGTTCCCTGCCGTGGCTTCGAGCCAGCCATCGTTTCGCTGTTGCAGATAGGCCAGATCCGTTTCGCCCTTGCGGGCCAGCATCACTTCGGGACTCGCCAACAACAAGAGGGTGAGGTCGGGCTGAGGGCAGGTGCGGTGGAGAAGTCGGACGTAGATCGATCGGAGCCGGGCGGCGAGATCGTCCACCGTCGCGGGGGCCGAGATCTCGTACAGGATGTGCCGATCGAAGACGACGCTGTGACCCTGTCGTCGAAAATTGGCGGCCGCCGCCAATCGGTAGAGAAGCTCGATGTACTGATTGGCCGATCGGGCAACGAATCGGGGGAGGCTCGACGGGGTCTGCCGCTGTTCCAGAGAATGTGTGTTGACAACAACGACTCCGCCGTTGACGCCGGTTCCAGCAGCAATGGCCTCTCGCTGGAGTCGGGCCAGCTTCTTCCGCAGGGCGAACTTCGACCAGGGCAGGAGGTGGCTGGCCGATTCGAGACTCGGGCCCATGTACATGTAAGCGAAATCCAGATCGGGATCGTCGACGAGACGGCGGGCGATGGTGGACTTCCCGGCGCCGTCGCCCCCGATCAACGCCACGCTGATGGCCCGACTCGCCGGCCGTCTCCTCCGAGGCCACATCCCCACCCCTCAACCCACTTCCGAGTGGAAGGGCTTCGTGCAGAGGAAGAGTGCCTCGCCGTGTTTGATTCCGTACTCATCCAGCCGATCCACCGGTTCGTTCTCGCTGAGATACGGGCGCACGGTGAAGCCGGGGGTGGCCAACCGCTCGACGATGTCGAGTCCGTACCAACGACGATGATCGGGTTCGCCGAAGGCGGCCTCGCGGCCGGCAGGATCGGTGATCGATGGATCTTCCGCTGTTGGCTGATCAGAACGAAGGGGCAC
>JBBKXQ010000126.1:0-6564 GCA_037969565.1 Acidimicrobiales bacterium | reverse complement strand
GTCGAGGGCGATGTTGGTGTCCTCATGTTGGTTGCTTCTGAAGAACTGGGTGTAGACCTGATTCTCGAGGATCATTCCTTCGCCCTGCTTCGCTGGAGCGGCTCGGCGCCGCCAGCGTCATTGCGGTCTCTGCTCGAAAGCCGTCTCAACATCATTTCCCGCGAGCTGGAGCCAGGGGTCCCCAAGCTCGTTCGGCTCGGTCAGCCGTCAGCGGGGTCGCGGCTGGTGATGCGTCTCGGTACGGATCTGCAACTTGGCTATCTCTCGATCCCTCTGGCGGTAGCCCACGAGACGAACGATCAGAGGGCTTGGCTCGAACGCTTGCGCGTGCCCGTAGCTGCAGCCCGGCGCGTCGAGGTGGAAATGGTTGAGCTGATCGAGCGCGTGGGTCGCCATATTCTACGAGATCTCGCCTCGGGAAGGCTGTCATCGGGGGAGTCGCGGTCCGCCGCGTCGCAGCTTGGTTGGGTTAGCGGGAACCGCTCGAGCATTGTTGTTCTCAGCCCGCCGGACAAGGCCGGGAACGGGCCGCTCGAGGACCGATTGACTCACATGTGCGATCGGCTCAACCGCGACTCCTTCACCGCGGCCGTCGTGGATGACGAGGTCGTGGTGCTGTGTACGACTGATGACCAGATGGATCGGATCGAGCGCTTTGCCTCGAGATCCGAAGGTCTCGTCGTCGGTATCGGATCATTCGGTGAGCAGCCCGAGCTTGCGTCCCGAGCGAGGGCGCAGGCGTCGTGGGCCGCAAGGCTCGCTCGTGCGAGCCATCGATCTGTGTTGGATTTCGGCGAAATTGGAATCTATCGCCTTCTTCTGCCCGGTTCGGAGGGCGGCGACCCTGAGTTCGAGGAGCCGATCGTTCGGCTCGAAGACCGAGCACACGCCTTGGGGTTTGATCCCGTCGAGACGCTGCGGGTCTTTCTCGATTGCGGAGCCAGCCCGAGAGTGGCTGCCGCCCGTCTGAACATTCACATCAACACATTGCGATACCGGATCAAGCGGATTTCCGAGGTGGCCGAGATCGACCTCGCAGATCCCGAGAGGCGGTTCCAGGCAGACTTGGCGTTGCGTCTACGAATGTCGCGCGGCGCCTTCGCCGCTGATGTCTCGAAGGACTCTCCTTCCGACGTATTGTAGGTTTGTCTACAAGATTCTTTCATGTTCGTGTGTTCGTCCATTGACCAGGTTTGCGGGGTCTGCGCATGATCGTGTGACAGATCGCACAGCACTGGTGAATGCCCACTGCTCCGCCTCGATCTGTGCAAGATCTGATGACAGGGGATGGAACGATGCGAAGCCTGGTAGAAGCCCACGACCGAATCAAAGACTTTGAGTGGGAGCCGTCGTACGCGACCAAGCAGGACCGGTACCCGACGAAGTACAAGATTCCTTCGAAGACCAAGGATCCATTTCGTCATCTCGTGCGTGACTACGTCTCAATGGAGCAGGAGAAGGACGACCGCCAGTACGGGGCGATGGAAGACGCACTCGCTCGCTCCGGAGCGCCGGCCAAAGCCGAGGGCCGGTGGATGGAGATCATGAAGGCTGCCCTTCCGATTCTCAGCTTCGGCGAATACGCCGCAATGAAAAGCTGCGGCCAGCTCATCGAAACGGTCGAGAACGCCGAGCTTCGGCAGGGCTACATGGCTCAGATGCTCGACGAGGTCCGCCACACGAACCAAGAACTCTACCTCAACCGCTACTTCGCCAAGCATGCCGAGGATCCGGAAGGGTTCGCTCAAGGACTCCAGGCCAAGGGCACCAACATCTTCAACCGCGCTGGACGTGCCGCCCTCGAGGGTTTCTTCGTCGGCGATCCGATCGAGGGAGCCCTGAACCTCCAGGTTGTCGCCGAAACCGCCTACACCAATCCGATCTTCGTGGCCATGACCGAGGTCGCGGCGACAAACGGCGACCAGGCCACCCCGAGCGTGTTCCTCAGTATCCAGTCCGATGAGGCCCGGCACATGGCAAACGGCTACTCCACGTTGGCCGCAGTGGTCTCCGAACCGGAGAACCTCGAACACCTCCAAAAGGACTTCGACCGAGCCTTCTGGCGGCAGCACGCTTTCATCGATCCATTCCTCGGAGTCGTCTACGACTACTTCCAGAAAGAGCGTTCGTCGAGCTACAAGGAGAAGTGGGACGAGTGGATAGCTGAAGACTGGATCGGTTCGTATATCGGCAAGCTCGAACCGTTCGGTCTCAAGGTGCCCCGTTGGTACGAAGACGCCAAGGAACGGATGACCTGGATCGGTCACTCGGCGGCCCTTCTCGCCTTCTCGGCGTGGCCGCTCCAGTTCTGGCGTTTCGACCCGCTCACCGACAAGGACTTCGAGTGGTTCGAGAGCAAGTACCCGGGCTGGTATGACCAATTCGGCTTCTTCTGGGAGGGATACCGAGAGCTGACCGATCCCGGGATGGGCGCCAGCACCCTTTCGTTGTTCGAAAGCATGCCTCCCCTTTGCCGGGTGTGTCACATGCCGACCATCTTCCCCCGGATCGACACCAACACCGCCCGGGTTCAGATGCACGAAGGCCGGAAGCTGCCGTTCTGTTCCGAAGCCTGCCAATTCATCTTCAACGAAGACCCCCAGCGCTATCTCGCATACAAAACCTGGTACGAGCTGTACGACGGCTACGGCCTCGATCAGTTCATCGTCGAGAACGGTCTTCTACGGGCCGATGGGAAGACGCTCATCGCTCAGCCCCACTTGGAGATGAACGATCGCATGTGGACGATCGATGACATCAAGGCCCTCGACTACGAGATCAAAGATCCAATGAAAGGCGATCTCTACAAAGACTGGATCGAGGAGCCGGTGGACGCAAGCCCATCGGCCGCCACGGTGTCGCCATGACCTCGCCGGCGCCGAAGCCCCGGCGAGATTTCACCTACATCAAGCCAATGGGAAAGCGGCTCTCGGAGTACGAAGCGGTCACGTGCTACGCCCAACCCGACCCGTCGGCCTTCGACAAAGAGGGGTGGTTCCTTCGCACCTCTGAGGGTCGAGTCGCTTGGGAACAGTCCTCCACCGCACTCAAGCATCCCCACTGGTTCGACTTTCGGGACCCAGCGCGCCACTGGCAACGCACATACGTGCGAATGCAAGCGGAACAGGAACGATCCATCGAACGGGCCTGCGAGGATGCCGCTCGGAGTGGAGCCTTCAAGGACATCGACCCCGTTTGGCTCCAGAAGATTCTGGGCGTCCACTATCGGGTCTGGTCCTATTTCGAATACGCCGTGTTCAGGGCCTTCGCTCCCGCTCAACGCGAGGCACTGTCGGACACGCTCGGAAATGTGCTGTGCTTCGAAGCGTTCGACCGGATGCGCCACGCGCAGGCCATCGTCATCTACCTGATGGATCTCGAGGACAACATCGAGGGATTCCATGACGGCGGATCGAAGGAAGTCTGGCTCAAAGACCCGGTCTACCAACCGCTGCGTGAGCTCGCCGAGAAGCTGATGCTGGAGACTCCGGACTGGGCTGAGGTCGGCGTGGTCACGAACCTCATCATTGATCCGATCGTGTCGGCGCTGGGGTTGAGTCAACTCGTTCGCCGTTTCGCCCCATTCCATGGCGATACCGTCACGCCTTTCATCATCGGCACGGTCGAGCGCGATCGAGAACGAAACCGAGCATGGGCCGATTCGTTCGTCGGACTCGTCACCGGTCCAGATGTGCCCGAGGCCGAGGCGAATCTCATCGTGATCCAGGGATGGATCGACAAGTGGACTCCGCTAGCGCTCGAGGCAGCAGACGCACTCGCTCCCATTTTCGAAGAAGCGCCGCTCAACGTCGTCACCTTCGAGCAGGCGAGAAACGAGACCCTCGAAGCACATGTTGCGCACATGGAGCGGTTGGCGCTGAAGTCGGCAGTCGGTGTTGCGACATGAACAGCACCGCGCAGGGCCGAAAGGTCGCCTTGGTGCTCCAGAAGAGCGAAGAAGCCGATGCGACCATCGACGTGCTCGAGGCCGACTTTCCCGAAGTGCACATCGACGACCAGGGAACCTATTGGTTGGTGCGCGCTGACGACGAGATTCGTGTCGACATGGAACGGGTGAGCCAGGAACTCGGTCGCCCGCTCACGCTGTCGATGTGGCTCGTTGTCATGACCAGTTTCGTCGGCCGGGCCGCTCCCGGTGCCGACTACTTTCTCGTCACTTCCAAGATGGTCGATCTCGAGGCGATGTCGAGCTGATGGCCTCTCATTCGGTTTCCGTGTCGCCGCACGGATGGGAGTTCGAAGTCAAAGACGGCGAGAAGATCCTGGATGCTGCGCTGCGTCAGGGTGTGGCAATCCGGTATGGCTGTCGCCACGGCAACTGTTCATCGTGCAAGTACCTCGTGGAAGATGGCGAAGTGGATTTTGGTGTCGCCTCTCCGTACTCGCTTCCCGAGCGAGAGAGAGCCGAGGGATATGCATTGCTGTGTTGTGCCGAACCGCTGGGCGATCTCGAAATCACCGACGACGCGGAGGTGGATGATCGCCAGAAACAAATACTGCCCATCATCGAAACTGTTACATCGGTTCAATCGGTCACGCAGCTGACACCAGATCTGTGGGAACTGATCATCGATCTGGATGATCCCCTTCCGTTCTATGCAGGACAGTTCGTCGAGCTGGAAGTTCCCGGTGCTCCAGGGGAGTGGCGGTCCTATTCGATCACCTCGCCCCCAAGCGAGTCGCTCCAACTCTCGTTCGTCATCAAACGAATCAACGGTGGTGCCTTTTCAGATCAAGTCGATTCTCTACGCATTGGCTCCGAGCTTCGCATGCGTGGCCCATACGGCACCAGCTACATCCGCGACGGAGACCGTCGCATTGTCTTGGTGGCAACGGGATCAGGTATTGCCCCGATTCTGTCAATCCTCCAAGACGCCGCCATCGCTGATGACCAGCGATCATTTACTTTCTTCTACGGCGCTCGCACCCGGGCCGACCTCGTGGCCACTGCTCTGCTCGAAGACTTGGCTGAGAAGCTCCAACTGAAAGTGCTCTATGCGCTCTCCCGGCCCACGCCGGAGTGTGCCTGGGAGGGCGATGTCGGTCGCGTTACTCGATCAGTGCAGTCCCACCTCAGCGATGCCAGCGAATTCGACGCCTACCTCTGCGGCAAACCGGAAGTGTGCGACACGATCGGAATGCTTCTCGAGGCCAAAGGAATCAGGACATCTCGAATCTTCTACGACAAGTTCTTCGCCGCCACATCCTGAGTCTCGGTCCGAAGCGGACCGGCGTTCTCAGAGCTTGGCCGCTGACGATCCGCACCCAACCACCAGTCAATTCATCAACAGCAGTCGTTTCATCAACAGGGAGCAAACATCATGGGGTATTTCACCGAAGCCGATGAAGTCGAACACTTCATCGGCGGCATCTTCACCGAGTGCATGGAGGACGAGGTCCTCGGCCCGCAGTTCCAGGCAACAGGCGTGATTCTTCAACTTCACTTCTCAGAGCCGGATTCCAGGGTCGTCGTCGACTGCACCGAGCGAAAGGTCTACGCCGGCCAAGCAGTCGACAGCGCGCCCGAGCCCATCGTCGAGATGTTCATGACGTCTGACATCGGCCATGAGTATTGGCTCGGGAAACGAAACGTCACGGTCTGTCTGGCGAAGGGCGACATGCGGGCCAAGGGACCGGTGCCCAAGATCCTCAAGCTCGTCCCGCTCACCCGGCACGTCTTTCCCCGGTACGTCCAGATGATCGACGAAGCCGGGCGTCCCGAACTCAATCCCGGCTGACGGCCGAGAAACCGAAGAGTCTGTTCGATGCGAGTCACACAGTCAGACGAGTTGGACGGGCTCGGTTCTATCGTCGCCGACCTCCTGACCGACAACCTTGCCGCCGATCCCTCCCTCGAGAAACTCCTGCAAGGAAAGCAGTGGTCGGCCATCGTCGCGGTCCCCGAGGCTGAGTCCGAATTCGCAATCATCATCGGGCACGGCGCCATCTCGGTCGACACTGTCTCACCAGCGAAGCCCGCTCTCCGGATCACCACTGATGGGGACACCTTGATCGGGCTTCCGGAAGTTCCGCTCATCGCCGGACTACCGACCCCATTCGTGGCATCGGGCCGCGAACTCATCACCAAGTTGCTGAAGGGTGATCTCAAGATCGGCGGACTGCTGCAACACCCCATCAAGGTCACCAAGGCCTTGCGCCTCCTGAACACCGCCGCATCAAGCTGATCAGCCAGCGTCACCAACACCTCACGAAGGAACATCACGATGAAGACGAAAGCAGCGATCCTCTGGGGTCTCGATGAAGAATGGTCCGTCGAGGAGGTCGAACTCGACGAACCCAAACACGGCGAGGTATTGGTCAAACTGGCAGCCTCGGGTCTCTGCCATTCGGACGAGCACCTCGTCACGGGCGACATTCCGATCCCGTTTCCCGTCGTCGGCGGTCACGAGGGAGCGGGCGTGGTGGAACGGGTTGGTCCGGGTGTGACTGACGTGGAGGTCGGAGACCACGTCGTGATGGCCTTCATCCCATCGTGCGGCAAGTGCCGTTGGTGCGCCGAAGGCATGCAGAACCTGTGCGACC
>JBBKXQ010000125.1:0-6350 GCA_037969565.1 Acidimicrobiales bacterium | reverse complement strand
ACGTTTGGTTGGTTGTTCACCATCAACGGCATCGCCTACGGCCTCTACTTGTGGCGCAGCGGCGAATGGCGACAACTCGTTCCCGAACGCAACACCTTCCGTGACAGCACCAAGGTCTTCCTCCACGACGTCGGAATCGGTCGGAAGAATCCTCTGCCACCGCAGGCTCGCTACAACGGCGCCCAGCGGTTGACCTACTCGATCATCATCGCGATGGGGGCCCTGGTGGTGATCACCGGTCTTGCCATCTACAAACCCACGCAGCTGAGCCCTCTCACCTCCTTGCTCGGCGGTTACGAGCGGGCCCGAACAATACATTTCGCCACCACGATCGGGTTCCTCGCGTTCTTTGTCATACACATCCTCCAAGTGTTCCGAGCAGGCTGGGGCAACTTCATGAGCATGATCACCGGCTACCAACTCGACAGGGCCGACGAGCCGAGCGTTCAGCCCGAGAGCTCGAACTCCGCCAAGGAGACCAACAATGACTGAGCCAAAAACCCCTGAGACCGACGAACAACGGGCCAAGCGGTACGCCGAAACCGAGGCGTCCTATCCCACCTTGGCCGAGGACGTCTACCGCAAGCGCACGAGGCGCTCGTTGCTCACGGGTGGGTTGGCCGCCCTTGCCGGCTTCGGGGCATGGCGCTGGGTGCAAGGCCAATCGGAAGACAACGGCATTCCCCAGGTTCTGCGCGACGTCCACGAGAAGAACGAGTCGCTCTGGCGCACGCTCTACCGCGGTGATGCCCTCGCCCCCACCTTCGACCGAAGTGAATCATCGGTTTTGCGGGTCAACGGACGCCGCGGTGGCCTCTCCAACGAGATCGACCTCGCTGCTTGGTCGATGACTGTGCTCGGCCAGGATGGCGCCGAGATCGGCACCCACGTACTCACCGACATCACGGCGCTCCCGAACGTGGAGATGACGGTGGAACACAAATGTGTCGAGGGATGGAGCCACGTGGTCACGTGGGGTGGCGTTCGCTTCTCCGATTTCGTTGCGGCCCTCTACCCCGACCAGATGAACGACCCTCCCGACTATGTCAGCCTCGTCACCCCCGATGGCGGTTTCTATGTCGGTTTGGAGTGGGCCGCCATGATGCATCCACAGACGCTGCTGTGCTCCGAACTCGAGGGCGAGCCGCTCAGCCAAGACCATGGCGCCCCGCTGAGACTGGTGACGCCCCTGAAATACGGGACCAAGCAACTCAAGCGCATCGCCTTGATCGAGTTCACGAACACCCGGCCGGCCGATTTCTGGGCCGAGCGGGGTTACGACTGGTATGCGGCACTCTGACCCAAGTCGGATCGGCTCGAAGGCCACTAGCCTCTGGCGAACGAACACGGCGGCGCATGGGGAACGAACGAAGTGAACAATTCTCTGACTCAGAGCGCTCGGACGGCGTGGCGAAAGCGGCCCGGGCACCAGCCGAGTTCGGGCCAACGGTTCGCCTCCCTCACCTACCACCGCATTGCCCCACGCAATCTCGGCACTCGCTATGAGGGGCTGATCTCGGCCTCGCCCCACGAGTTCGCTACGCAGATGCAGATCCTGGCCACGAAGCACCGCGTCGTCAGCATCACCGACGTGCTCGACTCCCATCGTTCGGGTCAACCGCTGCCCGAGCGAGCCGTTCTTCTCACGTTCGACGACGCAGTCGACGACTTCGAGGAACATGCACTCCCCTCGCTCGAACGATATGAACTGCCCTCGACCGTCTTCGTGCCCACCTCCTTCTGCGGAGATTCCTCTGCCTGGTTCTGGTGGGATGCCGTGCACGACGCCGTCTTCCGCACCGACAACCGCACGGAGATCGACACCACGCTCGGACCGTTGACGCTCGCCACCGACAGCGATCGCCAGGATTCGTTCAACCATTTGCGGACCGAGCTGAAACGGCTGCCCTTCGACGAGGTCGCGCCCTTCGCCGCCGATCTCGCGGACCGACTCGAGGTCACACCCCCTCCCGCCCGTGTGATGGATTGGCCCACACTTCGCCGTCTCGAATCCAAACAGGTTCAGCTGTGCGCCCACACTCGAACCCATCCCCACCTCGACACCATCTCGGCCCAGCGGGTTGAGGAAGAGATCGTGGGTTCCCTCCATGATCTCGAGGCGCAACTCGGAAAGACGTTGCCCGTGTTTGCCTATCCGAGCGGCCAGTACAGCGACGTTGCGATCGAGGTCTTGCGTTCGGCCGGTGTCGAACTCGCCTTCACGACCGACCGTGGCGTCGACGACCTCGCCACGTCGAACCCGCTGCTTCTCAAACGGATCAACGTGGGAAGTCGAGGCTTGGGGGTCGTGCGAATGCAGATGTATCCGTCAGTCTCCGCCGCCATTCGGACCGCCCAGGGGTTCAAGGCCCGGCTTCGCTGATCGGGCCGCGACGCCACGCGAGAGGCGGGCTTCGGCGGCGTACATACCGGCCACGAACACCAGCCCGAGAACGAACCAACCAACGGCGGCTCCGAGACGGATGAGAATCCCCGAGTCGTACGGGTCGACGACGGCGATGACAAGACCGCTCACGGTCAAGGCCGCAACCTGCAATCGGCAGACCAGCGCGATCCATGGGTTGGGCTGATTCTCCAGATCGCTCCGATACAGCGCCCCGGCCAGTGCCTGCAATGGCAGGCAGGCGAGCCCCAGAACACCAATGGCTGGGCTGGCGATGGCCACGATGGCGGCAACGGTCACGAGGGCAATGGTGAGCCCGACTCGCGCCGAGAACCATCCTGCGGTCCGGTCGGTTCGACGCTCGCTCAGCAGCCACGTCTGCATCGGGAACGGCGCCATCGAGCTGACTCGTACCAGCTCCCGGGCCACGCGAATCGCCCGGGCCCGCTTTTCCACGATCGCTACTTCGGCGCTGCGGATCGCCGCCACCTGATCGTTGTAACGACCAGTCGCTTCGGCCAACGCCGCGGCCGACGGTAGACCGGCGGTGAGTTCGGAATGCACGACAGCAAGTGCATCCACGCATTGAGCGAGGCAGGCCATGCCGCGGAAGAAGGGCAGAGACACGGCCGCGTCACCAACCAGGAAGACGTGCATCTGATCGTCGGGGAATCCAAAGGCGACGGTCTCCTGATAGCGGTGCTCCAGCCGAAAGGTCGATTGGACGAAGACCTTGGCCGGCCCAGCGCCGAGCTTCGACTCCAAATGCTGCACGACCGACGAGAACAAACGGGCGTCGAGCCGTTCGAGGATCTCCGGGCTCAAGGCCACAGGATCAGCCGGTCGGGCACCGAGAGCAACCACGGCGGCGTGCTCCTCGGGTGAGAGGAAGAGGTCGACTTCGGCGTAGCCGTTCGGATTGGATCGATAGTCGAGCGCCGAACCAAGCAGCTTTGCCAACTTCAACTGCCGAACCGGCTCCAGTTTGTTTGGCAGTCCCTCGCCCTCGATCCGGAGTCTCGCCACCGTTTGGTGGATCCGGTCGACCGACACCGAGTTGCCCTGAACGAGTGACCTCGTGGCACTCGAAACCGAGTCGGCAGCCACCACCGTGAGCGGTGAACGGACGGACATCACGCCCTCATCGATCAACAGCGAACGAAGGGCCGCAAGGTCGGTTTCAGCGACGCCGGAACCAATCGTGACCCTTCGCTTCTCGATTCCGAGCGATGAAACCAGTTCGTGAAGCTTCTCCTCGAGGCGATTGGCAGCCGGGTGGAAATCGGCGTCGTCGAGAAAGGAGATGAGCTCGTCGAAGCGGGGATCGTCGATCTGCTGTTGCGTGATTCGATAGGGCTGCGGATCGATCCGAAGTCGATGACTGCGCTCGTAGGTCTGCCGCTTGTCGACGAGCACGATCGGCCATCCGGACGGATCCGCCATTCTCTGGCGATGGATCCCGGCGAGAAGACAGAACATGAGGCCCGCCGGTCCGGCCCCGACCACACACGTGACGAGGCGAGGGGCGGCCGGCCAGACCAGAGGTTGGGTCATGCCGTTTCGATGGCGTGGCGAGTGGGCTGTACCTTGCGGGGGTGACCCACGATGTGCAATTCGGCTGGCTCTCTCCCGTGATCGGGAATCGTTGGAGCAATCACCAGCCGATTGTCGTCTTCCAAGCCGAACACATCCTTCCAACCGTGAACGAAACCTTTGATTCGCTGTGGATTGCCGACCACTTCTATGGAATGGACGCCAAGACCGATCCTTTCATGGAGGCGTGGGTGACGCTCACATGGTGCGCCGCGAAGTTTCCCGACCTCATGCTCTGTCACCACGTTCTCGGGCACGGCTATCGGCCGCCGGCCCTCACGGCCAAGATGGCCGCCACGTTGCAGGTGTTCTCGGGCAACCGTTTCATCCTCGGAATCGGGGCCGGCTGGCGGGGCGAGGAGTACGAGGCCTACGGCTACGACTTCCCGAAACCTTCGGTGCGGTTCGCTCAACTCGAGGAAGTGATCGAGATCTGTCGGCTGATGTGGACCGAAGCCGAGCCAGCGTTCACCGGTGCCTACTTCTCGATCGACGGCGCTTCCGCCCCGCCCCTTCCCGACGTGGTGCCCCCCATCTGCATCGGGGCCGGCGGCGAGAAGGTGGGGCTGCCCCTTGTCGGCCGCCTCGCCGACATGTGGAACGGCTACGGGGGAAGTGACGAGGCGTACATCCGCAAACTCGGGATCGTTCACGAATCTGCCGAGCGGTCCGGACGTGACCCCTCGGACATCGTCCAATCCGTCACGATCGAACGCGCCCTGCCCGAGACCGACGCCGAGTCTGATGAAGCATTCGAGCGGCTCAGTCAATTGCGGGCGTTGGGGGTGAGCCACTTCGTGATGGACTTCGGCCATCCCCAGTCGACCGAACCAATCCTTCGCTTCGCCGAACAGGTGATCGCGCCGATGAAGGCCGAAACGCATGGGTGAGTTCCCGGAGCCAGCAGTCATCCGAGTGCCGCGATGGTTCCAAGGACCGACCGATGCGGGGCAAGGGGGTTGGACGGCGGCGAAGTTCGTCGCCGCCATCGGCGGCCCAGCGACCGTTGCTCTTCGGTCGCCGATCCCGCTCGACACCGACCTTTCGGTGGTCGAGGTCGATGATGGCTGGCATCTCGTCGACGGTTCCTTCGACCCGTCGTCTGTTGTCCTCGCGGCCAAACGATGGGAACCCGAGTTCGCCCCCACCGTGGCCGTCTCCGTCGACGAAGCGGTACTGGCTCGGGCCCGGTTTCCCCTCACCGACGACCAGCACCCCGTGCCCAACTGCTTCTCGTGCGGCTTGGCTGCCGATTCGATGCACGTTCATGGTGGGCCGCTCGACGACGGCCGGTTTGCTTGCGACTGGCGGGTGCCAACATGGGCCGTCGACGGCGACGGTGCGTTCGATCCAGCCTGTTTGTGGGCTGCTCTCGATTGTGCTGCGGCTTGGTACGTCTGTTGCGATGGTGAGATTCGTCGAGCGTTCACGGTGCAATTCGCCGTCGAGGTGATCGAGAAAATCGATCCGACCGACACGTACGTCTTGGTGGCGTGGCACGGTGACTCGTCGCCAGCATGGGATGGGCGGAAACGAGGAGCGGCCTCGGCTGCCTTCAGCTCCGACGGCCGATGCGTGGCTCGCTCCCGCTCGTTCTGGGTGTCGGCTGTCGACGGCTGACCGTCCCACGCATATTCCTCGGCCCGCCGGCTTGGTGGAGTTGGGGCGTGCTGGCGCCGCCCGGTTGGGCGGGGCCAGGGGTGTTCAGTTGTTGCCGGGTTTTCGTCGAGGCTCGCCTGGCGGGTTCGATGAGTTCGGCGGGTTCGGGGGTGGGCCGTGGGCTTCGTGCTGTTTGGCTCTCGCGTGTTGCCGGGCTCGGGTGTGGGGTCCGTCGGGTTTGGTGCTGTGATGGAGGGTGCCGTCGGGTTGCCAGACCCACAGGGTGCGATCGGTTTCGAGTTTGATCTTCCATCTGCCCTCGTGAACCAGATGATGATGACGCCCACACAACGGAATCAGATTGTCCAGATCAGTTGGTCCGCCGTCTTCCCATTCCACGATGTGATGGATCTGGCACCAATCAAACGGACGATCACAACCATCCCAACCACACCCCGAATACACGACTCGGAGGGCGAGCCGTTGGGCATCAGTGGCGGTCCGATATCGCCTCCCAACCGCCAAGGGGACCCCGTCGGTGCCGACGACGAGTCGTTGCACATCAGCGTCACAACACAATCGGGCCACTGTTGACCCCGGTGCGTGATTGCCGTCGAAGAACTCACTGATCGTTGCTGGGTGGGGGCCGTGATGGTGGGTTCGGTGATCCAACAGCAACCCGACCAGGGGTCGGGCGGTGCGGGCATCCGGATCCGTTGACCGTGACGCGATCCCGGCCAGGGCTTGGGCTGCG
>JBBKXQ010000124.1:0-3375 GCA_037969565.1 Acidimicrobiales bacterium | reverse complement strand
TCACATTTGTCTCGCTGCCGCTCGTCGCTCACCCGCATCCGGGTCACCTCCACCGAGCGATCCTCCTCCGTCGGAATCGCCAGACAAAACGATCACAATTGTCCCAACGCCGCTCGACGCTCACCCGCATCCGCGTCACCTCCACCGAGCGATCCTCCTCCGTCGGAATCGCCGGACAAAACGGTCACATTCCTCTCGACGCTCAACCGCGCTGCCATACTTCGGCGATGGCCCAGAGCCCGACTCCCCTCATTGCGATCACGCCTTGGCGTCGCACCCTCACCACCGGGGTCCATCCCGCCAACGATCTCTACACCCTCGATCCCGAATACATCACCAGCGTCGAAACGGCCGGGGGCCTCGCCGTGATCGTTCCCCACGTCTCCTCGACGGGTGATGCCCGATCCGTGTTGGACCATTTCGACGGCCTCATCATCAGCGGTGGATCCGACGTCGACCCATCGTTCTATGGCCAGAGCAACACCGCATCAGCCGACACGTATCCACTTGCTGACACCAGCGACATCGCATTCATCGGGGCCGCCGCTGACTTGGCGTTACCCGTCCTCGCCATCTGTCGCGGTCCCCAGATCATGAACGTCGCGTTCGGGGGCACCTTGCACCAGCACATTTGGAGCGACACCGGTCATCACCCCGCCCCCAACGAGTCCGGCGACACCACAGCCGACGCCGACGCATTTCTGTCCAACCGACACTCAGTCACGCTCAGCCCCGGCTCGCTGGCGGCCAAGCTTTTCGACAACACAGAGATCCTCGTCAACTCGATCCATCACCAGTCGGTCGACCGGCTCGGTCAGGGCTTGCGGATCACGGGCCGGGCCCCCGACGGAATCGTCGAGGTGATCGAGCACGACAATGGGCGGATGATCGGCGTTCAATGGCACCCCGAGCGCCTGGCCGGTGAAGGGCACGGCCCCTTGTTCGAATGGCTGGTCGAGGCGGCGATCTCCGAACGCTGATGGCCACCGAACCCACTCCGCAGATTCCGGAAACACCGAGCCTCAACCCTGCGCAACAACAGGTCCTCGATGAGTTGGGGTCAACCGATCGGCCCACGTTCCGCGATGACCTTCGTGACCATTTGCGTCATGAACTCGTCGAATCACTGACACCGGTGGCCGACGCAGTCGAGGATCCACCCCTCTTCGTGTCCAAGCGGATGCTCGGCATCATCCACGGATGTGAAGCCCGTTATGTCGCCGATCAGGCTCAGGAGTTCGAGTGGTCAGTTCCTGCTGCTCGTGGCACCGTCGCCCACAAGGCCATCGAGATACTCGTCACCCGGCGCGGCAACGCCACTCCCCTCGATCTCGTCAACGACGCGATGGGAAGACTCGAACTGGACGAACGCAGCCTCGGTGAGTTCATTCGGGCGCTCGACGAAGCCGAACGGGCTGAACTGGTCGGGGCCGTAAACGATTTCGTGGTGAGCTTCATCGAGACCTTCCCACCGCTCAAGCGGCAATGGATACCCGTCGCGGAATCCCGGGCCAGGGCGCAGCTTTGTGATGATCGAATCGCGCTGCAGGGTGTCATCGATCTCAGCCTCGGCCGGGCTCGGGGCAACGAGGCGGGGAAAGTACTCATCGACCTCAAGACGGGACGACCCAACAAGAGCCACATCGATGATCTTCGCTTCTACGCCCTCCTCGACACGTTGAAGCTCGGCACTCCGCCCCGACTCTTGGTGAACTACTACCTCGAAGCGGGCGAGCCCCGCAGCGAAGTGGTTACCGAAGACATGCTCTGGTCCACCGCCAAACGCACCGTCGACGCCATTGTGAAGATGGTCGAACTCGACCTGGGCGGTCGAGAGGCCACCCGATCGCCCAGCGGAATGTGCCGCTTCTGTCCTGCCCTCCCGACCTGCTCCGAGGGACAGACCCATCTCACCGCTGACGACGAGAGCAACCCGTTCCTTCCCTGAGCGTGAGAATCGATTGCGGCATCAATGCCGGCACCTCACGCTGGGGCTGGTGATCGGGTTGGTCAGCAGCGGTCTGCCCAGCGCGTCGACCACGCTCGACCGGTAGCTTTCCCCATGCGGTCGAAACAGCCACGAGCGTGGCAGGTAGCAGTTTCACTCGCAGCCGCGCTCATCCTGATCCTGACAGGCACGTTCTCACTCCGATCAGTCGCCGGCTCGCGGCTTCACGACGCCGATCGAATGCTCACTGACGGTCTGATCATCGGAGAAGGTTCGACTCCACTCCTTGCGACCGAAGGGTGCGTCGGATCACCCGATGCCATTGTCCCGTTCGGCATCGACGAACCAAGCGAGTTGCAGAAAGCACGACCGGTGCTCGACAGCTTCCTGCTCAGCGCTGCTGTGGCCCGTCTCTCACTGATCCCAAGGGCCTCCGGTTCATCAAGTGGGAAGCGCTTCACGCTCGCCGATCTCCGCCTTCGGAAAGACCTCACCGTCAACCTCCAACTCGAGGACGATCGGTGGTGCTTCGACACTGTGGTACTCGCCTACGCCGTGGTGCAGCCGGACGGATCTGTCGTCGACGACTCGATACAAGAACTCGTAGAACGCGGATCCAACCCGGATGCTGTTGGGGGCGACATCCCTGCCAGCGCTTTGCAGCACGCGATTGACTGCCGATGCCTCACATCCCAGGAACAGGAGTTCCTGGAAGACCTTCGGACCACGATCGCATGGGCTCAATTCGAACAGAGGTAGCGAGCGCCGGCCCGATCACGACGCTCGAAAGCTTGAATGTCACACCCGCTGCGTAGGGTTCAGAACAAGCGATCACCACCGTTCCATCACACGAGAATCCTTGCAGATATTGCTGGATAATCGAACTGGTGTTCGCTAATGTAAGTCTCACAGTTCGTCCGCTCGAAGTACCGACTTCCCCCTAACTCAACCGATCTGGCCTTGTTTCATGGCTTGATCTGACGGGCCACACGCTGGCTCGGGGAAGTACGTCGAATGTCTTGTGTCGCCGACCTGTTGCAACGATTCAGTAGTGACCTACGGGCTGTTGACCTGTCTGGCCTCGATGAGGACGGATTGCGGTCAGCCACCGCCGAGATGCGGGTAGCCGAGCGGGTGTTGGCTTCGGTGAAGTTGAGGATCGGGCAACGGGCCAACCAGCTGGCCGCCGCCGGCACGGGGGCTGATGCTGGGGCGGTGTTGCTCGGTGTTGGTGACGTGTCGGCCGGCACGGCACGGAAGGAAGCGGCCCGAGCCGATGTGGTCGACACCATGCCGTCGCTTGGTTCAGCGTTGGCTGACGGACTGATTGGCGGGGAGCATCTCGATGCGATCGCTCGCACGGCCCGTTCGTTGGATGAACCCACTCGCGAGGCTCTGTCAGGTTTGCAGGACGGCTTGGTGGAAGC
>JBBKXQ010000123.1:0-43103 GCA_037969565.1 Acidimicrobiales bacterium | reverse complement strand
GGTGCTCATGGCGAGCCCGGCACCGTTTGCGATCACGCCGACCGTGCCTTCGAGCCCGACGTACTGGAGACCCTTTTGATGGGCCGCCTCCTCGCGCTCGTCGCGCGGTTGCGTGAGCTCGTATTCGGCATAGTCGGGATGCTCGTACAGCGCGTTGGCATCGAGACTCACCTTGGCGTCGAGCGCATGCACCTCACCGGTTGGCTTCAGAATGAGGGGGTTGATCTCGACGAGGTCGGCGTCGCCGTCGACGTAGGCGGTGAAGAGCTTCATCAGAATGTCGACTGCGCCATCGGTGGCCGCCGGATTCAACTTGGCCGCTTCGACCCAGGCTCGACACTGCTCTTCGGAGAGCCCTTCGACCGGATCGACGTGGATCTTTGCGATGGCGTCGGGATTCGTCTCGGCCACGGTCTCGATCTCGACGCCACCTTCGGCGCTGAGCATGCCGAGATACTTCTTGGCCGAGCGATCGAGCGTGAAGCTGGCGTAGTACTCCTCGGCGATGTCGGAGGCCACTTCGACCCAGATCGTCTTGACGATGTGACCCTTGATGTCGAGGCCCAAGATGTTCGAGGCGTGCTCTCGGGCCTCGTCTGCGTTTGCCGCCAGCTTGACGCCACCGGCCTTGCCACGGCCGCCGGTGTGGACTTGGGCCTTGATCACCACGGGGTAACCGATTCGATCAGCAACGGCCACCGCCGTGTCGACGTCCTGGCAAGCCTCCCCATCGGAGACAGGAATGCCGTATGACGCGAAGAATTGCTTGCCTTGATATTCGAGCAGATCCACCTGATTGCCTCCGGGGCAGTTGTTGAAGAACGCGGTGTTCGGGAGCGCCGATGGTGACAAGGGCGATATGGCCATGTGTCGACTCACGGTTGAGCCGCTCATGAACAGGGCGATACTAGAGGCCGACGCACCCAAGTCCAGAAACGAGTGCAATGCCTGTCGGCAAGACCTCCGCTCCACCTCGCCAGATCATCTACCTCATCGTCGCCACGATCCTCGGAATCGCGGCGATGACCTTTTTGGTCTTACGCACCACCGATCTCGCCCAGCGAGGAGATCTGCAACTCAACATCGGTGATGAGGTCTTCGCGCCGGGCAATGTCGAGCGGTTGTCGAGCGACATCGAGAAGTTCGGCCCGCTGCTGCTTTCCGACCCTGCAGGCGGCGATCGAGACATCTACCTGCAGCATCTCGGCACCGATGACAACCAGGGTTGGACGGCCTTCGCGGTCCGCCCGATCGATGCCACGCGGGATTGTTTCGTGACCTGGCAAGCGTCAGATCTCTTGTTCGCCTACAACTGCAGCGATGAAACCTTCGGTCCGGACGGAGAGGGTCTACCGTCTTATCCGGTCACGATTGATGCCGATGGAAACATGGCCGTCGATCTGAACGCAGCCGATCGCCAAAACGCACCCGACGGGAGCTAGCCGACCTCACATGCTGATCGCTCAACTCACCGACACTCATGTGATCGATCCCGATGTCAGGAACAATCTGCTCGTCGACAACAACGGTCGATTCCGGCATGCCATCGCAGCGATTCGCCGAGAGGATCCCGCTCCTGATCTTCTGCTGATCACGGGCGACCTCACCGACAACGGCCAACCCGAGGAATTCGCGCAGCTGATCGAACTTCTCGCCCCGATCTCGATTCCTGTGCTGGCCGTCCCCGGCAACCACGACAGTCGCGAGGGAATCCGAGCCGCGCTCCCCCACTTGGCCTGGGCCGACGCCGACCATGCCAGCTGGGCGTTCGACCACGACGAACTGCGCATCATCGGACTCGACTCCACCGTCCCCGGGCTTCCCGGCGCCGACGTGGACGCGGCCCGTGCCGCCTGGCTACGGGAGACGATCGTTGACGCACCCGGTCGCTGCGTTCTGGCCATGCATCACCCGCCGTTCATCACCGGGATCGACTGGATGGACCGAGCCGGGTTCCAGGGTCTCGACCGACTCACGCAGGTTCTCACTGATCACCCCGTCGAACGGATCCTCTGCGGTCACCACCACCGACCGATTCATTCGACCATCGCCGGTATCCCCGCCATGGTCGGGCCATCCACCGTGCAACACGTCGACCTGGATCTCGCCCCGGAGGCGCCGATCTCGTTGATCCTCGACCCCGTCGGGTACTTGGTACACCGAGTCACCGAGAAATCGTGGGTCACCCACACCCGCTACTTCGACACGGGCGCCGAACGGATCCATCCCCCCTGGGCGAAGGTCGACTAGTTCTCGCTCTGTCCCGTTCTCGCTCTGCTCAGCTCCCACCCGGTGGGGTGGCGGCCACGAACTGCCGGATCTCGGCTTCGATGGCGTCTCGCCGCTCCGGCGGCATGAAGGCGGCCGACACGGCGTCGAGTTGCATGGCCACGTGATCGGCCCGGTCGATACCGAGAAGGTCGGATGCGATGACGAGTTCAGAAATGAGATCCGTGGCGAACCAACCAGGGTCGTCGGTGTTCAGGCAAACCCGAACTCCCGCCTCTCTGAGCGCCGGCAGCGGATGCCCGTCGAGCGTGTCGACCACACCCAGCAATGCGTTGCTCGTTGGGCAGACCTCGAGCATCACGTTGCGGTCGATCAGCATCGCGACGACCTCGGGATCTTCGAGACAGCGAACGCCATGGCCGATTCGTTCGGCTCCGAGGTCTTCGAGTGCCGAACGCACGCTGTCGGCACCTTCGGTTTCGCCGGCGTGTGGAATGGAGTGAAGCCCCAACGCCAGGGCCCGTGCGAAGTGATCGGCGTATGGAGCCGCCGGGAAACCAACCTCGTAGCCTCCGAGTCCGATACCGATCAGCCCGTCCGGTGTATCGGGGCCCTCGAGATAGTCGATCGTCACGCTGGAGTCCGGCATCTCGAGGTCTCGGGGTATGTCGACGATCCAGTTGAGGTCGACGCCGCGGCGGGCTGCCCGCCGCCGGCCCTCGTTGAGTCCGTCTCGATACTCGACAGTGCTCATGCCCGACTCCATCACCCCTGTGTCGAACGCCGGCTTGTCGAGAAAGTGGCTGAAGGCGGTGGTGGTCACCTCGGCGTAACGAACGTTTTGGGAGGCGAGCGTGTTCGCAAGATCTTCGACGACGATCGCCAGGTCGTCACCAGTACGGAGCAGTGAGAGACCAAACAGGAATTGGCGGCCGAAGTCGGGAAAGTCCTTGAACGAGAAGGCCTCCGGCAACCCGGCGGGCCAGACCCCAGACGGATCAGCACCGTGCCGGCCGATCAGTGTCTTCACGGTTTGCACCGACATCGAGCCTTCGAGATGCAGATGCAATTCGATCTTGGGTAATTCGCGGATCCACGCTTCGATCGACTCGGACTTTGGCGACATCGGGTCATGATGCCGGGTTTGCTCCAAAGGAGGTCAGATCTTTTCGAGCGGGGCCCAGGCCAGGAGAAGCACCTTCTCGCCCACCGAGGGGAATCGAATGGTTGCTTCCGCCTTGTCGCCGGATCCGCGGACATCGACGATGACGCCCTCGCCCCACTTGGCGTGGCTGACGCCATCGCCCAGCTTGAGTCCGATCTCCTCGGCTCCCGACGACTGCGGGCCACGAGGCTTCATTGCCGACTCGACGATGCGATCCCGCGAGTTCGAGAACCGTGAGTGGGTGCCGCTGGATCCGAATGTGCTCGAGAGTTTCCGGCCCTTGCCCCGGCTGCCTTCGGCCTCTTCGATCAGCTCATCGGGGATTTCGTCGAGGAAACGACTGGGCGGGTTGTACTGGCTCTGCCCGAAGATCAATCGCTGCCACGCATGAGTGAGATACAGCTGCTGCTCGGCTCGGGTGATCCCGACGTAACAGAGCCGGCGCTCCTCCTCGAGTTCTTCGGGGTCGGTCAAAGCCCGAAGATGAGGAAACATGCCGTCTTCGAGTCCGAGCATGAAGACAACCGGGAACTCGAGGCCCTTCGCCCCGTGCAAGGTCATGAGAATGACGGCGGAATCGTCGTCGTTGAGGTCGTCGGTGTCGGCAACGAGCGACACCTGTTCGAGAAATTCGTCGACGGTTTCGAATTGTCGTGCGACGCCGACGAGCTCCTGGAGGTTCTCGATCCTGCCCTCGGCTTCGACCGAACGCTGATCTTCGAGTTCGGCGACGTAGCCGGTGTCTCGCAGTATGGCTTCCAGGAGATGCGACGGACCCTTCTCGAGATCGAGCACCCAACTCTGGTGAAGTAGTAGGAAGGCCGCAATACCTTTGACGGCCGAGCCGGAAACACCGGCATCGTCGGCTCGCTCGAGCGCCTGTATGAAGGTGTAGCCGTGGGCCGAGGCGAACGAGTCGACCTTCGCCATCGACGTGTCACCGATGCCTCGCTTCGGAAAATTGAGAATCCGCTTGACGGACACCTCGTCGGCCGGGTTGGCGATTGCCTTCAGGTAACCGAGCGCATCCTTGATTTCTTTGCGGTCGTAGAACCGGGTGCCACCCACGACTTTGTAGGGAATACCGACCCGCATCAGGTATTCCTCGAGCACCCGACTCTGAGCGTTCGTGCGATAGAAGACGGCCATGTCGCCCCAACGGTGGTCGCCCCGATCGTGGAGCCGGGCCAACTCTCCCGCAACGTATTGGGCCTCGTCGACCTCGTCGTCGGCGTGGTATCGGATGATGCGATCGCCGGGTCCGGCATCGGTCCAGAGGTCTTTGGGTTTTCGCCCGAAGTTGTTCGTGATGACGGCGTTGGCCGCGTCGAGGATGGTTTGCGAACTCCGGTAGTTCTGCTCGAGAAGCACAACCGTTGAGTCGGGAAATGCCTCTTCGAACTGGATGATGTTGCGGATGTCGGCGCCCCGGAATCGGTAGACGCTCTGATCGGCATCACCCACCACCGTGACCTGGCGATGTTCTTTCGAGAGCTGAACGACAATCTCGTTCTGCACGCTGTTGGTGTCTTGATACTCGTCGACCAGCACATGACCGAAGCGGCGGCGGTAGTGATCGAGGACCCCCGGGTTGGAGCGGAAGAGGCGGACGGTGTTCAGCAGCAGATCGTCGAAGTCCATGGCGCCGGCTTGTTGGAGGCGCCGTTGATATTCCACGTAGACCTCGGCCGCCTTCTTTGCCGGCGGAGTGTCGGCCGCTTGGAGGAACATCTCCGGGCTCAATCCATCGTTTTTGGCCGAACTGATCAGGTGGTGCATGGAGCGGGGCTGGAACCGTTTGGCGTCGATGTTGAGGTCACGAACCACGTAACCAATCAACCGTTGCGCATCAGCCTGGTCATAGATGGTGAAGCCTGACGGATAGTCGAGTGCCTTGGCTTCGCGACGCAGGATCCGAACGCAAGCCGAGTGGAACGTGCTGACCCACATCTTCTGCGCCACCGGGCCGATGACGGCCTGCACACGGTCTTTCATTTCCGTGGCCGCTTTGTTCGTGAAGGTGATGGCAAGGATTTCGAATGGCGAGTGTCCCTGATCGATCAACCACGCAACCCGGCGAGTGAGAACCCTGGTTTTTCCCGAGCCGGCACCGGCAACGACCAGAAGCGGCCCACCGGAATGAGTGACCGCGTCGAGTTGTGCTGGGTTCAGTCCGTCGAGCAGCGGCGAAGGGTCGGGCACGAAGGCACCCTACCGACCGAGGTCTGACGGTCACGATCACAATCACAGGCAGCTACGGGAATCACCAGCCCGCCGCAATTTGGCTGAACCCCGATTGAGCAGAAATGCCCGTTCATTCGCAGTCTTTTCCTGCCGATGAGAACCTGTGACCGCAACCACAACTCAATCTCGGATCGGAACAATCCCTGGGCTTCCGGTCACCAACCTCACCAACATCCAGAGTCGCCCGCGGGCGACGCCGGGCAGCGCACTCGTGGCGGAGGCCCGCCTCCTCGTCGATCAGCGTCGTTGGAAGGAAGCGTGCCGAGCCCTTGCCGCGGTTGGAATCGTGCGAGATCAACACTCGAACACCCCAGCCGACCTAGCGCTGACCCTCGAGATGAACCAACTGCTGGCTGTTGCCGCCACTCACGCCGGGTCGCACAAGCTCGCTCGCCAGGCAATCGCCGATCTACACGACGAACCCGAACTCAGCGTTGCAACCATGCACGCACTGACCGGCGTTGCCCTTGCTCGCCATCAGTACGAAGCAGCCGACCTCCTGGCCCGCAAGGCAGTGGAATTCGACTCCCACGATGCAACCGGTTGGCGAAATCTTGCCGCCAGTTTCGCTGGGCTCGGCTGGTTCGACCAGACAGAAGAGTGCCTGGACCGGGCTGAAGCGCTGGGGCTCCCCGAGGACCAGAGCTGGCCGGTCGGGAGCGCAACCAATCGGTGGGCGTTGTCCAACACTTGGGCCGCCGTGCTCACCGCCGTCTCGTTCTATTTCCTCGGCCTCTTGGCGGTTGCGGTCGGCCTCACGGTGCCGTTTCTCGTTCGGGAAGTCCGAATCGCACGACTGACCGATCGCCTGGCGCTGGTCGCGGCCGACCATTGGCGGACCAAACACCGCTTCCGGATGGTTCGGGCGGCGGCCGTATTCGCAGTCCTTGCCGCTTGGGTTGCGATCTTCAGCTTCGCCTGAGCGACTTCCAGCCGACGGTCGCTTCGATCAACGGTCATTTCGATCAACGGTCATTTGAATCAACCAGGGAGAACGTGAGGCCGGCATGTTCGACGAGCCGCTCGATCAGCTTGGCCCCGAACGCAGTGGAGGGTGTGAAGAAACCCCCGCCGACCTCGACCGGATCGAGTTCGAGAAGTGCAACCGCAGCCTCTCCCAGCATCTTGGCCGTCGAGCCGTAGCCCGGATCGCGGTCACCCGTGACACGGACCTCGAGGTTGTCGCCCGCCGCGGTTTCGCCAAAGAAACGAAGGTCGAAGAAACCGGCTGCTTGGGCTTCATCGGAAGGGCCATCGCCCGGTTTCGGAAGCACGTATTTGTTGAGGAGTGATCGGACCGGACCGATTGCGGCTGCGCCCATGAACCCGCCCAGGCCCGCCGCGAGCCCGGCTGCCTTCGCCGCACCGATGGGTCCGTCGCCCATCATCATTGCTTCGTCGTAGAGGAAGTCGTCACCCCACGGCCGACCGAGAAGTGCATGACTGCGGTGAACCACGCGAGTGTTGATCGACGCCATCACGAAGGGGGCCACCCATTCGCCGGACGCTTCGTCGTGGACCGGCATCGTGACGTTGGGCTGACGGATTCCTTCTCGCTCGCCTGCAGGGGCGAGGGCGTAGGGATTCGTCGTCACAGACCGAAGCGAGGAGTCCTTCGAGACTTCGGCCATCACATTCATCAGGCTGGCGACGGTGCCGCCGCTGACGCCGCCCTTCATCTCCTTGACCCGCATGGCGATCTTCGAGCAGTGCGTACCGAAGCGCCGCTCGGCTTCATGTTGGGTGAACCACACGCCGAGATCAGAGGGGATGGAATCGAAGCCACACGAGTGGACAAGACGGGCCCCACTCTCGACAGCCGTTTGCTGATGGGCGTCGATCATCCGCTGCATCCACTGGGGTTCACCCGTGAGATCGCAGTAGTCGGTTCCGGCGGTAGCCGCAGCGGCGACGAGTTCGGAACCAAAGAGGGCATAGGGGCCGACGGTCGAGACCACGGCCCTCGTGTTTTCCACCAGCTCCGCCATGGCGGCTGCATCGGTGGCATCGGCGACAATCGCTTCGACGTGGGCTCCGGTGGCGTCGGCCACCTGTTGCAGTTTCTCCGGACTACGGCCGGCGATGGCCCACCGAAGGAGCCCATCGGTTCCGTGTCGCTCGACGAGGTAGGAACAGAGGATCTGTCCGACGAAACTGGTGGCGCCGAAAACCACCAGATCGAGCCGACGGTCCTCCGGCGAGCCGATCATTTCCGCTCGCTCATTCCCACTCGATCGTGCCCGGCGGCTTCGAGGTGATGTCGTAGGCAACGCGGTTGACACCGTCGACCTCGTTGATGATTCGATTGCTCATTCGTTCGAGGAGGTCGTATGGCAGCCGAGCCCAGTCGGCGGTCATGGCGTCATCCGAGGTGACGGCCCGAATGAAGATCGGGTGGGCGTAGGTGCGTTCGTCGCCCATGACCCCAACGGTACGGATGTCGGCGAGCACGGCGAAGGCCTGCCAGAGCTCCCGTTCGAGTCCGGCCATCTTGACTTCTTCCCTCACGATGGCATCCGCGTGCTGGAGAATCGCCACCTTCTCGGCCGTGACCTCACCGATGATCCGAACACCGAGCCCCGGGCCGGGAAACGGCTGCCGGAGAACGATCTCGTCGGGCAGACCGAGTTCGGATCCGACGCGACGAACCTCATCCTTGAAGAGATTGCGGAGGGGTTCGACAAGATCGAATTTCAGGTCGTCAGGGAGCCCACCGACGTTGTGATGGCTCTTGATCTTTGCAGCATCCTTCGTTCCCGATTCGATCACATCGGGGTAGAGCGTGCCCTGCACGAGGAACTGGGCGTCATCGAGACCACGAGCGAATTCTTCGAAGATCCGGATGAACAGTTCGCCGATGATCTTTCGTTTGGCCTCGGGTTCGGTTTCTCCGGCCAGCTTGGCGAAGTACTGGTCGCCCGCGTCGACATGGATCAGTTCGATGCCCTGATGCTTCTCGAAGGTCTCGACCACCTGGTCGGACTCGTTGAGCCTCATCAAACCGGTGTCGACATAGATACAGGTGAGCTGGTCACCAATAGCTTTGTGAACCATCGCCGCGGCCACGGCCGAATCGACACCACCGCTGAGTGCACAGATCACCTTGTTGCTGCCGACCTGCGCCCGGATCGCCTCGACCGACGAATCGATGACCGACTCCATCGTCCACGTCGCTTCGCAACCGGCCTCCCGCAGCAGGAACTGCTCGAGTACCGCCATGCCATGGGGTGAATGCACGACCTCGGGGTGGTACTGCACGCCGTAGATCTTGCGCTCGACCGACTCGTAGGCGGCCACCGGCGCGTTCGGCGACGAGGCCGTTGCGACGAACCCGTCTGGCACCTCGGTGACGGCGTCGAAGTGACTCATCCAAACGGTCTGCTCGTCGGGGATCCCGTCGTGGAGCAACGACGACGCCACGCCCGGAATCCGGTTGACGGTGGTGCGACCGTACTCACCGCGTTCATTGCGGCTGACCAACCCACCAAGCTGTTGTGGGATGAGTTGGGCTCCGTAACAGATACCCAGGATCGGTATCCCGAGTTCGTAGATTCCGACGTCGAGTCGAGGGGCGCCTTCAACGTGCACGCTTGCCGGCCCGCCGGACAGGATGATCGCCGCCGGCTTGCGTTCGGCCACTTCGGCCGCGCTGATGTCGTGACGAACGATCTCGGAGTAAACCCGCAGCTCGCGAACCCGACGGGCGATCAGCTGTGCGTACTGCGCACCGAAGTCGACGACGAGTACGACCTGGTCGGGCGCCGCAGCACTCTTGCCGCCGGCGACGGCTGAAGCGCTCATGACACCACCATCAATTCTGCTTTTTGGAGTTCTTTGAGCTTCTCGTAGCCGAGTGTGGCCATCGATTGGCGCAGCGCTCCCATGAGGTTGAGTCGCCCATCGGACTCGGTTGCCGGCCCGTTGAGAATCTCTTGGAGTGTGCCGACCGGCTCGATCGGAACGAGCTGTCCCTGCGGCAGTTCGGGATGGGCTATCGAGCGACCCCAATGCCAACCACGACCGGGGGCCTCGGTGGCTCCGGCGAGAGCCGAGCCGAGCATGACTGAGTCGGCGCCACAGGCGATCGCCTTGGCGATGTCTCCACCGCTGCGCAGACCCCCGTCGGCGATCACTTGGACGTAAACGCCGGTTTCGTCGAGATGGCGCATCCGGGCGGCGCGAACGTCGGCGATGGCCGTTGCCATACCGGTGCCGATACCGGTGACCGAGCCGGTGGTGGAGGTGCGCCCGCCGTCGATTCCGACCAACACACCAGCGGCTCCGGTGCGCATGAGGTGCAGCGCAGCCTGGTAGCTGGCACAGCCACCGACGATCACGGGTGTTTCGAGTTCCCGGACGAACTGCTTCAGGTTGAGGGGTGAGGCAGCCTTCGAAACATGCTCGGCCGAAATGACGGTGCCCTGGATCACCAGAAGATCGAGTTCGGCCTTTTGAAGCGTCTCGGCCATCTCTGCCACCCGGCGAGGAGACACCGAACCGGCGGCATAACCACCGGCGGTGTGGAGCTCCTTGATTCGCTGAGTCACGAGATCGTGGTCGACGGGAGCGGCATAGAGCTCTCGGAGGCGGGCAACAGCCTGCGCCGCGTTCATCTCGGCGAGGTCGGCGAGAGCCGGCGTCGGATCCTCGTGCCGGGTCCAGACGCCCTCGAAGTCGAGCACGCCGAGACCGCCCATGGCATCGAGTGCGATCGCCGTCGCGGGATCGGTCACACTGTCCATTGCCGAACTCATGATGGGCAGATCGAACGAATAGGCGTCGATCTTCCAAGACAAGTCGACCAACTCGGGCTCACGAGTTCGCCTGGACGGAAGCAGGGCGAGTTGGCTCAGGTCGTATGCCTGGCGAGCAGACTTTCCTAGCCCGATTTCCATTTCTGACACGCTCCTGCACCCTCCGAGGAAAGAAGACAGGCTAGTGCTCTGCCGAACCCACTCGTGCCGAGGCGGTGGAATGTCAGTCCTTCATCACCGACTTCAGCAACTGCTTGGCGATTGCCGAGTTCATCTCGAAGACGGCTTTCGTTCCCGCGGCCGTGACCTTCTTGACCACCGAACCACCAGTGGCTGTTTCCATCGCATCGAGGGCGTTGATCGCCGTTTCCCGGGTTTGGTCGGTGACCTTGTAGCCCAGCGTGGTCAACCCCTTCATCAGGTCACTTTCACCGATCCCACCCGGCGCCCCCTGGGCGATCACTCGGAGGGCGTCCTTCGTGAGTTCTGCGGTTTGATTGACCACATCGACAACGCCGAGATTGCCCGCCAGTTCACCGTCGACGGAAGCAAGCCAACGGCGGACCTTTTGAACGATTTCGTCGTGGGTTTCACCGTCGAACGAGAGAGTTGGCATGCGCTTACTCTACGACCCAGCCACGTACTGGACCTGGGCAATCAGCGGAGCAAGATCGTCGGCGGTCCAGGACGAGATCACCAGGTCGCCGATCACGATCATCACATCGACGTCGGGGTACTCGAACGCTGTGGCCTCAGCGGGGAGGCCCGGGATCGAGACGGATTCGTATCGCACGTCGGCCTCGAGATCGGCGAGGATCGTTTCGTGGCTTCCTTCGGGGAACCGGGCGATCTCGACAAAATTGAAATCGGCGTCGAACGACGACGTGTAGGCCAACGGCCGAAGGGAACTCTCGAACCCGAAATACCACTCGGGATCGTTTCCGTAGGGCTCCGAGCCCGAAGGAAACAGATCGAGATCCTCTTGCAGGACCGGGATCTCGGGCAGGGTTTCGATTTCCTCGCCGTCATCGACACCGCCGAACGTCCCGTCTTCGAAATCGAGGGTGTCGCCATCCTCGTCGACCATCCCGAATTCATTCGCAAATCCGAACAAGCCCTCGGCAGCAAAGGAGTTCCATCCGTCGATGAAGTTCTGGATGTCAGACGGTTCCATTTCGGCCAACAGGTCGGTGTAGAAACCGATGATGGTCGGCATACCGCTCACGAACCAGCGCCCGTCTCGCTCGACCACCGTGACGCCACCGGCGTCGAAGGACAACTCACTGAAGAAATCGAGTCCGAAATCTTCCAGTTCCGGGTCGATCGCGTCACCCTCGCAGAATTGCTCGTCGACATCGGGCCCGAGTGCCGTGATACATCCGTCGGTCACGTCGATCGAAAAGGACTCGCCGTCGAACTGCGCACTCGCGGCGCCACCGTCGATGGTCACGACCATTCGGCCCGAACCATCGGAGCTCGACAGATCGAGCCGATCGAGGCTCCAGGCGACTCCCGAGTCGTCGGCCTGCTGTCTGATCTCCTCGACGCCGTCGCGGGCGTCGCCGAGAAACAGCGGGGCGTAGTCGTAGAGAGCGCGGAACTCGGCCGGGTCGAGCATGCCGATCGACCCTTCGACGTCGAGATCGACCATCCGAGCCACGAGCGACTCGACGGCGCCCTCCGGACTGTCGGCACCGATCGGGGTCAGTCCGTTGCCGAAATCGGGGGCTGCCTTACCGGCTTCTTCACGGGCTGCCTCGGCCACTGAGTACCAGAGACTGACGTACCACGATCCGTCCTCCTCGACGAGCACGAGCGACAGATCATCTTCTCCGAAGTCGACGATCTGCTCGAAGAGCAATCCTGTCGGGGTGACCTGGTTCAGCTCGTCGGTGATGACGTCGCCGATTGGCAGATCGGCCGAGTTTCCCTCGACCGAAATCGTGCCACCGATGATTCGGGCTCGTGCCACGCCGTCACCGATGGCGGTGGTGGAGACCTCCAGGTCGGCCACCGTGAAGTCGAACTCGCTCTGTGCCTCCGGATCCAGATCGGTGTCGACCAACTCGAGTCGTTGCAACTGCTTCAGGAAACCGAGGGACGGTTCGATCAACGATTCTCGTTCACTTGGCAGCAGCACATCGGTGATACCGAAGAGATCGTCGTTGTCGACGGCCTCGAAGAGTTGGCTCACCGCCTCTTCCGGGCTGTCGGGCCCGGCCGGGTCGGACAATGCCGTCTTGACGGCGAAGGCGCCACCTCCGGCAATGGCCAACGCAGCAGCAATCAGGCCGAGGCGACCGACAATCGAAGGACTCTTCTGGGCCACAGACGAAACATGGTTTCCGGTGTAGAAATCGTCCGACTCCCCCAGCAACGGGCTGTCCGAGCCGGCCGACATTGCCGGTGGTCCCGTCGGTGTCGCGTGAACTCCTGAGCCGAACGAACCGACACCATCGGTACTCCGATCTCGTGGAATCTGGGAAAAGGTGGGTTCATCGAACGACATTGCTGCATCCCTCCGACCCCCGCCGGGAGCCAAAAACTTGACGACAGGAAATGATCGTCAAACGGGGACGGGGCCTTGAGAGTTCCGCAAGAGGAATCCTCCCGACCCGATTGCCGCAACTCCGACCATCGCCGCCAACGATGGTGCCACAGCCACCGCGGCGTCGGAAAGCGCAACAATGAACCCGACCAGGCCCACCACCAGCCCGACCAAGATCGACAACAAGCCGGTCACTCGCCGAAACCCGACGAGTCCCGCCAGGATTGCCGCCCCGGCAATCACGGGCATCAAGAACCAGAGCACCCGAATAGGGGTGAGCTGTTCGAGACCGAGGCGCTGCGCTGACCGGAACATTTCGTAGCTGTTGCGCCGGGTGTCGCCGGTTTCGATCCACGGAAGCCAAGCCAAGCCGATCGACGCGACCATCGCCGCCGCAACCACCACCGCGACGGGGCGCGGCGCCTGTCGTGTCACGGTGCTGCCTCCCGGAGCGCGCCACTGAGATCGCCCCGTTGGCCGATTTCGACGCGGTCGAGCCCCAGCCATGCAGCCATTTCGTGGAGCGTCAGCGCGAGTTCGGGAGCAACCGCGTCGGGGGATGATCCCGGCTCGAGGAACGATGCCTTCGCCAGGAGCCGGCCGCTCCGGCGATCGGCCTTGAGGTCGACTCGAGCGACCAAGTCATCACCGAGAAGAAAGGGCAGCACGTAATAGCCGTGAACCCGCTTCGGCTCCGGCACATAGATCTCGATCCGATACCGGAAATCGAACAATCGCTCGGCTCGGGCCCGAAACCAGACCACGGGATCGAACGGGCTGAGCAGAGCACGAGCCCGCACGTTGCGCGGCACCTGGGCCCCCGGATGCAGGTAAGCCGGCTGTTTCCACCCCTCGACCACGACCTCCTCCAGCTCACCGCGTTCGACGAGCTCGGCCAACCGAGGGCGAGCGACCGGCATCCGGAGCCGGAAGTAGTCAGCGAGATCAGCTGCGGTACCGATTCCATGGCTCTTGGCCCCGAGCATCAACATTCGGCGCTCCGCCTCGTGCACGTCGAGATCGGGAAGCTCACGCACGACGCTGGGCACAACCCGCTCCGGCAGGTCATACACGGTCAGAAAGGACTTCGTCCGCTCGTGGATCGAGAGTCGACCGGACACGTACAACGTCTCGAGGCCCAGCTTTCCCTTCGAGAGTCCCCACCAGGGACCCGTGCGATCCCCTGCATCCGACAGACTCGTCACCGAAGTCGGCCCCCCGGCCGCCACTTCGGCCAGGATCGCGGCGATGTAGCCGGGATGGTCGCGTTCGAGCGCAAGGGCTGACCTCCAGCGACCATCGGTCATGCGATGCCGAAGAAGCCGGAGATGCTCGACCGACGTGATCGAAGCCTCATGAGCCAAGTACTCGTGGTTCTCCCGCGAGCGCCAAATCCACCGATCGAGCTGGTCGGTGTCGTAGGGGCCGAGACGGGCAAACATCGGAAGAAAATGAGAGCGACACAGCACATTCACCGAGTCGAGTTGGAGAATCGTCATGCGCGAAAGGGCTCGGCGGAAATGACGCACGTCAACACGACCGGTCGGCCGCAGGTCATTGAAGCCCTGCGCCGAGAGGGCAATACGGCGCGCTTGTGCTCGGGAGACATGCCTCACCCCGGCATTGTGGCTCCTGATCTGGGCATGTTCACGGACCCGAGCAACACTGGGCGCTCAGACCTGGATGTGAACACGCGGAGAACGATCGGTACCGACCGGATTCGATGGAGCCGACAGATGGTTGGGGATGTCATGGGAAAACCGAAGAAGCCACTCCTGATCATCGGCGCAATTGCAGGGCTCTCGATCGTGGGCTTTCTCGCCTTCGCTGTATTCGGAGTGCAAACCCTCTTCCTCGACGACGTGGTCGACGAGGCCAGTCCATTCGCCGTGACCACCGCGCCCGCAGCCGATGGTTCGGGTCCGGCCGCCACGGCCGATCGCGGCTCGGGCGAGGTTGAAACCACCGATTCAGTTGCTGGGGTCATTGCGCTGGCTTCGGGTGTGTTCGCCGACGGTCTCCACCCGACGAGCGGGGATGCCTCGGTGATCACCGATGGCTCGGGAGTCGCAGTCCTGCGGTTCGAGAACTTCGTCAGCGACAACGGCCCCGACCTCAACGTCTACCTTCGTTCGTCGTCAAATCCCGACGACTTCATCGACCTCGGGGATCTGAAGGGCAACATCGGAAACCAGAACTACGAACTCCCGGCGGAGATCGATCTTGCGGTCTATGACCTCGTCGACATCTGGTGCGTTCGCTTCGGAGTCAGCTTCGGTAGCGCTTCACTCAGTACCTGATCGGCTGGGCCAGGACTTCGATCGAGCACTCGTGGATAGCGAAATGAAGCTTCGCCAATGCCGTCGAGATCTGCCGCAGACAGTCGGGGTGAGCCAGAACGGCATCCAACAATGCAATCACACCAGTCGTTCGAACAGGCTTCGCAGCATTCGGGCCGTGGCACCCCAGAGGGTGTCGCCCTCCAATTCGAAGAAGGTGATCTCCATCGCCGCACCATCACGGGTCCAGATCTCTTCTCGATAGATCTCGGGCCGCAGGAGTTCCGACACCGAAACGTGGAGCACTTCATCGACCTCGAGCGGCGACGGCGTGAGATGCGGCTTCGACTGGAGGAGGCCGACATAAGGAACAATGGCGGCTGGGCTCGAGACGGTGGTGAGTCGGGGCAACTCCCCGACGATCTGAACAAGGGCACGCGACAGGCCGATCTCTTCCTCGGTTTCCCGCAGCGCCGTGGTGCGGAGGTCGGGGTCGGAGGGTTCATGCCTACCCCCAGGAAAACTCACTTCGCCGGTGTGACTGCGCATCCCCCAGGAACGACGCGTGAGAATGAGCGTCGGACCATCGTCGCCGACGTAGAGCGGCGCGAGAACCGCCGATGGCGGGCGACCATTCACTGTTTGCAGATCGGGCATCAGCGGGTCGGCATGTTCGATGACGGCCAACAGATCATCGAGCGAAGGACGGCGGCGCGCCGGATCCAACGCAGACCACGAAGGAGGGCCTCCCAGGCGGGCGTTCGCCGGCCGCGGAATGACCTGAGGACCACCCCGACCAGAAGGCGGGGCAAAAATCAGGACTCGTCTCCCTCAGCTTCTGCTGCTGCGGCGGCGACGGTCGCGGAGGCGGCGAGTTCGAGGAATTCCTTCATGCCGCCATTCTTGAGGTTTTTCAAAACCGTGCCGGGAGTGGTGTCTCCCCGCTCCCACTCCATCCAGAACTCGAGCAACTTCGGAGGGTTTGCGGGCAGTCGTTCCATGGCGGCGAGGCTACCGCCCGCATGTGAAGCGCGATGATCTGGCATGCCCAGCCCCAAACGAACCCACGGAGCGCCGACCTCGAGCAACGGCGCTTCGTCGTTCCACCTCCGATGGGAGGTGCCACCCCTCCCGCTGCAAACGGTTGAGGCCACCATTGAAATCGTGGCACCACCGAAGGTCCCTCGCCTGTTCTTCTGGGCGCTCCAGGTGAGCTTCGAGCGCAAGGGGCAGCCCCGAGGAGCAGCCCATTTCGGGCTGCAACATCACCCTGCTCACCCGAAGTCAGGAGCGGTGAACTGGGGTGGCTATCACCATCATTCGGTTCGGCATGGTGAGCTCGCCGGGGGCCCGTCCCGTTTGCCTTCAGCGCTCGGCAATCCGAACACCCGGGACTACCCGTGGCGCACCGGCACCGCCTACCGATACCGGATCGCCCCGAGCGAACCCGGACGGTGGCGCGGCTCGATCACCGATCTCGACACCGGGGTCGAGCGGGTGGTTCGTGATCTACAGGTCGACGCCGACAGTTTGAGTGCGCCAATGGTATGGAGTGAGGTTTTCGCTGACTGCGACGCCCCCCTGTCAATTGTTCGTTGGACGAACTTCGAGGCGACACTCGCCGACGGCCGAACGGTCAAACCGAACGCCGTCAGAGTCAGCTATCAGAGTGAGCTCGAGGGAGGCTGCTCGAACACCGACGTACAACGGACCCCCGACGGCGGCCTCGAACAACGAACAGGTGTGCCCCGCCGAACACCACACGGAGCGCGACTCGGGCTCACTCCCGACTGACGTTTTCCCTCCATTCCCGTGGCACCCTTCCCCCGATGACCCCCGCTCCATCGAAGGCCTCCTCGCATCCACCTCGCCCACGCCCGACCGTGCTCGTCGTGGCGCTGGCCCTCGCCTTCTTCGCGCTTGCGCTCACCGGCGAATCCAATGCCTGGTTCGGCCAGACCGCGTATCTCGCCTCGGCGGTCCTGCTCGGCTTCGCTGGTCGCCGCACCTTCGACGAGCTGGGTCCACCGAGCCGATGGGCGGCATTGTCCTGCCTGGGCGGCTTGATGGCCACCGAGGTATTCGCCGCGACCGAACTGGCCGTTGTCGATTCGGCGGATTGGCAGGGCGTCGGGGCACTCATCGTGCCGGCCTGGTTGTTCGCCGCCGTCGGGTGGGTCACCCACATGCGAGCCGTTCGTTCGTTGCGCTGGGTGGTCACGCTGGTGCAGGTCAGTTTCACATCGCTCAGCGCCGCCCTCTTCGCCGTGCTGGCCATTCGATCCGACCGAGTTCTCGGCTTCGTCGGCTACGGAGCTGCGGCCATCCTCGGTGTGGCCGCCGCTGCGCTGGCCTTTCTCGGCATTGCGCTCCGGGTCCAAATCGAACTCCGGGCTCGGGCCACCGGGGCGTGAACTACTCGAAGCCGAGAACGTGAAAGGCCGGGTCTGAACGACCCGGCCTCTCATCAATTCGAGCGCTTGATTCAATTCGAGCGCTTGATTCACACAATTCCCGTCCATCCAAATGACGAACGGGAGGTGATTACATCATGCCGCCCATGCCGCCCATGCCGCCCATGTCGGGCATGCCGCCGCCGCCGCCAGCCGGCTCGGGAGCGTCAGCAATGAGGACCTCGGTGGTGAGCACGAGTGCAGCAATGGATGCCGCATTCTGGAGTGCAGCGCGAGTGACCTTGGCTGGGTCGGTCACGCCGGCAGCGAGGAGATCGACGATCTCGCCCGTGGCGGCGTTGAGGCCCATGTTGCCTTCGGCTTCTTGCACACGCGTGACCCAGATGGCGCCTTCGAGACCAGCGTTGTCAGCAATCAGACGAGCTGGTGCTTCAAGCGCACGCCAAACCGAGCGAGCGCCGGTTTGCTCGTCACCCTTGAGCTTCTTCATGACCTTCTCGACGGCGGGACGAGCACGGAGAAGAGCGGTGCCGCCACCGGCGACAACTCCCTCTTCGAGCGCAGCACGAGTAGCCGAGAGGGCGTCCTCGATGCGGTGCTTCTTTTCCTTGAGCTCGACCTCGGTGGCGGCGCCGACCTTGACCACGGCAACTCCGCCTGCGAGCTTCGCAAGACGCTCTTGGAGCTTCTCACGATCCCAGTCGGAATCGGTGTTCTCGATCTCGGCCTTGATCTGGTTGACACGACCTTCGACGTCGGCCTTGTCGCCGGCGCCTTCGATGATGGTGGTGTTGTCCTTGGTGATCGTGACCTTGCGGGCGGTGCCGAGCATGTCGAGCGTGACGCCGTCGAGCTTGAGACCGACCTCTTCGGCGATGACCTGACCACCGGTGAGGATGGCCATGTCTTGCATCATGGCCTTGCGGCGTTCACCGAACCCGGGGGCCTTCACCGAGACCGAGGCGAAGATGCCACGAATCTTGTTGACGACGAGGGTTGCGAGTGCTTCACCGTCGACGTCTTCGGCGATGATCACGAGCGGCTTGCCGGACTGGCTCACCTTCTCGAGCACGGGCAGGAGTTCCTGCACCGACGAGATCTTGCCCTGGTTGAAGAGGATGTACGGATCCTCGAGGACGACCTCTTGACGCTCTGGGTCGGTGACGAAGTACGGGCTGATGTAGCCCTTGTCGAACTGCATGCCTTCGGTGAATTCGAGTTCGATTCCGAAGGTGTTCGACTCTTCGATCGTGACGACGCCGTCTTTTCCGACCTTGTCGATGGCGTTGGCGAGAACCTTGCCGACGCTGTCATCAGCTGCGGAGATGGAAGCGACCTGTGCGATCTCTTCCTTTTCGTCGATCTCCTTGGAGATGCCGGCGATGGCGTCGACGGCAGCGGCGACAGCTGCTTCGATTCCACGCTTGAGGCCCATCGGGTTTGCACCGGCGGCGACGTTGCGGAGGCCTTCTTTGATGAGGGCTTGGGCCAGCACGGTGGCCGTGGTGGTTCCGTCACCTGCGACGTCGTTGGTCTTGGTTGCGACCTCTTTGACGAGCTGGGCTCCCATGTTCTCGAACGGGTCTTCGAGTTCGATTTCACGGGCGATCGACACACCATCATTGGTGATCGTCGGAGCGCCGAACTTCTTGTCGAGGACGACGTTACGACCCTTCGGGCCGAGTGTGACCTTGACCGCGTCGGCGAGCTGGTTCACACCGGATTCGAGGGCGCGGCGGGCGTCCTCGTCGAATTTCAGGATTTTGGACATATTTGGATCTCCTACTTCACGATCGCGAGCACGTCGCGAGCATTGAGGATGAGCAGGTCTTCTCCGCCATCGGCGATTTCCGTGCCGCCGTACTTGGAGTAGACGACGAGGTCGCCAACGGCGACATCCATCGGAATGAGGTCACCGGTCTCGGAGCGACGACCAGCGCCGATGGCGAGGACCTCACCCTGTTGGGGCTTCTCTTTGGCGGTATCGGGGATCACCAAGCCGCTGGCTGTGGTGGATTCGGCATCTTTGGGACGGACAACAATCCGATCCTCAAGTGGTTGCAGGTTCATGCAGGTGGCCCTCCTGGGGCGTTAGCACTCTCAATGGACGAGTGCTAATGCTAAGCCCGAGGGACGCCGAGGCCAACCATCGATGTCCCTTGTTTTCTGCCGCTGCGCTCCGAGCAGAGGTGACGCCTCGGCGGAAGTGGCCCATGAGGGTCAGTCGTGTTGGTGCTGCTCACTCAGTTCGCGCCCGCTGAGCCCGAGTTGGCGGGCCTTCCGCTCGCTGAAGATCACGGCGAGGAGGAGGGTCACGACGATCACGCCGAGACTCAGGTAGGTGTCGACGTGATACCACTCGCTGGCTGCCATCTTGACTCCGACGAAGATCAGGATCGCGCCCAGACCATGGGACAGGTAGTGGAATCTCTGGCGAGCGTTGGCCAGCAGAAAGTACATGGCCCGGAGTCCGAGGATGGCGAAGGCATTCGACGAGAAGACGATGAACGGCTCGTTCGACACGGCAAGAACGGCCGGAACCGAGTCGAGGGCGAAGATCACGTCGGTGAATTCGATCACGACCAGGGCCGCGAACAGCGGTGTGGCCGCCCTTTTGGCGTTGTGAACGGTGAAGAAGTTGTGGCCGTCGAGTTCTTCGGTGACCGGCATGATCCGCTTCAACAACCCGAGACCGGCGGTGGAGGTGTTTTCACCCTCGTCTTCACGGTGCCGAATGATCTTGAACCCGGTGTAGATCAGGAACGCCCCGAACACGACCAGTAGCCAGGAGAAGCGGCTGATGAGAGTGGCCCCGATGAGAATGAACACCAGGCGAAGCACCAGCGCTCCGAAGATGCCCCAGAAGAGCACTCGGTGCTGATACTTCAGCGGGATCTTCATCGACGAGAACAAGATGGCCCAGACGAAGACGTTGTCGATGCTCAGCGATTTCTCGATCAGATACCCCGAGATGTACTCGCCGAAGGCAGCACCGCCGTTGTCACCGAATCCGAAGTACATGACGACGGAGAAGCTCAGACCGACCGAGATCCAGCCCGCAGTTTCGAGGGCCGCTTCCCGAGCGGTGGGCTCGTGGTCGTCGCGATGGCGATACAAGTCGACCGAGAGCATCACGGCGATGGCGATCGCGAGTCCGATCCACCATGCGGGAGTGACGTCGAGATCGATGAAATTGTCTCGGGAAGACGAACTTTCGGCTGCGAACAGACCGACCCTGGAGGAGAGCATGGCAAGCATTGTGCAGCAACGTAATCGCGAACCTCGAAGTTCCGAGTATCGGAGATTTTCGAGTCATTGGGATCACGGGACACGAACCCAACGCAGCGCCAGTGCGCCAGCAGTGACGAGGCCGGCGCGCAGAACTGCTGGTCAGACGAGCCTGAGGTTCGGTCGGGCCCCGTCGTCGAGTCCCGTCGGGCCGTCGACATCGAGCCGCCAATGACCGACGGCGGCGATCATGGCCGCGTTGTCGGTGCAGTACTCCCGAGCTGGCACCAGGCAATCCAACCCACGTGAGGCTGCTTCTTCGGCAAACCGCTGCCGCAACCTCGAGTTGGCGGCCACACCACCTCCAAGGCAGACCCCCTTGGCGTCGACGTACTCCGCCGCTCGCATCGTCTTCGTGACGAGCACATCGACGACCGCCTCTTGAAATCCTGCACAGAGATCGGCATTGTCGGCGTCCCGATGCTTGCGGACGTAGTTCACGACGGAGGTCTTCATTCCGCTGAACGAGAAGTCGAGTCCATCGTCCAACAAGCCGCGGGGGAATCGAATGGCGTCCCGATTGCCTTCACGGGCCAGCTCATCGACAACCGGGCCACCCGGATACCCGAGCCCGAGGTAGCGAGCAACCTTGTCGAATGCCTCGCCGGCGGCATCGTCGATCGTGGACCCGAGGATGCGGTATCGGCCGAGCTCTCTCAGATGCACGATCATGGTGTGTCCACCGGAAACCAGGAGCACGATCAACGGCGGTTCGAGGTCGGGCCGCTCGAGGAAGGTGGCAAACAGGTGACCTTCCATGTGATTCACGCCGACATACGGAACGTCCCAGGCGAGCGCCAATGCTTTGGCCGCGCTCACGCCGACGAGTAGCGCGCCCACCAAGCCGGGACCGTGCGTGGCGGCTACGGCGTCGATGTCGCCACCGGTCATCTTCGCCTGCACGAGCGCCTGGGTGACGACGATCTCGAGCATCTCGAGGTGAGCCCGACTCGCCACCTCGGGAACGACACCCCCGAAGACGGCATGCAATTCGATCTGGCTCGAGACGACGTTGGCCAACACCTCGGTGCCGCCCCGAACGATGGCGACAGAAGTCTCATCGCAACTCGTCTCGATGGCCAGGACCACACGATCTGACGACAGAACCTCGCTCATCGCGTTGCCTCTCCCTGCCTTTCCACCGAATGCTTTTCCACCGAATGCTCTTCCACCGAATGCTCGGCCACCGAACGCGTGTCTATTGGCTGCTTCTCCACCGGCTGTCCCAGGTCGGCGGTCTGGAGGTCGTGGAGCCAGAAAATCAGGCCGTCCTCCTTCGAACCGTCGACGTTGGTGTAGTAGCCGCTTCGGCAACCGACGGGCTGGAACCCGAAACGTCGATAGAGCTCCCGGGCGGGGCCGTTGCTCACCCGCACTTCCAGCGTGAGCGCTGCCATTCCTCGCTGCTTTGCGTCCTCGAACAACGCGGCGCACAGATCTCGAGCGATCCCACGACGCTGGTGATCGGGACGAACGGCCACGTTCATGAGATGTCCGACGTCGGCGACGAACATCATCCCACCGAAGGCCACCACCTCTGAGTCGTCGGCACTCGTGGAGTCGTCGGTCTCGGCCACCAACCAGTTGCGAGCCGAGACCGACATGTCGAACTCACCGGCGAACAACGTTTCCGACCACGGCTCGGAACTGACGGTGGACTCGATGATCGACACGGACGGCACATCACCGAGCAGAAAGGAACGCATTCTCATGTGTTGTGTCGAGTCTTGATGTTGATTTGCACGTCGGCCTCTCGTAGGTACAGCGGCTCGACCTCGGGGCCTGACACCGCAGGCCGGAGTTGTGCCAGTCGAGCCAGGGTGACCGCCGAGGGGCAACGATCAGGGAGGTGCGCATGAGGTGCATAGATCTCGGCGTAACGGTCGGCGCCGTCTCCCACCACGGTGTCTCCGTCCCGGACGAGTCGGGCCAGCTCGTCGGCTGGGCCGACCAACGCCTCCCCCATCGAACGTCCGTCGCAGAAGTGCTGCTGGAATACTTCGTTGCGGCGGGCGTCGATCACGGCACAGACAGGCCCGGCAGCATCGGAGGCATCGACCGCCAGCAGCTCGAGGCTGGAGATCCCCACCACTGGCTTGTCGACGGCGAGGGCGAGAGCACGGGCCGTGGTGAGTCCGACCCGGAGGCCGGTGAAACGCCCCGGACCGATATCGACCGCGATGCGGTCGACATCGCGTACGTTCAAGCCTGCCTCGGCGAGGGCGACCTGGATCATCGGGGTCAGTTCCTCGGCATGCCGACGATCCGTCACGACGTGGGCGTTCGACAACACGAGGTCTCCCCGGACGATGGCCACGCCGACGACCGCGGTGGAGGACGTGATGGCGAGGACGACCTCGCCTTCAGTTCGAACCGCAGTCATGCCTGGACCAACCATGGTGCGAGTGATTCGCGCATCGATGGGAGGCGCCCCTCCCAGCTCGAACCGCTGGGCTCGAACCGGATCATCCTGTCATCGTCGTCGCCACCGTCGAGACCATCGCCGTGGAGCAGTCGCACGACGAGGCGATCGGCGGGCAGAACCGCCTCGATCTGTTCACCCCACTCGATCACCGTGACCCCCGATTCGAGCAACTCGGGCAGATCGAGATCGAGCGTCTCGCTGAGGTCGTCGAGTCGGTAGACATCCAGGTGGTTGAGCTCGATCCGACCCTCGTAGCGATTCGCGAGCGTGAAGGTCGGGCTGGTGATGCGGTCGTCGACTCCGAGACCTCGACCGATTCCTTGGGCGAAGCACGTCTTGCCGGCGCCGAGGTCACCGGCGAGAACCAGAAGATCCCCGACCACCAGGTGGGTCGACAGGGTGGCTGCAAGTTCCCGGGTCTGGTCGGGGCTCGACGTTGAGGCGGTGAGCACGGGAGCCAAGGCTACGGCCACTACGGTCTCCGTGTGCCCGTCACGCCCGAACACATCCGCTCTGCGGCCGCCGCGATCGACGGACTCATTCGGCACACGCCCGTCATCGATCTCGGGGGCGAAGAATTCGGGATCGACGGATCGTTGGCTCTCAAACTCGAACAGCTGCAGCACAGCGGAACATTCAAGGGACGGGGGGCCGCTCATTTCTTGGCAACCCAACCGATAGGAGCGGCCGGAGTGGTCGCGGCGTCCGGGGGAAACCACGGAGTCGCCGTGGCTTGGGCGGCACAGCGGGCTGGCTTCACCGCCAACATCTTCGTTCCCACGATCTCCGCTCCCGCCAAGGTCGCCCGACTCCGCACCTACGGGGCGATCGTGCATCAGGTCGGCGATGTCTACGGCGAATCCCTCGACGCCAGCCGAGCCTTCCAGAGCGAATCCGGAGCAACATCGATTCACGCCTACGACGACCCGGTCGTGATGGCTGGCGCCGGCACCTGCGGCCTCGAATTCGACGAACAGGCACCCGGGTTGGACACGATCTTCATTGCCTGCGGCGGCGGTGGGTTGGCCGGGGGCGTGGCGTCGTGGTTCGGCACCAGGACACAGATCGTCGTGTGTGAAACCGAAGGAACGGCGGCCTACGCGAAGGCCAGGGAGGCGGGCCTCCCAGTTGATGTCGACGTCAGCGGTCTCGCCGCTGATGCACTGGGAGCCACCCGCATCGGGGACGCGCCGTGGGAAGCACTTTCCTCCGTCGACGCCGCGAGCATTTTGGTCACCGACGAAGAACTCGCCGCAGCAAAGAACCGGCTGTGGGACCAATTACGGATCGTGGTCGAACCATCGGCCGCAACTCCGCTGGCGGCGTTGCTCAGCGGGCGCTGGCCGGTGCCCGCTGGCGGGCGAGTCGGCCTCATTCTGTGTGGCGCCAACACTGCAATCACGTGACTCAAGGGCCGATAGACCAAGGATGACGACGAATCCGACGAATGGCATCGCGATCCGCCTGGCCGAGCCGGGCGACATCGATCGGATTCTGGAACTGGTTGCGCAGTACTGCGAAGCCGATGATCATCCCTTTCACGAACACCTGGCCCGGCCTCCGGTCGTCGAGCTCACTGCGTCGGATCGGTGGGGCCGAATCTGGCTGGCCGTGCAGGATCCCGACCGAGAAGACGGAACGGTGGTCGGTTACCTCGCTCTCACCTGGGGCTATGGCATCGAGGCGGGAGGCATGGAGGCCGTGATCGACGAACTGTATGTCGAGCCGAAGGGTGAGGGCGTCGGCTCAGCCCTGATGGAACGGGCGACCGAAGACTGTCGCCAGCGGGGGGTCCGGCGGATCTTCCTCGAGACCGAGCTCGCCAACAACGGAGCCCGACGTCTCTATGGTCGCCTCGGATATCGGGCCGACGACTCCATCTGGATGGAGAAGTGGCTCGTCGGTCCCGAGTCCTGACGCGAATCCACTAGCGGGGTCACGATGTTGCGCCGGACGTCAGGCACCGTCCACGTTGGCTGCTTTGTCGATGGCCCACAGATTCTTGCTCGTCTGAGTCAGCAGGATCGCCAGGGCGATGCCGTTGAGTGCGAGCACGAGCGGCACACCCCACCAGAAGATCTCCGTGCCGGCGAACACCACGAACGTATTCAGTGCGATGTAGCCGATGCGGATCTCCGTCGGTCCGATGCCGTAATAGGCGATCTGGAACTGGTTCGTCGCCGCGAAACTGAGAAACGACGTCGCCATCATCGCCAGGGTCACCAGGAGCAATAGGTAGAAGAGGAGATCCATTCCTTCGGGGGCCAGAAACGAGTAGCCGATGACAATGCAACCGGCGAAGACGAGATCGAGGATGTGGTCCATGAAGAAGCCCCATTTGACCAAGCCTTGTTTCCGATACTTACCGAGCGATCCATCGAATGAATCCGTGAGCCACTGACCGAAGACCATGACAGAAATGCCGTGCATCCAGACCAGGTTGCGGGAGGCGAGCCACCCGAAGAACAGGGTTCCTGTCGACCACAGCAGCGTCACCATGGTGAGGTGGTGACTCATGATCGGCTTGGGGACCTTGGGAATACCCCAGTCGATGAAAGTCCGTTCCACAGGACCGAGAATCGACTGGCCCTTCTTCTTGTCGCCGGCAAAGGCCGGTTGTGCCTCAGAATTGGGGTTCATCGGAGACTCCTGATCGCAGCGGTTACGGCGTGCTGCGCCAGCACCCGCACACGAAACAGGTCGGCTTCGACCGTGCCGGTAGCAGCAGCAACAAGTGCGTCCCCATCGGCAAGGGTGTGGGCGGGATGAAGTGCTCGGGCCAAACCGTCGTGTCCGCTCTGCGCCAGCAGGTGACAACCCGCCTTGTCGACCACGGCATTGGTGACGATGATTCCGATGGTCGTGTTCGAAGCGCCGAACTCCGGTTCTGAAACGCTGTCGGGCGGAAACCATCGGGCACCGGGGTCTGAGGTCGTCGTGCCATCGTCGATCCAGCCCAACGCATTCACTGCAACCAGGGCGCAAACAATCAGGTCACCCGCCCGTCGGGTTGCGGTACCGAGTCCCCCAGGTTCCACGGTGTCCGGCCCGCCCCATTTACCGACCGTTGCACCCGTTCCCGCGCCGACAGCGCCCACGGCGTGCGGTCCAGTCGAACACTCCTGGGCCGAGGCTCGACCTTCGACCTCTCCCGGTCGTACCGCGGCGTCACCCACGGTCAGGTCATAGAGGCTCATTCCCACCACGATCGGGACGTTTCCGCCTTTCGTAGGGAAGCCACGACCCTCGGCCTCGAGAAACTGCATCACGCCGTGTCCGGCAGCCAATCCGAATGCCGAACCACCGGAGAGAACCACGGCGTCGACATGCTGAACGAGATGGGCTGGATCGAGGAGCGCAAACTCCCGGGTGGCTGGTGCTCCGCCCCGTACCTCCCCCGACGCCACCGTTTCCGGCGGCAGCAGAATCGTCGTGCATCCCGTGCGAGCGGCCTCGTCGGTCCAATGACCAACAGCGATCCCGGGCAGGTCGGTCAACATGGTGGCCGACCTTACCGCACCGCGAACATTCGACGATTCAGAGGCCGTCGACACCGATCACGATCAACTCGGCCGCTTGGCGGCACCGCTTCGGTGGCATATCTTCGCGACATCAACGTTGGCACGTGCCCACCCGAGGAGTTGCGGATGCAGTTCAAAACAAGGCGCTCTGGTGGGGACGGGCTGAGATCGGATGCCTGAGGCCGAAGGTTCAACCGAGCCGCTGACGGCGAGCATCCTGGTGATCGAAGATTCAGAGACCATCCGCGCTTTGATCGTGAGCTACCTCGAGAACTCGGGACATCAGGTGATCGAAGCGGCCGACGGTGAGACGGGCCTGGCACTGTTCGACGCCCGAGTAGATCCAGTCGATCTCGTGTTGTGCGATGTCCTGCTCCCGGGTATCTCCGGACCCGTTGTCGTTTCCGCGATGTTGACAGGGAACCCCGACCTGCGAGTGATCTTCATGTCCGGGAGCAGCCCCGAGCCAGAGGTGACCCTCGTCCCGAATTCGACCTTCCTGCCCAAACCGTTCAGGCTGGCGGCTCTCGGTGAGGCGGTGGCCAACGCGCTGTCGTGATTGCCGTCGTGCATATCCAGCCCGACCGCTTCGCTCCTGTCAGCCGGCTCGGCTCCGGAGTTCGCTGATGATCGCCCGCAGTTCGTCGGCTCCCGTTTCGAGAACGTGGTTCAGCTTTGCATCGCGCCCATCGACGTCGGCCTCCAGCACCATCAATGCGGCGAAGAACGCTTGGAGGGGCCCGTTGTGCAGACGCTTCGCGAGTTCGTCCAGGTCGAGAACCAGCGGTTCGTGAGCCACCTGCTCGCCAGAATCATGATCGCTCGTCATCCGACGATCGTAGGGCACCGTCGTTGAGCCCGGGGATCCGTTGATGGCCTCACTTCGAGGCCTTTCGGCGACGACCATTTCCGGGTGGAGGCCGACGATGAACCGCGGCCCGGGCCAACAGCTCGCCGAGCATCGCGTTCACCTCGTCCGGTCGTTCGAGCATGAGCTGATGACCCGCATCAGGAACGATCTCCAGCGTTGAATTCGGAAGCGCCTTGGCCAGGAGACGGCTCTCCTTCGGTGGTGTCATCGGATCTCGACTACCGACGATGATCGCTGCCGGCAGCGTGCACGAACTCAAACGATCGAGCACATCGTGATCGAGCAGAGAGGGCGCAATCGCGAGGAAATTCTCGATACTGATGGCTTCGAACGCTTCCACCGCTTCGCGAATATCGGCCAGATCCGGTTCACTTCCGAACGTCGATCGCACGAGAATCTGGCCCAGATCGTTGGGTGGTACATCAGCCAACCGCCGAGCGAGTCTCGGGTACCGCACCGCGATTCGATGGAGTTGACCGGCCACCGGCTTGAGCAACTTCGTCGATTTGCCCCCCGGGTTTCGGCCCGCCGTGGAAATGAACCCGACGCCGATGACTCGTTCGTCGAGCACCTCGGGGTGGTCGACGATGAAGCGACCGAGCACCATGCCACCCATCGAGTGGCCCGCAATCACCACATCGGTGAGGTCGAGATATTCCAGAAGCGCCACAATCGCACGCGCCCCGGCGCCGATGGTTGGCCCATGACGACCGGGGCTGGAATCGCCGTGTCCCAGCAGGTCGACCGCAATCACCCGCGCGTTCTCAGCGAGTACATGCTGGTGATGCCAGATGTCAGCCCGAAGCGTGACCCCGTGAAGGAGCACCAAGGGTGGGCCGCTGCCGTATTCGGTGACATGGAGGACCCCACCATCAGGAGTTTCGATGTGGTGTCTGGTCCCCGGAGCCGGTTCGAGCCGGCTCGGCGAATCCGTATCCGAACGCAGACCTCGAGTGGCCACTCGTTCCGCCCCGGCTCCGATGACGAGCCCGGCCGCCAGACCCAACCAATTCACGAGCCGACCTGACCGGCAACCGCTGGCTGAATGCTGACGATGTTTTGTCGGTCCGGCGTGAACTTTCGGCCGACCCGCTCGGTGATTCCGCAGACGATCTCGTAGTTGATCGTGTCGAGGGCGGTGGCGAGATCGTCGGCGGTGGTCGACGCCGACCCCTGCTGTCCGAGCAGGACGACTTCGTCGCCGACGCTCACCTCATCATCACCGCAATCGACGACCAGTTGATCCATGGTCACCACACCGAGAATGTTCCTCGGCTTGCCCCCGACCAGCACGATCCCGGGCTGCTGCCACAAGGCCCGGCGGTATCCGTCGGCATAACCAACCGGAACGGTGACGGCAGTACACGATCGCAACACTTCGGTCCGCTGCCCATAGCTCACTCGGTCGCCGGGTTCCAGCCGCTTGACGAAACCCACTCGGCTCACCCACCGGAGCGCCGGCTCGAGATCGATTCGTCCTACGAGTTCGGCGCTCGGCGACAACCCGTACAGCGCAATGCCGCACCGAACGACGTCTCGACGAGCTCGAGGAAAGGCAATCGTGGCCGCCGAGTTGGCCGCATGAGTGAGCGGAACTTCCAGACCGGCCTTTTCGACCGAGGCCACGGCGGCCTCGAAACGATCGAGCTGGGTGTCGGTGAACGGGTGATCCGGCTGGTCGGCCATTGCACAATGAGTCCAAACCGACCCGAGCAACAGCGACTCGTGATCCCGAATCGACTCGGCCAGGCTGACGGCCATGTCAGGTTTGGCCCCGACCCGGTGCATTCCCGTGTCGATCTTGAGGTGAACCGTCAGACTGCCGCCGGCGGCAGCGGCCGCCCGAACGCCAGGCGGAGAATAGACAGCGGGTTCGAGCCGCCAGCGAGCGGCGGCGGCAAACTCCTCCTCGGCCGGCTCGGACAGAATCCAGATCGGCTCGGTGAATCCGGCCGTGCGAAGGCGGATGCCGCTGGCCACCCGGGCCACGGCGAGGATCGAAGCTCCTCCGTCGATTGCGGCCTGGGCCGCTTCGATTTCACCGTGCCCGTAGGCGTTCGCCTTCACCACCGCACACAACGCGGCTCCCGACGCCGTCGCCAGCAGTGTTCGTGCGTTTCGAGAAATTGCTCCGAGATCGATCTCGGTCCACGAGCGAGTCGGGCCGTTCGGCATCGGGACAGTGTGACACGGACGAGGCTTCATGCTCATCACCAGAGCCGGTGCCACCCGGCACTCAGAGCATGAGGTCGAGGGCCTGACCCAGCTGACCCTCGTCGAGGTGAACACCACCGATGAGCGTGAGTCCGACGATCACCGGCTCGGTGCGGGTCCAGGCCAATATCTGCAGACGTTCATCGGGCCGTGTGGCCCAGCCCTTGGCCGTCAGCCGTTCGATCACGGTCGTCGCGAGGTGCCCTGCGCCCGGACCATCGAGGTCGGTCAGCCAGGGTCCCAACCACCGAACCAGCGGAACGTCGAGATGAGCCAGGCAGGCGAGCACGGTGTCGGCTTCGACCAGAGGGTCTTCGTCGCTTCTCGTGAAGGTCCACCAGGTATCGGCGAACTGCCCGATCGCCGATCGTTCGCCGGCCGGCCAGCTCTGCCAATCGGCCGATGACAACATCTCGAACAATTCCGTCGGTTCGACGCCGACGAGAGCATCGGTGACGACCAGTTCCGCAAGACGTGGAATCGCCACCTTCAGCTCGCCGGTTCTGGCCCGCGCCATCACGGCGTCGGCCTCGAGATAGGGCATCAAGCTGGAGCGGTCGCCGAACGTGGCCCAGAGGGCGTCGATCGCCGTTGCCATCGCGCCGGCCGGAACGAGTTCGTTGTCGGTCACTCGGCCAGTCCGACCACGATGGCGCACGCAACTGTGTCGCTGTGCGAAAGCGTGAGGAGCCAGGATGTGATGCCCAGTTCGGAGGCCCGCCGTTCGGCTCGACCAGAGACGAGCAGAATCGGTTCGCCGCTTTCCTTCTTACCCACGGAGAGATCGACGAAGTCAGCACCTCCGAGGCCGACCCCCAGCGCTTTGAGGCCTGCTTCTTTGGCCCCGAAGCGGGCGGCAAACCGTTCGGCCGGATCGGCGGCCCGCTCGCAGTACTCCCGCTCACCAGCGGTGAACACCCGGTCGACGAACCGAGGTTGCCGTCCAACGATGGTGGCCATCCGGGCGATGTCGACCACATCAACCCCGATCGATATCACGCGCCTCCCCGCAAGGGGAGGTACGTCAGGAAAGGAGTCGGCGGGTGGCACTCAGCTCTGGTTTCGAGTCCAACGGGCGGCCACGTCGGAGATCGGCGCGGTGAGGAGATCAACGGTGGAAACGTCGGCCAGAAGATCTTCCCGGAAGGAGGGTTGGTGCTCGGTGACGACATCGACGAGTTGGCGATAACGGTCGCGATAGCCCTGCAGGACGGTGCGAGCGGTTGCCGCTCCAACGTCTTCGACCAAGCGAATGTGGCACAACGTGACGCCGGTGGTCTCACCATCTTTGACTTCGGGAACGAGCAGCACCACCCGTCCGTCGGACCCGACCGTGACGATCGGTGAACGCTCGACGGCGACCCGGTGCTTGTTACCCCGAAGCGTCGGATCTTTGTCGACCCGAGAGGTGATGCCAGCGGCGATACCACCGCGATCCGACACAAAGATCTGCGCCCCGTCGAGCGGATCCCCTTCGATTCGATAGCGGGTGTATCCCACCGTTTCGGCGACCACAGGAGCGATTGCGGCCAGGGTTCGGAGCGTCCGGTAGCTGAGCCGATCTCGGGGGCAACCTGTGGCCAGGAGATCCTGGATCAGCGGCGACTGGAGCAGGCTCTCGTCAGCCCGGGAGATTCCGACGGTGACGGTCTTGGCCTGGTGTTTGATCGCGTCGACCGGGCGTGTCAATTCTTCGATTGCGTCGGTGAGCGCGGCCGCCAGATCCTCGACGATCAACCCGGGAGTACCGACCTTGCCGAACTCGATCTGATAACTCTCGAAGCGAGCGGCACCGGTTGCGAACCGGTAGAGCGAGGCCAACTTGGCCGCCGTGGAGGCTTCGAGGTGACCGTTGTAACCACCCGAACGGAGAACCTCGAAGAACTTGTGGGCATGCGGCTCGACCTCGCGGCTGAAGCTTCGGAACCAGTCGTCGCCCGTGGCGCCGACGAACCGCTCGATCGTTCCGCGGGTCAGCCGCATCGGTCGAGCCGAGGCATCGATGGCAAGTGCCGCCTCGTATCCGAACAGATGCCCCACCACGGTGGAGAGTACGAAGGCCAGGCGAGGATGAGTTTCGGGAACGGTGATCACCTCGAGAGCGGCAGAAAAGCGGTTTTCACCTTCCGTGGCGATCACGATCGGCGCCGAGTTGTGCGCCCGGAAGATCGCAACTTCCTTCGCAACATCATCTGCGGTCGATCCGACGAGGCCAGCGGCGCAAATGAGGATCATGGGCTCGGACGAGAGATCGATGTGTTTCTTGTCTTCGGTGATGTCGCAGGCGATCGACTTGTAACAGAGCTCAGACAGCTTGATACGAATCTCTCGGGCCGCGATGAAGTTCAGACCATTGCCCACCATGGCCCAATAGCGGCGACTCGGAGCGTGCCGAGCCGCGGCCAAGCCGATGGTCTCCCGCTTGTCGATCGTGGTCCGCATTGCCGTCGGGAGATCCCGAAGGGCCCGCAGCAGTGCCTGGCGTTCCTCGGGCATCGGATCGACACCGGGCATCAGCATCGACACACCTTGAGCCAGAAGGAACCCGGCCGCGATCTGTGCATAGAACGCTTTGGTCGAAGCCACGCTCATCTCGACGTCTCGGCCGTCAGAGGTGTAGAGAACACCGTCGGCCTTGTCGACGAGATCGCTCCCTCTCCGGTTCACGATGGCGAGCACCACCGCCCCGCGATCGCGAGCGATGTCAACCGTGCGATTCGTGTCGGTTGTGGTTCCCGATTGACTGATCGCCACGATCAACGTGTCGCTCATGTCGTCGCGGATCTGGAAACCGGAGAGTTCGGTGGCGGTGATCGAGCGGACGACGACACCGGACCCGGCCAGCGCCCATTCGAATGAAGCGGCAACCGCTTCGCCGCCCACCGCTGCAGTTCCCTGGCCGATGACTTCCACCCGACGGAAGCCGCCGGATGCGATGCGCTCGCTCACCGCGTCGGACAGCGTCTCGCTCGGTAGGTTCACGACGAGTTGATCGTCGACATCGACCAGTCGACCCCGCAAGGTCTTGGCGAACGAGAGCGGGGCCTCGTTGATCTCCTTGAACAGGTAGTGAGCGAAGTCGCCGCGATCGATGTCTCGGGTGGTCACCTCGGGCGTGCTCCACTCGGCATCGCTGATCGGGAGCGGGGTGCCGTCGTACGCGAATCGATGGAGGCCGGCTCGATCGCCGGCCAGTCGACCACTCACCCGGATGATCTGGCCCCGGCTGGCGGTGGGGTTTTCGGGATTGGCTGCCGTTTCACCATCCATGCGGATGTATTGATTGGAATCTTCCACCACTCCGTATGGCTCAGAGGCAATGACGAAACAGTCTTCGGCCCGCCCGATGAAGACGCCCTGGCCACTGCCCCGCAGGGCAACGTGGACGTCTTCGGGGGCCTCGCTCGTACTGATACCGATGGCCACCGACCCCTCGAACTGGGCAACGGTTCGCCGTACCGCCTCATCGAGGCCGTGGCCGGCAGCGAGGCCCCGACTGACCAAGGTGGGGATCACCTTGGCGTCCGTGGTGATCTCGCCCGCGATCATGAGCTTTTCGAGTGCGATGAGGTCGGCAAAGTTGTCGACGTCGCCGTTGAGCGTGGCCGTGACATAGGGCCCCGGCGCTCCGGACTGCTCCATCTCATCGCTGTTGACCGGGTGCGCGTTCGGTTCGCTGATGATCCCGACCGAAGCCCAGCGGGTGTGGCCGAGCACGGTGGCCTGAGCGGTTTCGTTCCTCAACGCGCGATGCAGGAGTTCGTCAGCGGTGATGGCGGCACGCATGTGGGCGGTGTTGTCACCGAGTTCGCCGATCTCTGCGGCGGCTTTGTAGACGAAGCTCAGGTGGCCGTCGGGGGTGCGCACGGCGCGGTCGGTGAAGAGTGGGTCGGCTTTGCGTTCGGCGATGAGTCGGCTCACGGAAGTGTCGTCGAGGTCCAGACCATGATCACGCACGAGGATGTGCACGCCGGCACTGTCGCGGCCTCGAACTTCGAGACGGTCGAGCGCACTCAGCGCTTGCTGGATGCTGAGAAATGCGGCGACGGCGGCTCCCGACCCATCGGATCCGAGGAGTCCGGCGACCTCGACGGCAGTTCGCAGCCGATCCCGTTCGATGGCCCACACCGCATCCTTGGCGTCGATGAGCGCAGCATTGACGGCTTCGAGGTTGGGAACCTGATCACCCTCGGCATCGAGGTGGGCTTCGATTGCGACAAGACCACGGTTCAAATCGGCCGCGAGGGCCTCCAGACCTGACGTGAGGCCGCGATCGGTGAGCATGGCCACCAAACCGGCCTCTCCCCGGAGTTCCTGGTCGACCGTTGCCAGCTGAGCGGCGACCGTTCGCAGCTTTTCGGCCAGATCAGGCGAGTCGGGCGCCGGAAAGGACTGCTCGGCCGACGCGGTTCGTAGAAGAAGGTCGGCTGTTACCGGAACTTCCCGCATGGTTCGACGACGGACGATGGCGATGATGCCGCACATAAAGCTCCCTTTCGGACCTCGGCCCGAGATTGTAGTGATCGGCAACGAGTGCTCGGACCATTAGGCAGACGCCTCTGAGTCACGGACGGTTGTCAAGCAAGCCGATAACGCGTCATTTTCTGGCTCCGACTCGAGCGGTGGTGAGCGCGACGAGTTCGTCGCAGACGCGATCGGCAATGACGGCGTCGAGATGTTCGACCATGATTCGCACCAGCGGCTCGGTCCCCGAAGGTCGAACGAGCACCCGGCCGTGCTCCCCCAATTGTTGTTCGGCCTCGGAAACGGCATCGGCCAGGAGGTCGACGATGTCGGGCTCTTGGTGTGGAAGCCGAACGTTCTTCAGGACCTGTGGGTAGGTGGTCATGGCGTCGGAGGCCAACGCCTGGAGTGAACGACCCGAACGCAGAACCGTGTCGAGCAGCTGCACACCGGCGAGTATTCCGTCACCAGTCGAAGCAATCTCACGACAAATCACATGGCCTGACTGTTCGCCTCCGAGCGAGAACACCCGACCGCCGGATCCCGCGTTGAGCGCTTCGAGCACATAGCGATCGCCAACCTGGGTTTCCACGACTCGGATCCCGGCGTCGCGCATTGCCAGCTTGAAACCGAGGTTGCTCATGACCGTGACGACCACGGTGTCCTCGTGGAGTCGCCCTGTGGCCTTCCAATCGGTGGCGAGAATCGACAGGATGTGATCGCCGTCGACGATGGACCCGGCGTGATCGACTGCGATCAGTCGGTCGGCATCGCCGTCGAATGCGAGTCCGACGTCGGCCTTCTCGGCGATGACCGCCGCCTGCAGCGAAGCCGGATGGGTGGAACCGACTCGATCGTTGATGTTCGTGCCGTCCGGCTTCGCCCCGATGACGACCACATCGGCACCCAGGGCCATGAACACGTCGGGCCCGACGTGATGAGCCGAGCCGTTGGCGCAATCGAGCACCACCCGAAGACCCGTGAGTGAACGTCCGGCAAGAGACTCTTCGATGCTGCGGGCCCAGCCGGCCAGGCCGCCGCCGGGTGTGATCACGCCAAGGTCGCCCCCCAGCGCAACACGAACCGGACTCACGCCACGGAGCAGGTCATGAAATGACGCCTGGATCGAGGCTTCGACGCCATCGGACAGCTTGCTTCCGCCTGCCGCGAACAACTTGATGCCGTTGTCGGCGAACGGATTGTGCGAGGCCGAGATCATGACCCCAGGGCAATCATTGACCTTGGAGGCCCAGGCCACCGCAGGGGTCGGAACGACACCCATCAGCTCGACGTCGATACCGCCGGCTGTGTAACCCGCCACGAGTGCTGCCTCGAGCATGGGGCCCGATCGACGCGTGTCACGACCGATCACCACTCGGTTGTGGGCGCCCCCACCCAAAACCTCCGACGCCGCCCTGGCCAGAGCCAGCGCGACGTCGGGAGTCAGATCTGTGTTTGCTACGCCGCGAACACCGTCGGTTCCAAACTGCGGAAGCCTCACGGTGGACGAAATCAGCGCTTGCTGTACTGCGGAGCCTTACGAGCCTTCTTGAGGCCGTACTTCTTGGATTCCTTCTTTCGAGGATCTCGGGTGAGCAGGCCTTCGGCCTTCACCGCGCCGCGCACCTCGGGATCCAGTTCGACCAGGGCCCGGGTGATGCCCAGGCGGAACGCTCCGGCCTGGCCCGAAAGGCCGCCACCATGAAGGGTGACGTCGATGTCGAAGGACTCTTCGCGATCGGTGACCCGCAACGGCTCGGTGATGAGCTGACGGTGGACCGAGGACGGGAAGTAATCGGCGAACTCGCGACCGTTGGCCGTGATCTTGCCCGAACCATCTTGGATCCGAACTCGGGCGACGGCCTGCTTGCGGCGGCCGGTGGTTTGCAGGACGGTCATTTCTTCACCTCACGGCGTGCGCCGGAAATCTCGAGGGGTTTCGGCATTTGTGCGCCATGGGGATGTTCTGAACCGGCATAGACCTTGAGCTTGGTGGCCATCTGGGCTCCGAGGCGATTCTTCGGCAACATGCCGGTGATCGACTTGCGGACCGTGTCGGCCGGCTTGCGGTCGAGCGATTCGCTGTAGGTGCGGGTGGTCAGACCACCGGGATAACCGGAGTGATGATGCACGAGCTTGCGATCAGCCTTGTCGGACGTGAGCACGATCTTGCTCGCGTTCACGACGATGACGTGATCACCCATGTCCATGTGCGGGGCAAACGTCGGCTTGTGCTTCCCGCGCAGCAGGCGAGCGATCTCGGTTGCCATACGACCGAGGGTGAGACCCTCGGCGTCGACGACGAACCATTCGCGCTCGATCTCGGATTTCTTTGGGCTGAATGTCTTCACTGCAAGATCCTGCTCGGTAGCTCGATCACTCGGAACGAGGAAGAAGGGGCGGCTCAAAGCCGACCGGTAATGATACGACGGCCCTAGCAGTATCCAACCCTGCGGTGATGGATCTCCCCTCGAGCTCTTCCGAAGGGCCATCCCGGCCGAGCTGATCGCGATGATCGGGCCTAACGAAGCAGCTGCCGGACCCTGGCCTCGTGCATTTCGATGTCAGCCCGGGCCAGCACTTCCGTGACCGATTCCTTGCCGTCGACGCGAGCGATGCCAAGACTGATCGAGAGTGCCACCGTGCTCTCCCGCCAGAGGTTTTCATCGGCGATCGCCCGCTCGATCTTCTCGACGACGAGCCGGGCCGAGGTTTCGTCGGTGCTGTACAGCAGCAGGGCGAACTCATGGCCGCCGACCCGAGCCACCACGTCGGACGAGCGCACACTCGTCGAAATGAGGTTGGCCGCTCGCCGCAGCATGGCATCGCCCTCGCGATGGCCGAGCTCGTCGTTCACGGTCTTCAACCCGGTCAGGTCAGCACAGATCACACTCATCGGCTCCTCCCGTCGGCGGGCCAGCGGCAGCAAGTGTTCGGCGGCGATGAGGAACGCCCGTTTGTTGGCGAGTCCAGTGAGTCGATCGGTCAGCGCCAGCGCTACCTGATGAATCTCTCGCTGGACGAGATCAGCAAGTTCACGGAGCGTCTGCAGTTCGGCCGCAGTGAATTTCCGAGGCTCGCGGCCCATGACACACAGCGTCCCGATCGGCAGTCCGCCGGGCGACGCAATCGGGGCGCCCGCATAGGACCGCAGGCTCGATTCGCCGTTGACCAAGGGATTCCGAGCGAATCGCGGATCGCGAGCCGTGTCCTCGACGACCATCACCGGCTCGCCGCTCATGATGGCGTGGGCACAGAACGAGTCCCGACGAGGTGTTTCGGCCAGCTCGAATCCTTGATTCGAACAAAACCACTGTCGCTCGGCATCCACGAGGGTCACGAGGGCGATCGGTACGTTCAGGACACGGCGAGCCAACCGCGAGATGAGGTCGAACTGCTCGTCCGGTTCCTTGTCGAGCAGATCGAGGGCATACAGCTCGCCCAGCCTGGTCGATTCGTCGATCGGGGTTGTCGCTGCCATCTCGTTTAGTCTCGGCACAGGCCGCACTCGCGTGAGAGCCGATGGCGGCAGCCCAATGACCGTCGATTCAGCTCGATCGTCGGCAACGACCGGCGATGGTCAATAGTCGACGAGCCAAAGGGTCAGACCGTGGGGTGGAGCGGGCTGTTCGGCCGCCTGCCGATCGCGGGCGGCCAAGACGGCTCGTATCTCGCCCGCCGTCCGTTTGCCTCGACCGACGGCCACATGGAAACCGACGATGCTTCGGACCATCTGGTGGCAAAACGCCGAGCCGGCAATTTCGAACAGCAACTCGCCGTCGCCGAGATCGGTCCAGCGAGCATCGGTGATCCGGCGAACCAACGACAATGGTTCGTCATCGACCGCCCCTTTGGGACGACGACAGAACGACGAGAAATCGTGCTCGCCGAGCAGCGGATCGCAGGCCAGTTGCATCACCGCCGTGTTCAGGGGCTCTGCTACCCACCAGGCATAGCGGGCGCTGAAGGGGTCGGGCTGGGGTCGGTTGACCACTCGATAGCGGTAGCGCCGGCCGGTGGCATCGAATCGAGCGCTGAAATCGGGAGAGACGACCGAGACATCGGTGGCGACCACTTCAGGGCCGAGCCGACTGTTGATCATCCGGCTCAGCGAATCGAGATCGGACGCTTTGGCCGCAGGAGCATCGAAGCTCAGCACTTGCATTCGGGCGTGTACCCCGGCATCGGTGCGGCCCGACATCACGAGTTCTGGAGCAACGCCCAGATACGGCGTGAGGACCCGGACCAACTCGCCGACCACCGTGCGAACACCCGCGTTGGGGGCCAGACCACGAAAGTCCGTGCCGTCGTATGCGATGGTCAGACGGACGCGAACGAGCGGACCCGTAGGCCCGCTCGGTTCGTCAAACAGTGACTGCTCCAGCATGTTCTATCGAGGGTTGTTCAACGAGTGAACTGCAGGAGACGAAGACCTAGACCAGTTCGATCTTGGCCATTGGAGCGTTGTCGCCCTGGCGGGGACCCATCTTCAGGATGCGGGTGTAACCACCCGGACGTTCGGCATAACGCGGACCGACCTCGTCGAAGAGCTTCGTGGTCATCTCGACATCACCGAGGTAGGAGAGAACCTGGCGGTAATTGTGCAATCCGCCCTTCTTCGCCTTGGTGATGACTTTTTCCGCGATCGGCCGGACGGCCTTCGCCTTGGCCTCGGTGGTGACGATGCCCTCGGCCGCGACGAGCGAGGCGATGAGGTTGGCCATCATCAACTTCTGGTGTTGGGCCGAACCGCCGAAGCGGGTGGCCTTTCTGGGACGTCCTTGCATTTTGAATCAGCTCCTGGAGCCGCGCAGCGAAAGGCCACGCTCGTCAAGCTTCACGATGACCTCATCAAGCGACTTCTGTCCGAAGTTCGTGATGGCAAGGAGATCGTCTTCGGTCTTCAGCAACAGTTCGCCAACCGTGTTGACCTGTGCCCGCTTGAGGCAGTTACGAGGACGCTCGGAAAGATCGAGGTCTTCGATTGGGAGGTCGAGGTCGGGCGAGCCGGACGCCGCAGCGGGCGCCTCACCGAGGGTGAGACCCTCGGGCTCGTCGCTCATCTCTTCGACGAGCTGAATCAGTGAACGCAGCGTGGCGCCGGCCGAGGCCAAAGCGTCACGAGGCGTGATCGCACCGTCGGTTTCGATGTCAAGAATCACACGATCGAAATCGGTGCTCATCTCGACCCGGACGGGCTCAACGGTGACTGACACTCGGCGGACGGGGGTGAAGATGGCATCGATCGGGATGACCCCGATGGTTCCACCGGCTGCGGCCAGCTTCGAGTTGCGCCAGCCCCGGCCCCGCTCGACCACGAGGTCGATCGCCAGACGACCCTTGGAGTCGAGCTTGGCGAGGTGGGTGTCGGGGGTGAGAATCTCGACCTCCGAGGGGCAGGAGATGTCACCAGCGGTGATGTCTCCGGCGCCACGGGCGTCGAGGCGAAGTGTGACGGGCTCGTCGGAGTCCGACGTGACCACCCCGTCTTTCAGGTTGAGGATGATGTCGGTGACGTCTTCGATGGCTCCGGGGAGCGTGTCGAATTCGTGCAGCGCATCATCGAAGCGAACCGAGGTGATGGCGGCTCCGGGAATCGACGACAGCAGCGTGCGCCGAAGCGAGTTGCCGATCGTGTGTCCGAAACCGGGCTCTAGGGGACCAATGGCGAATTGGCCATGATTGCTTTCGCCATCGTCGAGCTGTTCCACTGTGGGGCGTTGAATTACCAGCATGGTGTTCCTTCCGACCTTCCGAGTACCGATTACTTGCTGTAGAGCTCGACAATGAGCTGCTCACGCAGCGGCACGTCGATTTGCTCACGGATGGGCTCGGAATAGACCGTGACGGAAAAACCGTCAGCAGCTTTGTCGAGCCACGCTGGAGGCGTGCGATCGAGCACGTCTTTGTTCCACTGCATGATCACGTTCTCGCGGGTCTTTTCCCGGATCTCGATGACATCACCCTTGCGGACTCGGTACGACGGCACGTTGACTCGCTTGCCGTTGACGTTGACGTGGCCGTGGCTCACGAACTGGCGGGCCTGGGGGCGGGTGGCACCCATGCCGGCGCGGTAGATCACGTTGTCGAGGCGGAGCTCGAGCAGGCGAAGCATGTTTTCACCGGTGACGCCAGGGCGACGAGATGCCTCGTCATAGACCTTGCGGAACTGGCGCTCGTTCAGTCCGTAGGAAAAGCGGGCCTTCTGCTTTTCCTGGAGCTGGAACAGGTACTCGGTGTTGTTGTTGCCACGACGACGTGTGCGGCCGTGGACACCGGGAGGATAGGGACGCTTCTCGAGGGCCGCAGTTTCACCGCGGGTGCCGAAGATGTTGGTGCCGAGGCGGCGCGAAACGCGGGCTCGGGGGCCGGTGTAGCGAGACATGTGGGCTCCTCCTCAGACTCGGCGCCGCTTGGGAGGGCGGCAGCCGTTGTGAGGGACAGGGGTGACATCCTTGATGCCGGTGACTTCGATACCGGCGTTCTGGATCGAGCGAATGGCGGTTTCACGACCCGAACCCGGGCCCTTCACCTGAACGTCGACCTTGCGGACGCCGTGTTCCATGGCTCGACGGGCGCAGGCTTCAGCAGCCATCTGCGCCGCGAACGGTGTGCTCTTGCGAGATCCTTTGAAGCCGACATTGCCAGCCGACGCCCAAGAGAGCACGTGGCCCTCTTGATCGGTGATCGCAACGATCGTGTTGTTGAAGCTCGACTTGATGTGAGCAACGCCGTAGGTGACGTTCTTGCGTTCCTTCTTGCGGGGCCGACGGCCTCCAGCAGCGGGCTTGGCCATTACTTCGCCACCTTCTTCTTGCCGGCAACCGGGCGCTTCGGACCCTTGCGGGTGCGAGCGTTGGTTTGGGTCCGTTGACCGTGGACAGGGAGTCCCTTGCGATGGCGAATGCCCTGGTGGCAACCGATCTCCATCTTGCGTTTGATGTTCTGAGACACCTCTCGCCGAAGGTCACCTTCGGTCTTGAGGTTCTCGTCGATGAAGGCACGAATCTTCATGACCTCGGCTTCGGTGAGATCCTTGACCCGAGTGGTCGGATCGATCTCGGTTCCTTCGGTGATCTTCAGAGCGCCGGTGCGACCGACGCCGAAGATGTAGGTGAGGGAGATCTGGACTTGCTTCTCGCGTGGAATGTCCACGCCTGCAATACGTGCCATCAGCCTTGCCTCTGCTTGTGTCGTGGATTGTCGCAAATGACCTGGACGCGGCCGTGCCGCTTGATCACTTTGCAGTTTTCACACATTTTCTTGACGCTTGGGCGAACCTTCATACGCCTTCCCTGTGCTGGTTCCGGCGACCGTTTGTGGGTCGAGCCGGGTGCGACGTTTCGATGTCGCGTTGATGCGGTCGATACATGCTTTCTGCGAACGATTTCCCCGAAGGTCGGCGTTGCAGCACACATCGGTGGCGCTTGGACGGTGATGCTTCGACCTCGAGGGCCAGAAGCATCGCAAGACGAGAGCCGCCTACTTGTATCGGTAGGTGATGCGCCCTCGAGTGAGGTCGTACGGGGTCAGCTCCACTTGGACTTTGTCACCAGGCAGGATGCGAATGTAGTGACGCCGCATCTTTCCGGAAATGTGACCAAGCACCGAGTGCCCATTCTCGAGCTCCACCCGGAACATGGCGTTCGGGAGTGACTCGACGATGGTGCCTTCCAGCACAATTGCATCTTCTTTCGACTTTGCGATGACGAACTCTCTTTGCTTGTGAACTCACGTTCAATGACTCGTTTGAAACCTGGCTCACGCGCGGCGAGACAGGCCAACTCCCAAGCCTAGGCGTGAGAGGTTCCAACTCCACCGACTCCTCGACGGTCAGCAGCGTTCACTGGTTGTTCAGGGCGAGATCGGAATGCTGCCGGCCCTGGGTCTCGTTCCCACCACGCTGCAGCATTCGGTTGCGGCCACCGAAGGAGCGAATCATGAAGAAGCAGATCACAGGGGTAGCGATGGCGGCAACGCTGACATTGGCGGGCGTCGGGGCAGCCAGCGCGATGTCATCGGGAGATCAGGCCGGATCGCAGGAAACGACATTCAGGGTCACCATCGAAGATGTTTCGACGCCTGGACTCCTCGACACCGAGCGCGCCGGGGGAACCGTTCCTCTCTCGCCGGGGGTCTACGCCGTGTTCCGCGGTGCCGCCAATCCCCTCTTCAAGGCGGGCAAGCCGGCAAGTCCTGGGATCGAACTGATCGCCGAGGACGGGTTTCCGATGACCGAAGCCGCAGCCCTCGCCGCCGATCGTCTTGTCCGTGACAGCGGAATCTTCGAAGCGGACAACGGAATTCTCGCGCCGGCATTCTTCGCCGGCGCTACCGGCAGTTTCACGATCACGGCTTCGCCCGGCGATCGCCTGAGCCTGGCCACGATGTTCGTGCAATCGAACGACTTCTTCTTCGCCGACGGCGGCAAGGGAATCAAACTGTTCAACGGTGCCTCCCCCGTCTCGGGCGATGTCACGAACCAGATCGCACTGTGGGACGCAGGAACCGAGGTCGACACCGCGCCCGGTACCGGACCCTTCCAGAAGCCGGCGCAGGATCCAGCGGCGACCGACTTCGGCCCGGCTGAGAACGGTGTGGTCACCCTCGCCTCCCAGACCGGCGACGGATTCACCCTCCCCGCAACGGGATCCGTCATCAAGGTGACGATCACCCCCATCGGCTGA
>JBBKXQ010000122.1:0-2878 GCA_037969565.1 Acidimicrobiales bacterium | reverse complement strand
CTGTAGTTCCGGGAACAAGACGAAGCATGAGATGACGAGATGTCACGGAGCCAGGAAATGCGGTGGCCGAGCGAGATCGACCTCGATGGCGGCGTCGCGAACCGTGGTGCGAAGCAGTTCGATCGTTGCCGTGTCTGCCCCACCCGACGCAACGAGATCGGAAGCCACCCGGTCGAGGAGGCTCGACACGATCTTGAGATCCGTGGCGATGGAGTCTGCGGCCTGTCGCCGCCCCCGTGTCGAGCCGGCCGCAACTCATTCCCGTTCGTGTCGAAGGAAAATAAGTTGCGCCGGAGCGTCAGAGGCTCCCGTGATAGCAGTCGACGGTGTAGGGCGAGCGGTCTTCGGTGAGGTGGTAGTGGTAGATCCCATCGGGGAACTCGGATGTGGCCTCGGTGTGGCCGGAGCACTCGTCGAGGTCGTCGCTGGTGACGGTCACCCCATCGACACCTTGCGGTCCGTAGAACGGGAAGCCGTCGACGAGGAAGCCAAGAACGGCGGAATGTTCACCGTCGACGTCGACAGCGTCGGTGATGCAGTAAGGAATGCCGTGGTAGTGGTAATTGCCTTGGCCGGTGCCGTCGGCGTTGAGGGCGAGCGGATGGCCGTTGCAGGAATCGACGAAGAAGATGCCATCGACTGAGAAGTTGTCGTCGACAGCCACGAAGCTTCGAGCCTGGTCTTCGTAATCTTGAAGAGCTGGGCTCCGCTGATGGTCACGCCGATGAGGCCGAGGCTGGTTTCCGTCGTTCCGTCGGTGTAGACGGGATGGAGCGTGATCGTTTCGTCGACTGGTGATTCGAGAACGGCAACGCTGGTGTCCACCGCGCTGACCTCGGATTCGTCGACCGGCGGCGAGAAGCTTCCTTCTTGCGGAACGAGGAATTGGTCCGGCAGTTCGTGGTTGGGAATGCCATTGGATTCGAAGCGGAACGTGTCATCGCCGACGGTGATGGTGACGTTGTCACCCCACTGGGCGGCTTCGACACCATCGGTGGTGTCGGTCTCGCTGACGCGGTGTCGGTGGACGCTGTGTCGGTGGACGCGGTGTCGGCGGTAGTGGTGTCGGTCGACGCGGGGTCAGTGGTTGCCGGGTCGGTGGAAGCTGCATCTGTGGTGCTGGATCCGCAGGCGGAAGCGATCACGGCGACGGCAACGATGCTTGCGAGGAAACGTGGGAGTTGAGGGGTTTCTCGATTCATGGCGCCGACGCTATGAGACACAACTGTGAAGCACCTGTGAGCCGCTGGGGTGGACATACGACTCGGCATCGAAGGAGATCAATCCCTCACGGATGTTGGACGTCGGTGAACCAGGTTCGCTTGGGAGCGTTTTGGATCAAAGTGGTTCGACGGTCGAGGGCCCGCTGAATCGACCACCAGCCGAAGCCGACCAGGATCGGAATGGTTGCGACGTGGGCAACCGTCAGAAGGGTGAAGGCGGCCGGTCCGAACTCGACGGTGTCGGTGACGACGTACTCGACGTCGTTGCTGAACAGTTGCGCGTAGCCGGCCCCGACTTCCTCGAAGGATCGACCCTCGAGCTTGACGAGGTTGAAGCGAAGGAGAGCGCCTGTGAGCGCGGCCGAGAGGGTGCCGATGACGGCGACGATTGTGGCAATCGGGACGCCATGGGCGATTCGATAGGCGAACCAGGCGCTCCCCACGAGGGCAACGATTCCCGATCCCGTGGCGAACAGGTCATGGATCTGGGCCATGGCAGTCGCCGGTGCCTGCTGTGCGTTGAAGCTGCTTCCCGGCACGTAGTCGAACCAGTTCGGATCTGGCTTGTGGGCGAAGAACTGCCAAACGCCGCTCACACTCACCCCGACGATCATGACGATCGACACGATTCCAAGAACATCGAGGCCCCGTTGGTACCGCGGGAACGTCGCTCGTCCTACGTCTCGGAATTGCTTGAATCTGTTCCGCATCGGCCGGATGGTACTTCGACGCCGAAGCACCATCCGGTTGATGACGAGACCGAACGCCGGTCAGCTGGTCTTGGTCAGCGTCTTGAATTCGGGGGACTCGGAGAACGCAAGAACGACTGCGGCCCGTGGCGTGCCCGCTGCCAGAAGGCTCTGCCAATAGGCAACTCCGGCCGAGTCGCCGGAGCGGCCCATGACGTTTTGATAGAGCACGTCGATGAAAGCCCGAGCGTCGGGCTGGCCGTAGGTCTGGGTGAATTCGACACTGCTGGTGAAATAGCCGGCGATGTCCTTGACCGTCCTGCCACTTGCCGCAACCTTGACCCAGTAGGCGTGGCCGGCATTGTCAGGTTGACGTCGGAACACCGCCATGTAGATCCGGGCGATCGATCCTCTCGAGCCGGACATGCCGGCATAGGGCCCGGTCAATTCGAGCTGCCTCAAGTCGGCGCAGGCGATTCTGGCTCCGCCCGGTTCGTGGACGACGACGGAGCGGCCCAGCGTTGCTGCGCCCGAGATGCGGGCCTGCCAGGTGGCCGATCCTGCGGCGTTGGCGAATCCGCTGCTATTTGCTTGGAGCACGGTGCCGGATGTGACGACCCAGAGTTCGTTGGGTGGGGTGACGGCGCCGCCTTCTACATCCTGATAGTGCCCGCCGCCGCCGTCAGCGCAGGTTCCGTTGTGGAGATGGGATCCGTAGGTCTTGGCCGGATCGAGGCCGGCCAGCGAAACCTGAACGGTGGTGCCCCCGGAGTTGATCGCCATGGTGGCCGAGCCGTTGATCACGTAACCGAGCCCGACCCCCGCCGTCGTGCCCCCGAACACTCCTCGCAGCGAGGTGCTGCTTTCGGCCGCGCTCGCAGCCGACCCCGCCCCGACGGTGAGACCCATCACGAGCAGGGCGCCGGCAACGACTCGGGGCCAGATCAGCGGTGATCGCTGCCGCGT
>JBBKXQ010000121.1:0-10930 GCA_037969565.1 Acidimicrobiales bacterium | reverse complement strand
GCCGTCCTCGATCTGCTGCTGGCCATCAACATCGCGCTCGCCGTCACGCTCTTGTTGACGACGATCCTGTCGACCCGATCCCTCGACATGGCCTCGTTCCCGTCATTGCTCCTGATCGCCACGCTCTTCCGCCTCGCGCTCAACGTCAGCTCGACACGACTCATCCTCACCACCGGCTCGGCCGGAAGCGTCATCACCTCGTTCGGCTCCTTTGTCGTCGGGGGCTCGATCGTCGTCGGACTCGTCGTCTTCCTGATCTTGGTGATCATCCAATTCGTCGTCATCACCAACGGCGCCTCCCGCGTCGCCGAAGTCGGCGCCCGCTTCACTCTCCGACGCCATGCCCGGCAAGCAGATGGCCATCGACGCCGACCTCGGCGCAGGCCTCATCGACGAGACGACCGCCCGCGACCGCCGCCAGGAGATCAGCCAGGAAGCCGACTTCTACGGCGCGATGGACGGCGCCTCCAAGTTCGTCAAGGGCGATGCCATCGCCGGCGTTCTGATCACCGTCATCAACCTGCTCGGCGGCATGATCATCGGCGTGCTCGAACAGGGCATGTCGTTCGGCGAAGCCGTCGACAACTTCTCCCGCCTGACCGTCGGCGACGGGCTCGTCAGCCAGATTCCCGCTCTGCTCATCTCGATCGCCAGCGGCATCATCGTCACCCGGGCCGCCGGAGGTTCCGACCTCGGAACGGACATCATGGGCCAGTTCGCGGCCCAGTTCCTCGCCTTGCGGTACGGCGGGCTGGCGATCGTCGGACTCGGCCTCGCACCTGGGCTTCCGATTCTGCCCTTCGTCGTCGTCGGCGGAACGATGATCGTCATCAGCCGCCGCTTGGAGACCACTGCGTCGGTGACCCAGCTGGCCGTCGAAACCGAAACCGAGCCGGTACACGATCCTGATGATCCCCAGATCCTTGCCGCAGAGATTCGTCCGGAAGCGTTGGGACTGGAGCTTGCGGTCGACATGGTCGACCTCGTCGATCCGGCCGCCGGTGGCGACCTACTCGACCGGGTGCGAGCGCTCCGCCGAAAGCTGGCGCTCGAGATGGGGCTCATCATCCCGGCCGTGCACACCCGCGACAACATGGACCTGCTTCCGGGCGAGTACGCAATCATGTTGCACGGAGTGGAGATGGCCCGAGGTCGAGCGCCAACCGGCCATCTCCTCGTGATCAGCGACCGCCTCGACGAACTCCCGGGCCCGATCGAAACCGAACCGGTCTTCGGCCTACCGGCCAAGTGGATCCCGATGGAGCAGCGTGCGCTGGCCGAGACCGGCGACGCAACGATCATCGACCGTTCCTCAGTTCTCACGACACACATGGCGGAGGTCATCCGGACCAATGCGCCGGATCTCCTGAGCCGTCAAGAGGTGAAGGATCTCATCGATCTCGTTCGGCAGACCGATCCCGCCGTGGTCGAGGAGTTGATCAGCAGCGACCTCACGATCGCCGAACTCCAAAGGGTGTTGCAGGAACTGCTGGCTGAAGGTGTGCCGATTCGGGACATCGTTCGAATCATCGATGTAGTCAGTGAACGGGCGCGAGTCACCAGGAACATCCGAGATCTGACCGAGGCAGTCCGGGCCGCTCTCGGCCCCGCGATCTCGGCCAGCAACGCCACCCCAGAGGGGATGCTGCCCGTCATCACCATCGACCCGCTGCTCGAACATCAGCTGATTGCGAGTCTGCGAGAAGGACTGAACGGTTCTGATTTCCAGCTCGAACCCAATGACCTCCAGGCCGTCATTCAATCGTTCCGAGCCAAGGTCAACCAGGTCGAGCAGCGCGGTCTGGACCCGGTCGTTTTGACATCGAGGACCCTGCGGCGACCACTTCGTCGGTTGCTCGCCCTCACGGAGATCCATGCTCCGGTGTTGTCCATGGAAGAGCTCGGCTCGCAAGTTCGAGTCGAAACCCAAGGTTTTGTCGAAATCCCTACGAACAGGATGATGAACAATGAATCAACCCCATCGTTACAGCGGTCCTGAGCTGAGTGCGTTGCTCGAGCAGGTCCGGAGAGAACTCGGAGCCGAGGCGAACATCGTCGAAGCCAACAAGCTGCGCTCCGGTGGCGTTGCCGGGTTTTTCGCCAGCGAGAAGTTCGAGGTCGTTGCATTTGCTCCGGAGCACGACGCCGAGCGGACCGGAGCGACGGCCGGAGACGTGATCGAGCTCAATCGATCACACGACGACCGAGCGTCCCGCGGTCCATCCGAGGGTCGACAGGGCATGGCGACGGCGCTGCTCGAGCGGGCCGAAGCGATCAGCATCCAGGAACGCATCGAGCTCAGTCGACCTCGGGTCCAGAAGCCGCAGGTGCTGGTCGCCGACCGTCCCATCGCACCGTTCGGGTCGAAGGCCCGGGCCGATGATCTCGTGATCGGCGCTCCACTGCGAGCGCCTTCCACTGAGGTCGTCGAGGCGCCGTCGTGGTTCGATGACGTGGTTGTTTCGGTCGACGAATTGGCGCAGTTCTCGGTGCTTGAACAGACCGACACCGAGGTCGTATCGAAAGCAGAGTTCGGATCGGAGGCAAGGGCAGAGACGCCGAGCCATGCCGAGAGTCGGCCCGAGAAGCACTTCGGTTCGATTCTCGCTGCCGAGTTGAGCCTGCCCGAAATTCTGCTGGACGGTCGCTACACCCCACCGTCAGAACCTGCCCAAGCGTCGGTCGAGCAGACCCCCGCCGTCGAGGTACGTCGGCCGCCGGCGGCTCGCGACATCCTGGCGTCGGAACTCGAGCCGACAAGCCTGACCGTGAGCTCATCGTCGACCGACCGATTCTGGGAGCAGGTCGACTCGTTCGAGCGAGCATTTGTCGAACGCGATCTCGAGAGCTCGATCGTGACCGTGGTCGGAAACATGAGTGCCGCCCTCTCGGTGGCTCGAACCCTCGAATCGCAGGACGTCGGGGTTCCGACGGCGCTCGTTCTCATGACGGCCAATCCAGAAAAGGCCGATCTGCCGGCGTGGCAAGTTCATCAGACGGGCGGCGAACTCGGATACCGGCTTCGCTATTGGACCGAGTCGCAACGAAAGGGCATCGTCGTCATCGATGCCGATCTCGGACCGCAAGCCAAGGTTCACGTCGAACGGGCCCGGCAGGCCGGGTCGAGAGTGGTTCGTCTGGCCATCGACGACGAAATGTCGCCGAAGCGAATCTTCACGCTTCTCCAACATCTGGGAGGCAACGTCGTCGTTGATCTGACCTTCCGAGCCGACCCGGCCTATCTCTTGAATCTCCTTGAACGCGGTGTTCCCGTGACGAGTGTCGAGGGCCGCCGAGTTGATTCGAGACTGATGTTCGCCATTGCCGGTGCCCGTGATCGTGGCTGAGCTCGAATCGAGGCGGGTCGAACTGATCGCCGTGAGCAGCCCGGGCAAGAACGAGTCGGCCCGGGTTGGTCTCGGCCTCGTCGTGGGTTTGGTCGTGGCCCGAAGGTCCTTGCTTGCTGCGGGGTCGGGACAGGAACAGTTCGAATGGGCCATCGCCCATTTTGTGGGGGTCGTCCTCACCTGTGTCGCCGGCGCTCTGCTTCTCGGATACCTCTATGACCGGTCGATCCGTCAAACAACGCGGGATCGGGCCGAAAGCGTCCCGGATGACTCGGGGGTCATCCCCGACAAGTCTCAAATCGGGGCCGGAACGAGTTAGTGCCGAGGTTGGCCGACGGGCATCGTCCCTCGGCTGAAGAACCCCGAGCCGATCGAACGCGACGAGTAGGATGCCGCCCGTGATAGTTACATCGTCCAGGTTCGGAACCATTGACGTTCCCGACGACCGCGCATTCGACTTCGGCCCCGGGCTGCTCGGATTTCCCGAGGGCAGGCGATACATCATCGTCGAGATCGAAGATGATGAAGATTACATCTGGCTCCAGAGTGTCGAGCTTCCCGACGTGGCCTTCCTGGCCGTTCGCCCTTGGGGCTTCTTTCCCGACTACGAACTCGATGTGCCCGACGACGTCCAGCTCGAGATCGGTCTCGAGGATCTCACCGACTCCGAGGTGTTTCTGCTCGTCACCACCCATCACGACGGAGAAGATCTCACCGACGTCACGGCCAACCTCCTGGGTCCCATCGTCTTCAACACGAATTCCCGCCTCGCTCGCCAGCTCGTCCTCGACAGTGGCGTCTACGGCACTCGTGAACCCTTGGTGGCCGGCTGATGCTCGTTCTCAGCCGACGGCCGAATCAATCGATCATCATCAGTTCCGACATCGTCGTCACCGTGATCGAGGTCCGGGGCGATCAGGTCCGACTGGGGATCAAGGCTCCCCGTCACGTCACGGTGCATCGTGACGAGGTTGCCGCCGAGATCAGTCAGGCCAACAAAGAGGCCGTGAAGGTAAAGGCGGCTGCTCCGAATCGTTTGCCTCGGCCTCCTGCTCCACCAGCCCGGCCGGCGTCCGGCATCAAACCGGACGCGTGATCTCCGGTCGTCGCGCTGGTCCAGGACGTCGGTGTCGACGCAGGACCATTTCGTCCGGCGAATCAGGGCTCGGCTCGGTAGGTCCAATGCCAGGGTTCGCGGGGCACATCTTCGACGAAGCCGTATTGCCAGGCGTTCTTTCGCATCCAGTCGAGACCGCGAACATCCAGATCGAGATCGGTGGCCACGCCCCAACCGTGATTTGACGTGCCAGGGACGGCGGCGAGGCCGCCCTGGTTGTACAAGCCCTTTTCTTCAGCCAGTTGTTGTTGGGTCTCGATCGGGCGATACGTGTCGGTGATGCCGATGACCACGCCGTCCCGCGCTGCGTCGGAGACGAGAGCGTTGAGCCCAGCTGCGGCGGGCCCCCAAAGACGGTGGCCTCGGATGCCGACGGGTTGTAGCGCGCTGGCCGGAATGGTTCCGTTGCCGTGAGCGATGAGCTCGGCTGGAGGCGACAGCGGGCCGTACTCTCCGGGGCTGCGTTGGACGGCCGGTGTCCGTCCGGTGCCACCGGCCGAGAAACCCGAGTTGGCCCAGTCGAGGCTGGTCGAACTCTGCGGTGCTGAGTTGGCCGCCGCGGCCTGTTGTTCGAGAATCATGGCGAAGCCGAGAGGTGCGCCATTCTGCGATTGCGAAGGGTTCGACCCGCGCACCTGAGACATCCGCTGTTCGATCATCGCCACTCGGGCCGGTATGGCCGGCGTGCCGCTGATCACTGCAGTGTCTCCGATCGGGATGAACTCACGATTGTAGTTTCGGACCGGGACGGACGACCATGAGCACCGGCCCGGTTGCCCGTTGTCAACGGCCCCATGGCCTGGTCCCGTGGGCTGCAACGGGTATCGATTGGGCCGAACTGATCACGGATCTCACGGTCGAGACCAGGTCGGCGAGGTCAACCCGAGTGTGTTGAACGTCGGTGTGTCCCGTGGCCATCGCCGTTTCTACCCCGGCCACGATGTTCGAACCGGCGATCAAGACGATCGGCAGATCCCGGGCGCACCAACGTTCACGAATCAGGTTGATCAGCTCGACCCCGCCGGAGCCCGTCTGGTGGTCTCCGATGATGGCGGCGGCCGGCTGTTGACTCGTGATCAGTTCGACGACCTCGGGTGAGCTGCTAGTGGCGAAGGGTCGGTATCCAACTCGTTCCAGCGTGCGGGAAAAGGCCGTTCGGCGTCCTTCGTCGTCGTCGACGATCACGATGGTCCGATTGCTGGCGTTCATGGTGAAACCTCGGTCCTGCGGTGTCGGGGAGGAAGATTTGTCGACGTTGGTTCATCGCTGGTCAACCGGGTGCGGAGCACACGAGCCGCAGCAACGGTCGAGGAATACGGACGATCCATGGGACTGAGGTTCGGCCACCGATCGAGGTCCATGAGTGGGCAAGCAGATCGCCTCGGGCGGCCACGTTCTCGCTTCGGGAATGGTTGGGTCTGGTTCTGGCGGACACCGAGCCGTAAGGTCTCGCCAATGCCCGATGTGAACGAGCGGTTCTTCGAAGATTGGTCGGTTGGCGAGGTCTTCGAGACCGAGACGCACGGGATGACGGCGGAGCGCATGCTTGCCTTCGCTGAAGAATTCGACCCGCAGCCGTTTCATGTCGATCCGGATGCCGCCGACGCCAGCATCTACGGCGGTTTGATCGCCAGTGGTTGGCACACCGGATCGGTGCTCATGCGGTTGCTCACCACGGTGCTCGGGGCGTCGAGCATGGGCTCGCCGGGGGTGGACGAGTTGCGGTGGCGGGCGCCGGTGCGAGCCGGAGACCAACTTCGACTTCGAATCACGGTTCTCGAAACTCGTCAATCGGCATCCAAACCGGATCGGGGGTTGATCCGCTTCGGCGAGGAGCTGTTGAATCAGCGAGACGAGGTCGTGATGTCTCTGGACGCCACACTCTTCATGAAGCGACAACAGGTGCTGGACGACGAGTGACCTGAGCTCCAGGGCTTAGAGGTGTTCAGGCATCGACCATTGCTGCGGCCAGGACGTCGGCAAATGATCGCCGGGTGGGAGCAGGCGAGGTTTGTTGTTGGGGTTGGTGGCGGCGTGAGCAGTCAACTCGGTGGATGCTGCTCCCGACGCGAGGCTCGTCGGTGCGGAGCCACCGTCGGCCGGAATGGCTTGACTCGGCCTGCTTGCCGGTCACACGAGACTTGCCGGCGACAGGAGCTGGGTGGATGGTCTCCAGGGCGACTCGCTGCGCGTCCATCAGCTGTTGGAAGGCCTCGGGGCTTCCACCATGGTCGGGGTGGTGGACCAGGGCGCGCTTGCGGAACGCCTGCTTGATCGACGCCGCGTCGGCCAACTGAGGAACGCCGAGCAGCGCTCTCGCTGTGGTGCTGTGCATATGGACACCTTCCGTGGTGTCGGTCCTGAATGGACCGCTGCAGATCCTTCTGCATCCGAAGTATCGACCCGCGGCCGGTCGGCGTGAGAGCGCCGACCGAAAATCAGCCGGGCCTCGATCGGCCAGAATCGGCCAGCTCAAACGGCCAGGATCGGCCAGCTCAAACGGCCAGGATCGGCCAGCTCAAACGGCCAGCTCAAACGGCCAGGATCGGCCAGCTCAAACGGCCAGCTCAAACGGCCAGGATCGGCCAGCTCAAACGGAAGGTACTGCCGGCTCCGACTTCGGAAACGATGCTGATTTCCGCTCCATGGGATTTCACCGTGCGATCGACGATGGCGAGCCCCAGGCCGGTTCCCGATTTGACTGGGTCAGGCTGGAATCGACGGAATGGTTCGAACAACTGAGCGTGGAACTCCTCGGCGATTCCTGGGCCATCGTCGGTGACCGTGAAAACCATGTGGTCCTCGGTCGTTGTGACGTCGATGTCGATTCGCCCCGCTTCACCGTCGTGATGCTTGATCGCGTTGGCGATGAGGTTTCTCAGGCACAACGAGATCGGGACCCGTGGCAGCGGGATCTCCATCCCGCCCTTGTCGACGTCGACGTTCACGGTGAAGGTGGTGGGCACACTGAGGCCGTAGACGACCTCGGTGATGATGTCGTCAGGGGTGCTGAGGGCGCCCGAGTCGTCGGATAAGCCGGCCCGGGCGTAGGCCATGAGGTCATCGATGAGGGCGTCCATCTGATTGGTGCGGTCGACGATCGCATCCAGATAGCCGGTGGCGACTGTGTCGAGCGAATCGACACAGTCTTCCTGGATGAACTCGACGAGGTTTCGAATGTTCCGTGACGGAGATCGCAGATCATGGCTGACGTTGCTCGTGAACTGCTCGAGGCTTGCATTCGCCTCGGTGAGCTCGTCGAGTGTTCGATCCATCAGGAGCACGCCCTCCAATTGGTGTGCGAGAGACACGAACGCCGCCAGCTGGTTGTCGGTGTACGAACGTTGCTTGGTGTCGAGCACACACAGGGTCCCGATGGGGGGTGCGTCGGCAACGGCGATCGGAACGCCGACATAGGACCGGACGATGGGGTTGGCCCGAACCCAAGGAAGCTCGGAGAAGCGCTCGTCACTGCGGGTGTCGGTCACGACGAGAGGCTCGGAGTCCAGGATCGCGTAGCTGCAGAATGACTCGGAACGGGGGGCCTCACTGATCGGAATGCCGTGGCCGCACTTGAACCACTGGCGTTCGCGGTCGAGGATCGAAATCGCCGCCATGGGCACGTCCATGATCTCGGCTGCGAGCTTCACGATCGAATCAAATCGCTCCTCGTTCGTACCCTCGATCAAGCCGAGCCGATCGAGTTGGAGCTGGCGACGGCGTTCCTGCGGGTGCATCGGCGATCGAGTGCCATCGTCCGATGCGATCACGGTGCGTGAGATGGTGCCCGTCTCTATGGGTTTCACCATGGCGACACCGCAGACGTGGTCGGTGTTTCGTATTTGCACACACGCCAGAATGCGACGAGCGTGGAGAGTACGTCGAGAAACTCATCTCTCGAGCTCGGCTTCACGATGTAGCCATTGACGTTCAACGCGTGGGCTTCCGCGATGTCTCTCGGTCGGTCCGATGTGGTCAAAACGAACACCGGCGTGCTTTGGAGCCCGGGCGTGGATCGGATCTCCCGGAGGAATTCGAGACCGTTCATCCTGGGCATGTTGATGTCGAGCAGAACGATGCACGCTGAGTCGAGGGGTTCGTCTTGCTCGGTTCCCCGCAACCGAGCAAGGGCATCGATCCCATCGACCGCCCGATGCGTGGCGACCGGGGCGTCGAGCCGCTTCAGGCCACGTTCGACCCGTTCGGCATCGAGTTCGTTGTCATCGACAATGAGAAGTGTCTTCACACGTATGTCCAGTCTGATCGTGGATGGTTTCGGTCGATGGCCGGCCCGACGTTGGCTCGACCCTCGGCGGGGCCGGGGGAGTGCGAGGGCCAACTGAATTTGAACGTCGAACCCTGGCTCGGCGCCGATCGCAGGCTGATCTGCCCGCCTTGGTTGTCCACGACCTTCTTGACGATCGAGAGTCCGATTCCGGTGCCGGAGCCGTCCGCTCCGAGCGTCTCGAACACGCCGAAGATTCGCTCGTGAAATTGGCGTTCGATACCTGGGCCATTGTCTGCCACGGTCATCACCACTGCGTCGGGCCCGGCTTCACAGTGCAGTTCGATGATCGCGACCGGCCGGTCGTCGTGATGATGAAACGCATTGTTGACGAGATTCTGGACGACCTGCTTGAAATAGATTGGGGCTGGTACGACGACTTCTGAAGGCCCGGAATAGCGAATCTGATCGACTCCCACATCGAGGTTGGTTCGTAGCTCGTCGATCAAATCCACCATGTTGACGGAGCCGAGCTGAGTGTCGGCGTTGCTTTCGATCCGCGAATAGTTCAGGACGCCGTCGATCAGTGCGCTCATCCGCCGAACCTGCTCGCGGATTCGGTGCAGATTGTTTCCGATGTCGGGATTCGCATCGGTCGCCTCGGCACACTCGGCGAGATCGTCTTCGAGGTACTCGGTGAGATGTTCGATGCCTCTCAATGGCGTCTTCAAATCGTGCGAAGCGACGTAAGCGAATGTCTCGAGTTCGGCATTTGATTTCGCCAGCCGTTGACTTTCGCGCTGGAGGTCGCCGGAGACGTCAGCGGCGTATCGGAGCGCCCGCCGATTCGACCGGGACAACAACAGGAAGAGTGTGAAGAGCAACGAGTCGAGAAGCAATCCGCCGACGAGGATCACGGTCGGTTCGCTGTTTTGAGTAGCCGCACGGAACGACTTCGCCGTTCGGATGTCGAAGTCCCACTGCCGTCCGTACATGTGGACGCTGATGACGCGGCTCAGGACCGGATTCGGGTCGAAGTCGGGGACCGTGGGTGTGTGTTCGTCGTAGACCACCTCGGTGATGTCGGTGATCCGAATGCCGATCTCGCGAGTTTCCTTGGCCAGTGCTCCATCGAGGAGGTTTTTGACCACGAATGGTGCGTACACGACCCCTTGGAATGACTCGACCCTCGAGGGGATGTCGCCGTTGTCTCCGTCTCGATACCAGGGTGCGAAGAAGAGGAATCCAGGAGTTTGCTCTGCGTCTTGAACCAGCACGATCGGGCCGGTGATTTGCGCCTCTCCGCTGATCCGAGCCTTCACGATGCCGCCGTATCGGTTCGACTCGAAGGTCATGTCGAGCCCGACAGCTGCCGCGTTCGTTGCAACCGGCTCGATGTAGGTGATCGGCAGATGCTCCTTGGTGTTCTCCCGGGGATGAACATCGAAATCGGGTCGCAGAACCCGTTGATCTGCGATGTATGCATCCAAACTCTCGGGTTCGACGTGGTGGATCACGCCGATTCCGTTGACGCCGGGGTACTTCTGGTCGATCTTCAGGCTCTCGGAGAAGATGAGCCACTCCGGGCCCGTGATGTCGTCGCCTTGGGATCGGATGGCCGACACCCCTCCCCAGAGCGCATCTTCGTACCGTTGCATTCGCTCTTGTATGAGTGAGACGGCTTGCTCGGCGTCGCGATCGAATCGGGCCTCGGTCTTGTCTTCGATCTGCCCGCTGGTGACCTGCCACGCGGCCAGGGTCACAAACAGAGACAAGCCGACGACGGCCCAATGGAACCAGTGAAGGCGGCCGGCGGTGGCGATCGATTGGTGGGTGGACTCGATCTCGTCGGCGAGACCAGCGACCTCTGGGGTTTTGGACAAGTTGGTCTCCGGAAGTGGCGCGGCTGGGCCTTACCGGCGGAGGTTCGGCCGAAATGCGGGTCGTAGTAGGGGCCCGTCCCCACGGGCCCGACCGTTCTTGTTTGCCCCGGTGGAGGTCGGCGAAAGGGGAATGATGCCGAATCGGGGGTTGTCGTAGAGCCGCCGTTCACGTAAAGTGCGAATATACGTACATTTGAATGTCAGGATATGGAGGACGAGAAGTGACTACCGAAATCATTGCGATCGGGCTTGGATTGTTTGTCGGGCTTTCGCTGGGCGCGCTCGGCGGAGGCGGTTCGACCCTCGCCGTTCCGATTCTCGTCTTCATCGCGGGTATGGAAGCGAAGGAGGCGACCAC
>JBBKXQ010000120.1:0-10499 GCA_037969565.1 Acidimicrobiales bacterium | reverse complement strand
GGGCCTGGCCGAGCATGCCGGTCTGGCCGAGGCACATGCGGCCGCACGCGAGGTGCTGTTCGTGGCACCCTGTCCGCTGGACCTCGCGGAGACACGGGTCCGCGAGTTCCAAGCGGCGTTGGAGAGCGTGATGGGGGCGAACAAGTGAGCACCGGAACCTGCACACGAGACGGTTGCACCGGAACGGTGTTGGCGGACGGCTACTGCGACACGTGTGGAGTCAAGGGCAGCTCGAGTTCGGCGGTTTCCCGTCCCAGCCCGTCCACTCCCAGCCCGTCCACTCCCGATCCGCCAACGCCCAGCGAGCATTCGGGGCCCAGGGGGCAATCCGTCCCTGCGGCCGGGTCATCCTGCACCGATGCCAGTTGCGGCGGCACCATCGCTGACGATGGTTATTGCGACACCTGCGGGCTGGCCGCCTCCTCGTCGAGTCCGGTCAGCGCCTCCCGGTCATCGACCTCGTCGGCCGCAACCGGTCTCACCGCTCACTCGATCGCTGCCCCCGAACCGCCCGCCACGTCAACTCGTCTGCGAGGGGCAGGTACCGGCACAGCGATGAGTCGACGGACGATGACGTCACGCCGCACGTCGGCCACCCGGTCGGGGATCGGCGCCGGACTCATCTCGGTTGCCCCGACCCCGGTTGGTGATCCGGCCCGCGCCGTCATGTCGGACGAGAAGGTTCGGAAGGTTCTCGGTGCCGTCCCCGAAGACGAGCGGCTCTGTTCGAACTGTGGCCGCCCGGTCGGTCGGAGCGCCGGGGGCCAGCCGGGGCGAGCCAAGGGTTTCTGCGGATCTTGTCGCACGCCGTTCGACTTCATCACCAACGAGCCGGTCCTCGTCTTTGGTGACATCGTCGCCGGGCAATACGAGATCCTCGGCCCGCTGGCGCACGGAGGTTTGGGTTGGATCTATCTCGGCCGGGACAAGGCCGTGTCCGATCGTTGGGTGGTCCTCAAGGGACTGCTCAACGCCGATGACCCCGACGCCGCCCTCGCCGCCGTGGCCGAGCGGCGTTTCCTGGCCCAGATCGAACACCCCAACATCGTCAACATCTACAACTTCGTCACCCACCGGGGCGCCGGTTACATCGTGATGGAGATGGTGGGAGGCGAGTCGCTCAACGCCAAGCTGAAGGATCGCCGTGCGGCAAACGGTGGGGTGTCGGATCCGCTTCCTGTCGCCGAGGCCATCGCCTACGTGCTCGGGATCTTGCCCGCCTTCGGCTATCTGCACGGACTCGGCGTGGTCTACAACGACCTCAAGCCGGCCAACATCATGGCGGTGGGCGACGACGTGAAACTCATCGATGTCGGTGCCGTCATGCGAGCCGACGACATGTCGGCCGCCATCTTCGGGACTCAGGGTTTCCAAGCTCCCGAGGTCGCCAAAGAGGGTCCATCGATTTCATCCGATCTGTTCACGGTTGGACGCACGCTCGCTGTGATGATCATCCGCTTCGCCTTCCACGACGGTCGTCATCTCTATGCCCTGCCCGTCCCCGATGAAGAGCCCCTCTTCGCGCAATGGGAATCGCTCTACCGTTTCCTCCTGCGAGCCACGGCCTTTCATCGAGACGACCGGTTCCAGACCGCAGCCGAAATGGCCGAACAGCTCACTGGTGTCCTGCGAGAAATCGTCGCCATCACCGAAGGCGTCGCTCGACCATCGACCTCGGACCACTTCGGAGCCGATCAACTCACGAACCTGCTGGTGAGGAGTCTCGACGAGTACGACGTTGGACTCCCGGATTGGAACGTGCTGCCCAAGCCGAAACTGGATCCCGAAGATCCGGCCGCCGCCTTTCTCGCCGACCTACCCGACGTCGCCCCGGCAGACACGCTCGAACTCATCGATGCCGCACTCCGAGATCAGCAGGTCGACCTCACCAGAGAAGTCGCCCTGCGACGGGTCCGTGAGGTCTTCGAGGATGATCGGGATCCATCGGCCTGGCTCGACGAGATCGAAGGTGAGGACCCCTGGGAGTGGCGCACCGGTTGGTACCGGGCTCTGCTCGACCTTCGCGCCGGCAACGGAGTGGGCGCGGCCGCCATCTTCAGCCGGGTCTGGACCGAGCTGCCCGGCGAACTCGCTCCGAAATTGGCCGTCGCGCTGTCGGCAGAGATGGCCGGTGAGTTCGCTCGGGCGGCGCAGATCTACGAACTGGTGATCTCGGTCGACAACTCGTTCGTTTCGGCGGCCTTCGGATTGGCTCGCTGTCGACGGGCTCTCGATGACAAGGCCGGAGCCGTTTCGGCCCTCGGCCGTGTGCCCGTGAGTTCGGCTGCGCACTACGACGCTCAGGTGGCAACCGCCCGGGCCCTCGTTTCCGGAGGGTCGGGTGGTGCTCCGACGGCGGCCGAACTCGGTGAGGCGGCCGTCACGATCGAACGACTCCAACTCGATGCCAGTGAGCGGGCGGCCCTGTCGGCCGATGTGTTCGAGCGGGCCCTCGAAGGAGTGCAATCCGGTCAGATTGCCAGCGGCAGCAAAATTCTCGGATTCGATCTCGACGAGGTGTCTCTTCGGCGGGCGCTCGAGTCGACCTATCGAACGCAAGCCCGGCTGTCGGCATCCGACGCCGACCGAATTCGTCTCGTTGATCGGGCCAACCGCGTCCGGCCGAGAACGCTCGTCTGATGTTGACGTGTCCTTCCTGTGGCGAGGCGGCACCAGACGGGGCTGCGTGGTGCGAGGCTTGCGGCGCCGACCTCGAGCCGGCAGCAGCGGCCCTCTGCACGTCGTGTGGCGAGGCCGTCATCTCGGCTGACGGCTATTGCATGGCATGCGGCCACAAGCAGCCCGCGGAACGAGACCACAAAGAGTTCACCTCGGTTGGTGATGCCCTGGGTGCCGTGGCCGGTGGTCTGACGGTGGGTGTCACCGACCGCGGCATCCGTCATCATCTCAACGAAGACGCAGTGGCGGTGCGAGGCATCGAACACGGTGTCGGGGTGTTGGTGGTGTGCGATGGGGTCTCGTCGACACCGGGTTCAGCAGAAGCGTCGTTGCGAGCGGCCGTTGCTTCCCGCGACCTCCTGGTCGACCGGATGCGGGGGGCCGGAGCGGCCGCACCCACGGTCGAGGCGGTGAGTGGCTGGTTGCTCGAGGCCGCTTCGACGGCCCAGGATGAAGCCGCGGCCTCGCCCGAGGAAGCTGCGTCGGCCCCCTACGAAATCGCCGGTCCGCCGTCTTCGACATTCGTCGCCGCGCTGGGGTTGCCCGCCGGGGTCAGCGACGGTGCTGCTACCGACGGTGCTGCTACCGACGGTGCTGCTACCGACGGTGCTGCTACCGACGGTGCTGCTTCTGCCGCTCTGGCCGTTGCCTGGATCGGCGACAGCAGGGCCTACTGGTTACCCCAGGATGATCCCGATGGTTCGGTGCAACTCACGGTCGATCACGAGATCGGCGGCAGCCTGAGTCGCTGGATCGGTGCCGACGCACCCGAGGGCCCGGTCGACGTGGTGATCCACGACGTCGACGCTGCCGGTTGGCTGCTCGTATGTAGTGATGGACTCTGGCGTTATGCGTCCGCACCGAAGGACATGTGGAATCTCGTCGACTCGCTGGCCCGATCAGCAGGGTCGCCGAGCCCAGGGTCAGCGAACGCAGGGTCAGCGGAAGCAGGGTCACCGACCGCAGTGCTGGCGCTGGCCGTGGCCCTCGTCGACCATGCCAAGAATGCAGGAGGCCACGACAACATCTCCGTTGCCCTCTGGCCGGCACCGGTGCCGCCGTCGGGTGACGTAACGAGCGAATCAGTGATCAAGCGAACCGAGGAAACAGCATGAGTGGTTTCGAGGCCGAAGTCTTCCAGAACGAGTATCTGCCGGCGGGATCGAGCACGGTTGACGCCGTGGTCACCGTCCGGTCGTCGGGTGAGGTCGCCACCGGCACCCCCGCCGAACAGGTGGAGTTGCTCGTGATCGACACATCGGGGTCGATGCTCGAAGAGCGAGGGGCGAAGATGCACAACGCTCGACTCGCTACGCAAGCTGCGATCGACACACTCGACGACGGTGTCAATTTCGCCGTTGTCGGAGGCGCCAGCGGTGCCTACATGATCTATCCGAGCGAAGGGCTCTCCGTGTCCGATCAGCGCACACGAGGGGAGGCGAAGAGCGCCGTGGCTCGAGTGCAGGCGACGGGAGGAACCGCCATCGGTTCATGGCTCGAAGCCGCCGCCTTCCTGGCGACTCAGCGACCCGGCGCCATTGCGCATGCGCTCCTCCTCACCGATGGCAAGAACCAGCACGAAACCGACGCCGAGCTCGATTCTGCCATCCGCAAATGCACCGGCGTGTTCCAATGCGATGCCCGTGGGTTGGGTTCGGACTGGGCCGTGGACGAATTACGTCGCATTTCCTCGGCCCTGCTCGGCACTGTCGACATCATTCCCCGACCGGAAGACATGGAAGCCGAGTTTCGAACACTCACGCAGCAGTCGATGAGCAAGCAAGTGGGTGCGGTCGGTCTGCGGTTGTGGACGCCCAAGGGTTCAACGGTGGAGTTCGTGAAGCAGGTTGCTCCGACACTCGAAGACCTCACGGGTGCGGCGGCCCCGGTCAATGCTCTCACCGCCGACTATCCCCTCGGAGCGTGGGGCGGCAACGAGGAACGCGACTACCACGTGCGTATTCGTATTCCTTCCGGTGATGTCGGTGATGAACGACTCGGAGCGCGAGTGATGCTGGTTGTCGACGGCGCCGACCAACCGGCGGCGCTCATCCGTGCGGTCTGGACCGATGACGAACGACTCTCCACGAGGATCAATCACGAGGTCGCTCACTACACCGGGCAGGCCGAACTCGCGGTTGCGATCGCCGAGGGCTTGGCAGCCCGTGATGCCGGGGATCAGGCGACCGCAACCATTCGCCTGGGCCGAGCAGTGCAGATCGCCCATGAAGGCGGCAACGACGAAACGGTCAAATTGCTGAAGAAGGTGGTTGAGGTCGATGACGCCGCCACGGGCACGGTCCGATTGCGCCGTCAAGTCGAGAAGACCGACGAGATGGCGCTCGACGTTCGCTCCACCCGCACCGTGAGAGTGAAGAAGGGCTGACATGGCCGAGCAATCTGGTGAACCCACATGTTCCAACTGCGGTGACCCGCACGACGCCGACGACGTGTTCTGCGAGAGCTGCGGTTTCGACTTCGTCACCGGCTCATTGCCCGATGACGAGTCGCCGGCAATTCCCACCCCAGCCGGCGCTCCGGTTGCCTCCGCTCGTTTCGCGGCCGAGGTTTCCGTCGACCCCGACTATTTCGGGGCCGTGGTGACTGGCGGTGAACTGGATTTGCCCGACCCGATTCCGGCCGCTCGGACGGTCGAGATCTTCTCGGCCGAAGCACACATCGGACGAACCAGCGCCAGTCGAAACATCCATCCCGACCTCGATGTTGCCGAACTGACGGGCGATCCCGCAGTATCGAGTCGTCACGCCGTGATCAAACGAGCGCCCGATGGCACCTTCACGATCACCGACGTTGGGTCGACAAACGGAACCACGGTGGGCGCCATCGATTCCGAACTCCTGAAGGAGAACATCGCGATTCCGGTTGCGCCCGGCACCCCGATCTACGTCGGGGCCTGGACCCGACTCCGGTTGGTTGTCGGTGGTGAACCGGCCGCTGGAGCCGGCTCAGTGGCGGAGGGTGAGGGGAAGGACGGTTCCTGAACCGGCCGAGCGAAGTGCGGCACCGGCCACGGTGAGAGACCAGCGACTGTTCGACTCGTCGTCGATCAGCAGAACCGGGCCCTTGTCGTCGGGGAGACGGGCAGAATCGACCGTGAGCCGACCCCACACATTTCCCACCTGATGGGCTGAGTTCGACTGGTCGGCCTGGAAACCGGCGTCGGAGTCGGATCGGTTGGTGACCGCATCGTCGACCAATGCGGCATACACCGGGAGCTTGCCGAGTTCACCGAGCTGGCGAGCAACCGCGTTGATGAGGTCGTCACGTCGGCGTGATGGCATGGGGCAGATCCAGGTGGGGCGGGTGTCCCAATTCCAACGTTTCAGCAGCGCGGCAATCGCCGGAACGAGTTCATCTGGCAGGCTTGCAGCCTCGCCTCGATCGGCTTCCATGATCAGCCGATCGACAAGCGGATTCCAACCGCCGTCGCCCAACCGGGCGAGGGCCCGACCGCCGGCAACCTGGAGTTCGGGCTTGATCTTGCCTTTTGGCGAGCTGAGCCCGGATGGCCATTGCCGTCGGGGTTCGATGATCACGTCGCCGCCCCGCAGGCGCTGATCGGCAGCCCGGACCACTTCAGGGTCGAGCTCTCGATCCCAACTGGTTCCGGTGCAACGGTCGCACCGACCACAGTCGGCCGCCTCGACGTCGTCGAGACTCTCGCGGAGGTAACGCAGACGGCAGGTGGTGAGCGCGGCCCAGTCGCGCATCTGCTCGGACTCGCCGCGGCGGAGTTCCTTCAGTGATGCAACGAGGTCGTGGTTGTAGACCCAGCCCCGGTCGGCTTCGATCCACCCGCCCCGCACGCGGTCGATGGCGCCGTCGACCTCGAGAATGTTGAGCAACGTGCTCAGCCGACTGCGGCCCAGATTGACATCGGTTTCGAGCTGGGCGACCGACACGGCATCGGAGGGATGGAGACGATGCAGGACATCCAGACAGATTTCCTCTGACGGCATCGACACCGATTCGAACCAACGCCAGACGGCTCGGTCTTCGGTGGGGCGGGGGAGTGCGATGACCTCGGCTCGGTCGATGTTTCGGCCGGCACGCCCGATCTGTTGGTAGTAGGCGACGGGGGACGGCGGCAGACCGAGATGGACGCAGAAGGCCATATCGCCTTTGTCGAAACCCATGCCGAGCGCCGAGGTGGCAACCAGGGCTTTCAAGTCGTTGTTCTTCAGCTTTTCTTCGAGCTGGAGCCGGACCTCGGGATCGACGCCCCCGCTGTAGGCCTCGACGTCGTGATCTCGCGATCGAAGCCAGGCGGCCGTGGTTTCTGACTGCTCGACCGTGAGGCAGTAGATGATTCCCGATCCTTCGAGCTCGTCGAGCGCTCCGGCCAGCCAAGCGAGCCGGTGGGAGTCGTCGGGAAGATCGACGACCGAGAGGTGGAGAGATGCCCGGTCGAGCGAGGTGCGAAGGACCAGCGTGTCGCTTCCCAGTTGGAGGGCGACGTCGTCGGTGACCCGTTGATTGGCGGTGGCCGTTGTTGCGAGCACGGGTGTCCACGGCGGCAACTCGTCGAGGAGTCGACGCAGGCGTCGGTAGTCGGGGCGGAAGTCGTGGCCCCAGTCGGAGATGCAGTGGGCCTCGTCACACACGAGCGCGAAGGGCTGGCTCCGGAGCGTGTTGAAGACCCGCTCACGAAATCCGGCATTGGCCAAACGCTCGGGTGCGATCAGGAGGAGGTCGACCTCGTTGCTGTTGATCCGCGCTTCGATCGAGTCCCAGGCGTCGAGGTTCGACGAGTTGATGGTTTCGGCGACAAGGCCGAGTTTTCGAGCTGCGTCGACTTGGTCTCGCATCAAGGCCAACAGCGGTGACACGACCACGGTGGGCCCCCACCCACGGTCGCGCAGCATTCGGGTGGCCGAGAAGTACACGGCCGATTTGCCGAACCCCGTTCGGGCAACGAGGAGGGTTCGCTGACGTCCAGCCACGACGGCGGCAACGGCGGCCAATTGTTCGGGGCGGGCACGGGCGTCGGGCCCGGCCAAGGCCCGGATGTGATGGTCGAGTTCGGCCGCGACCTCGGCTTCAGTGGGTCGAGGGGGTTCGATCGCCGTCATGAGCGAACCCTAACCGGCAGCAGTGACAGCCAGTCCGGGGCGACAGCCGCTCCAGAAAGACAGCCGGTCCAGAAATACCGCCGCTCCAGAAAGCCAACCCTTCCAGAAATACAGTCCTTCCAGAAAGCCAGTGGCCGGGCACTGCTGAAACAGCCCCGACCGTGATCAGAGTTCGAAAGGGAACTCCGATGCGATGGAGGCTAGTGCCCAGACCGACGCCGTCGCGGCCTCAGGCGAAGTTCGCCACCAGCCAGCGGTGGACCTCCGAAGCTTGGTCGAGTTCGTCGGCACACCACGAGGCGAAGGAGCGGGACGTGATCTGTCGTGGGGCCTTTCGAATCCACCGGATCTGGAGACCCTTGTGTCGAAGGAGATCGGCTCTCGGGTGTTCCTCCGCGAATGGCTTTGGCACCTTCTTGTAGCTGTGGCCCACCAGTTCGCCCCGAGTGGCCTTGACCAACGAGCCGATGGCGGTCGCCCCTTCTGGCCCTACGTCGTCGTTGTCGATGACCGCCCGCCACGCGGCGAGGTCGGCGATGGCGAGCCCGGTGGCGAACCCGACGTCGGTTGCGCCACCTCCGCCTCGTACTGCTTGCGGCGGTCGTCGAACCACACCTTGTCCTGGTCTCCCAATTCGTCGAGGAAGTCGAGCCCACCTCGGGGGAATCCGTCGAAACTCATCACGGCTTGCTGGTCTTGTTTCGCTTTTTGTCGGCCACAGAATTGGCGAAGGAGATACCTTCGGCCAGTAAGGCGTCCCACAGGGCAACGTCTCGGCCGGGCACCTGCACCCACTCTTTGAACACTTTCTTGGCCGGTGCGAAGCTGAGGCCGGCTCCGTCGGCGATCAATTCGGCAACCCGGGAAGCCGGCAACTTGACCACCAGATCTCCATCCCGATACTCCGGCATCGCCACGAACTCGCCCCGAGCCCGCACACAGGTGCTGCTCATGATCGTCCCCTCCTCGAGCCGGCCGCCGGCCAGGTGCGGTTCGGCCAGGTCCCAGAACAATTCGTCGTCCCGATCGGCTTCTACTTCTTCTCGTTTGGACATGTGAACTCCCTGCTGTCTCACCGCGTGCCCGATCGCCGCATTTGATCACACGACGGTTGGCGACGTCGTCTGAGGACGCGTTGCCGTGATTCATGCCGTGACGTTGGTGGAAGCGAACGGCGATCGTGCCAAGATCTCCCCTTGTCGGATCCGCCAACCCCAGTCCCCGCCGGCTCCGTGCCTGTCGTTGCCGAGCCGGTCGTCATTGCCCGGTCATCGTGGTTGACGTTGCTCGTCACCTCGCTGGTCGGCTTCATGGTCAGCCTCGAGATCACCATCATCGCCCTCGCCTTCCCGGAGATCCGTGACCAGTTCCCCGAGGCCTCGGAGTCGACGCTGTCGTGGATCATCACGGCGTACAACATCGGTGTTGCTTCGTTGCTGCTCGTGGCCGGCTGGGCCGCCGATCGCTACGGCCGGAAGAAGATCTTTCTGATCGGTCTCAGCGTCTTCATCCTGGGTTCCCTCGCCTCCGGCTTGGCGCCGAACGAAAACCTTCTCGTGGCCGCCCGCGTGCTTCAGTCCGTCGGCGGGGCCTTGCAGTATCCCGCCGGTCTCGCACTCTTGCTTCCAGCCTTCCCGTTCGCGAAACGCCAGATGGCCATCGGCATCTGGGGCGCGATGGGTGGCCTGGCGGCTGCGCTCGGTCCACCGATCGGTGGGCTGCTCGTCGGGCTCTTCGGATGGCGCGCCGTCTTCCTGATCAATGTGCCCATCGCTCTCTTCGCCCTGATCGCGGGCCGTGCGTGGCTCACCGAGAGCACGGCCGAGGGCGTGCCCAGTCGAGTTGATCTGATTTCCATACCGTTGGCGTCACTCGGTGTCGGCGCCATCGTCCTTGCCATCGTGCAGGCTGGTGACTGGGGGCTGATATCGATCAACACGTCGCTGGTGGCAATCCTCGGACTGGTGATGATCCTCGTGTTCGTCCTGCGTTCACGCACCCACGAGGCACCCCTCTTCGACCTCGGCCTCTTCGAACTCCGGAGCTTCACGCTGGCCAATCTCGGAACCGTGGCGTTCGTGATCGGCTTCTTCGCTTTCTTCGTACCCTTTCCCACCTTCCTCCAAGAAGCGTGGGGGTGGTCGCCGATGAAGGCCGGTCTCACGCTCGTACCAGGTCCCTTCCTGGCTGCGGTGCTCTCTCCGGTGCTCGGTCGCCTGGCCGACCGGATCGGAAACGGTCCGATCCTCGCCGTCGGCGGACTCGCCGGCATGACCTCCATGGGTTTGTCGCTGCTCCTGGTCGGTGAGAGCCCGAGCATTCTCGCCGTGATCATTCCGGGTCTCTTCCTCGGGATCGCCGCCGGATGCAGTTTTGCCATGTCGGTCGGGGCGGCGATGCGCGACATTCCCTTCAACCGATTCGGTATGGCCGGTGCCGGCCGCACCACCGTGTTTCAGTTGTCGATTGCGCTGGCAATCGCCCTGGCTGTCGCCGTCGTTGGTCGACCCGATGGCGTCACGGCCCGCGTCTCGGCCATCCAGAAAGACTTCTGGTTGTGCCTCGGTTTCTTCGCCGTTCAGGCCCTGATCTTCGGCTTGTTCTTTCCCCGGGGAAACCCCAAACACCAGGCCCGGTCGGTCTGACCCACCCGACCCGGTCCGACCGCTTGACCAGAACGAATGCTCGACCGGAACGAATGCTTGCCCGGCACGGCTACTTGACCGG
>JBBKXQ010000119.1:0-8019 GCA_037969565.1 Acidimicrobiales bacterium | reverse complement strand
CCGCTCACTCTGACCCGGCACCTCGAGCTCCGCTCACTCTGACCCGGCACCTCGAGCTCCGCTCACTCTGACCCGGCACCTCGAGCTCCGCTCACTCTGACCCGGCACCTCGACCTCGGCTCGGGTCGACCAGCACCGAGCAACCAGCGGTTGGTTCATCGACGAGCCGTCGTATTTCTTCACCGATCGCGGTCAAGGGAATCGCTTCCTTGGCGTACAAGTTCGACACTCGGAGGCGATCGTCGGCCAACAGCTCCAGCACTCGTCGCACGTCGGCCGTCGTGTAAGCCAAGGAGGCTCGGAGGTTGACTTCGCGGCGCACGAGATCGGCGGGCACGGTGTTCGATGTCTGACCCGAGACACCAACGGCCATGACCGTGCCTCCCCGGCGCACCAAATTCACGGCTTCGCCGAGCGCACCGTCAGCGCCGATGCAGTCGAAGATGACGTCGGCCCCCAAGCCATGTCCGTGGGCCTGCAACCACCGTCCCACCTCGTCGCCGGGGCCGAAGGCGGCGTCGCTTCCCAGATCGCACGCCAGCTCGCGTCGTTGTCGCACGGGGTCGACGGCGACGACCCGACTGGCGCCGGCGATTCGAGCGAGCTCGGCGACGATCAGTCCGATCGTGCCGGCGCCGATCACAACGGCGAGATCGCCGAGTCCGAGGCCGCTGCGGGCCACGGCGTGGGCGGCCACCGACGCCGGCTCGGCCAGTGCTGCGTCCTCGAGGTCGACGCCCTCGGGAATTCGATGCACCCGGCGAGTGTCCACCCGGATTCGTTCGGCGAACGCCCCATGTGGGCTCGCCAGGCTGTCGACACCAAGGATCATCTGGAGCACGAGATCGCAGTTCTCGCCGAATCCGGCTCGACAGTGCTTGCATTGGCCGCAGGGGGCCGGAGCGGCACCGACCAATCGTTCGCCTTCGAAGCGGTCAGCCACGCCCGGCCCGACGGCGACCACCCGCCCCGACCACGCATGGCCGAACCACGCCGGAGACGGCAGCACACCGGTGGACCACGCAAGCAGGTCGGATCCGCCGATGGCACACCGATCGATTTCGACGATCACGCTTCCGGGCAGTGGCTCGGGCTCGGGGACCTCCATCAACTCCACCGTTCGAGCGGCACGAAGGACAGCGGCGAGCACGGGGGCACCCTAATGGATCCAACGCTCACCCTTCGGGAATTCGGTCAATCACCGGAGGCACCGCAGCAGTTGTCAGCGGTGATCGGCGACGTTCAGCGGAGCTCGGCGAGCACGTCGAAGTACCCGGGGAACGTTTTGGTGACACAACCGGGATTGTCGATGACGATGCCAGGGGCCACCAGCCCGAGAAGGGCGAAGCTCATTGCCATCCGATGATCGTCGTAGGTGTGCACCACACCCGCCTGGGGACGGCCAGGATGAATCGTGAAGCCGTCTCGATCTTCGCTGGCCCGCACGCCGAGCCCGACGAGTTGCTCGACCACCGCCCGTACCCGATCCGTTTCCTTGCGTCGGATGAATCCGATTCCGGTGACCGAGGTGGGCGATGTCGCGAAGGGGGCAACCACTGCCAGGGTCTGCGCCGTGTCGGAAATGTCTGCCATGTCGACATGGATCCCGCGAAGCTCCGAACCACCGACGACGGTTGTCGACGTCTTGGTTCGGGTCACCTCGGCGCCCATCTGCTCGAGCAGATCCACGAACCTGAGGTCGCCCTGGAGGGTGTCAGTTCCGAGGCCTTCGACCGTGATTCGGCCGCCGGTGATGGCGGCGGCGGCAAAGAAGTAAGACGCGGCGGACGCGTCGGGTTCGAGCGTGAGATCGGCGGCTCGATAGCCCGTCGGCTCGACGAGAAACTCCGAGTAGTCGTGGTTGGCCACGGACCCTCCGAACGTCTCCATCGTGTGGAGTGTGAGGTCGATGTAGGGCCTCGAAACGAGTTCGCCAGAAACGGCGATCCTCGTGACTTCCTCCGCGCACGGCGCAGTCAACAAGAGACCGGACAGAAACTGGCTGCTCACCGAACCGGGCACGGTGACCGTGCCTCCCCGCAACCGGCCGGAGGCCTGAACAGTGAGCGGCAGGGTGGAGCCTTCCACTCGCCCGCCCAGGACTTGAATGGCCTCGATCAGATCGCCGAAGGGGCGGGCCCGCATTTGTTCATCGCCGTCGAGCACGTAGGAGCCCCGCCCGAGCGAGAGCATTGGAAGCACGAACCGACTCGTCGTCCCCGATTGACGTGCGTTCAATGTTGCCGGCCCGTCCGGAATCGAACCGGCAGTGCCCGTCAAGGTCACTCGGCAGGCCTCTCGCTCGACCTCCATGGCGATTCCGAGTTCGGTGAGGACGGCCAGCATGGCCTCGGTGTCGTCGGCGAAGAGAACACCGTCGATGGTCGACACGCCGTGTGCGAGCGCGGCGCAGACGAGCGCACGATTGGTGTGGCTCTTGGACCCTGGGACCCTGATCGTGGCGTTGGGCGCATGTTCGAGCGGCTCGATCGGAAGCTGGGCGGGAAGCACTCAGGCAGTATGGCGAGCGTCGAGGAGAGAACGGACCGGACGGATGTCGGTGTTCCGAACCAACAGACGAAACCGGCCGTCGACCTCGTGTATCTCCACCCGATAGCCGGCCTCGACAACCGCCGCGGTTGCCTCCATTGCCGGGTCACGGTCCGGCCCGAGGTCAATCGTGTCGAACGAAACCGGGCCCATCAGCCGTTGACGGATTGCGTCTCTGATTGCGTCACGTGCACCCGAGTGCCGAGCAATTCGAAGGTTCGCGACGACTGATCCGATCCGGCCTTCATTCCGAGACCCACGACACCTCGATCACCGTTGACGAACCGGATGATGGCGTCGTCCAGTTCGATCGTGGTGTCATCGGCCACCGGGATTCCGACGAGGGCCGACCACGTCGCAGCCGCCGCTTCGGGATCAACGACCTCGATCGTGACCGAGGTGAGCCTTCGAACTCGCTCGTCTCGGACATGGTCACGCCATTGCGGACCGGCCCAGGCCCACTCGGCTGCAGTCGCCGACTGATCGATCGACAGGATGGCACCACCCACGTCTTTGGGGTGGAAATGGATGCCCCGGATCGTGGTGCCGTCCGATGCCTCGCCACCGAGCGCCTCGAACACGATCCGTACATCGGCCTTCGTGGCACGTTCCTTCACGGCCTCGAGTTGGTCGGTCTGGAGAATGACCATGTATCCCGAGTCGCCACCTCGCCGTTCGAGATGACGTCCTCCCGCTGTGTCTGCGTTTCCGGCGAGCGGCGACACCACCTCGAGAAACTGATCACCGATGGGGAACAGTGCGTTGTGGAGCCCGAAGGCCGCAACGCCAGGATCACGGAAGCAGCGGTCGAGTCCAAGCTCGTCCACGATCGCCGCTTCGGCCTTCCCGAGATCTCCCGCAACCCACGCAACCTGCCGCAATCGCATCATGGCACCGAGCCTCGCACACGATTCCCGTGGCGACCAGTTGGCCTCGACCGGCGGGCCGGGCTGGTTTCCCGATCCCAGAATGGAGAGCGCCCTGTCCGATCTGCGTGCAGGGACAGGGCGCTACCAAGAAGGCAACAACGCTGCCACTTTTGAGCGAACCTGGGAGGAACGTCCCCGGGCGGCGGGAGACACGTTTACTCAGCCTGTTCGTTGAGGCAGATCACTGACTTACTGGTAGGACTCACGAAACACCCAATCCGGTGCCACGTCAACGATCCAGCGAAACCAACAATTGAACGACGAACGCCATCTCCACTGCAGATGGCGTTCATCAGTCAGAGCGTTGGCGTAGTTGATCAGTCGCGAATGGCGAGGCCCGTTGTGGGGTCGAAGAAATGGAACCGGCTGGTGTCGACAGCGATGCTGATCGGCTGGCCCATGCGAGCCGATGATCGTGGACTGAACTTGCCGACGTAGATCGTACGGCCCTCGGAATCCTTGCTGGCCTCGACGGCGTCTTCGCCTTCGAACTCGGCGTCCATGATGGAGAACGACTCAACAGCCAGCGGGAAGTGGGCGATGATCTCCGAACCCAGCGACTCGACCAAGGAGACCTCGGTCTGCAGAATGCGTTCGGACGGGGTATCGGGCAACATCGACGCGTCTTCGAGATCTTCGGGTCGAATCCCCACCACCACTTGTTTGCCACTGAACGCAGCAAGCCCGGGACGGGACTTGGCCAAGGCCGGATCGATCGCAACCGTTTGCCCGCCGATGTCGACCGTTGGGGCATCGACGGTGCCGCCGAGCGCCGAGCGCATCAGGTTCATCGACGGAGATCCGATGAAGCCGGCGACGAAGACATTGTCGGGCGATTGGTACAAGTTCTGCGGCGTGTCGACCTGTTGGAGGAAACCCCGCTTGAGAACACAGACCCGGTCACCCATGGTCATCGCCTCGACTTGATCGTGGGTGACGTAGAGGGTGGTGACACCGAGATTGCGCTGGAGGCTGGCGATCTCGGCTCGCATCTGCACTCGAAGTTTGGCATCGAGGTTCGAGAGCGGCTCATCCATGAGGAACGCCTTCGGCGCCCGCACGATGGCCCGGCCCATCGCAACACGTTGACGCTGGCCGCCCGAGAGCTGGCCCGGCTTCCGGTCGAGGTTCTCGGTGAGGTCGAGAATGGCGGCCGCTTTCTGGACCCGCTCTTCGATCTCCGCCTTCGGCACCTTGGCCAGCTTCAGCGCGAAGCCGATGTTCTCGGCAACCGTCATGTGGGGGTAGAGCGCATAGTTCTGGAAGACCATGGCGATGTCACGATCCTTGGGATGCACATCGTTGACGACGCGATCACCGATCTTGAGTTCGCCCCCGGTGATCTCTTCGAGACCGGCCACCATCCGAAGAGCGGTGGATTTGCCGCACCCCGACGGTCCGACGAGAACGAGGAATTCGCCGTCCTGAACTTCAAGGCTGAGATCGTGAATGGCGTGGTACCCGTTGGGATACACCTTGTTCACGTCTTTGAGCGAAACCTCGGCCATAGTGCCCCCTTCGGCAACGGTGTTGCTGGAAACGCGCCCATGCTGGAAGGGCGAGTACTCGAAGACCTTAGAGTAACAGGCGTCACACGGCCATCGGTCGGGTGACTCCCAGTACTCCCGCCCAGAAAGCACCAGCCTTGAGCATCGGCCAACTTCCCGAGACAGATCTCGACATCACCTGCCCCCGTTGCAACACGTCCGTCACCGAACGGTTCTACGGGCCCTGCGAGTCGTGTCGAGCCGAACTGCGAGCCACCCTCTCCCGAGCACAAACCGACGTCGGCGTCGCCGAGTACGAGCCGAAGATGAACGTCACGCCGAACGCCGTCGCCTCCAAGGATTGATCAGCCAATCGCTGAGCCGGTCGGGGATGGCGTCCGCCAGTGTTCGTCAACTCGACGCATGCGCTGACATCAGTCGCTGATGCGACGGAGCCAGTCCTCGATCAACCACCCTGCAATCGACATGCCACCCCTCGGCACCGGTGGTAGCTCATTGGGCCCGAACCATCCGGCTTCCACGATCTCGGCTTCTTGAATGGAGATCTCACCCGAGACATGACGAGCGGTGAACCCGATCATCATCGAGTGCGGAAACGGCCACGGTTGGCTGCCGAAGTAGCGCACCTGGTCGACCTCGATCGCCGTTTCCTCGAATACCTCACGCACGACGCACTGCTCGAGGCTCTCACCTGGCTCGACGAAACCGGCCAAGGCGCTGAAGAAGCGCCCGGGGAACTGGCGACCCCACGCCAGGAGCACCTCGGGCCCCGAGACACCGTCACGCTCGACCAGCATGATCACCGCGGGACTGATACGAGGGAACGACATCAGCCCACACGATGGACAAACGAGGGCGCGATCCGACGCGTGCGGTTCGTTGGTCGCACCACATCGTCCGCAGAATTGATGGTCTCTGGCCCACGTCAGAACTTGCGTGGCGCGGCCGGCCAACACCCAGTCGGTGTCGGACAGCACACCGAACAACGCCCGAAGGTGCATCCATTCGCCCGCAACCTGATCGTCGGCAGCGCGATCCGCGGGGGCATGATCGTCGGCGATTGCTCGGCTGCTGAGACCCACCGCAAAGATCGGCGTCCCATCATCGACGCCCAGTAGATGCACCTGTTCACTCTGAACCGGGGCGGCTGGGCCCGAGGGGATCAGTCCGTCCCTCAACATCACCTGCTGACGCTCGTCGACCACGATCCATCTCGCTCGATCGATCGACACGTCCTCCGGTAATTGCACTGCAGGAACGAACATCCGGCCGACGCTACTCGGCCACCATCCCCGTGCTCATTCTCGAACCGGGCCGGTCTGTGTCATCAAACCTTTCCTGATCAAACAATCCTCATCAGACGATTCGGCGGTTGGCGGCCCAGCGTGTCACTTCGTGACGGCTCGAGAGCTGGAGCTTTCTCAGCACACTCGAGGCGTGGGTCTCCACTGTCTTGATCGAGATCGTGAGCCGTCGAGCAATCTCTTTGTAGGCATAACCGCGGGCGAGCAGACGCATCACCTCTTGTTCCCGAGGCGACAGCAGGTCCAGATCCGGATCGATCGGTTCGGGAATGGCGGCCGAGAAGGCATCGATGACGAAACCGGCCAGCCGGGGCGAGAAGACGGCATCACCATCGACCACGCGACGAACAGCGTCGACCAGCTCTGCACCCTTGATCGCCTTCGTGACGTAACCGCGAGCCCCGGCCCGGATCACCGAGATCACGTCGTCAGGCGCGTCGGACACCGACAGAGCCAGGAACCGGGTTTCGCCACCGCGCGCCAGCACACCGGCAATCACGTCGGCGCCCGTCCCCGAGGGCAGGTGGACATCGAGCAGGACCACGTCGGGGTGGGTCTCGATGATCACGTCGATCGCGTCGGCAATGTCACCGGCCTCACCAACGACCCGCACCGAGTCGCCGAGCGCGGCTCGGACACCGGATCGAACCAAGTCATGATCATCAACGAGCACCACCGATGGTTGATAGGCCATCAGCGTTCCACCTTCTCGGCGACGTGGAAGCGGGGAACTCGGAGTTCCACCTCGGTGCCCTCACCCGGTTCGGAGATCACCGACGCTCGCCCGCCGACCCGATCCATACGACCGATGATGCTCTCCCTGAGGCCGCGTCGGTCGACGCCGACCGCCCCGGGGTCGAAGCCGATGCCAGTGTCTCGCACGAAGATCTCCACCTGGTCCCCTCCTACTTCGACATACACGTCGACCTTTTCCGCCCCCGAATGTTTTGCGGCGTTGACGACGGCTTCCCGGGTTGCCGCCAGCAGCGCATCGATCGGCGGTTCGACGAGCGCGTCGGCGACACACACCACATCGACGGCGACACCGTGAAGTTCTTCGACGTCGCTGGCCATCGCGTCGAGCTGGCCGCGAATGCTGGCACCGGAACGCGAAGCCCGATCAGGATCGATCCAGTTCCGGAGCTCGCGTTCCTGCCGTCTCGCCAACTGCACCATCTGCTGTGGGTCATCACCCTTCTGAATCAGCGAAAGGGTCTGCAGTACCGAATCGTGGATGTGAGCAACGACTTCGGCCCGTTCGTCCGAGCGCGCTCGAGCTTGACGCTCTCGATCCAGATCGGTGACCAGCTGCCACCACCAGGGAGCGGAGAGGACAACAACCCCGACGAAGGCGGAGACCAAGAACACGGGATACTTCGAAGCGCCGAGACCGAAGGCATGAGCGGCGGCAAATGCCCCAACGGCAGCGACGACACCGCCGAGGATCTGAGCTCTCGGAATCCACGCCGGCAGACGACCGCGGCTGCGTGGCGGCGACCGACGAAGTGCCACCAGCACACCGCCGCCGAGCACCCCCAGGGGCCAGATCACGCCCGACCCGACACCACCGAACTGAATGAACATCAGCAACAAGCCACCAACGACCAAGGCCAGCCCGCCCAGGCGATGCCGGAGTGTGCGACCCTTCGGGACCGGAGGACTCATCGGGACGTGACCTTCATACTCGGCGTAGGAGATCAGCCCCCAGAGCACGAGATACATCAACCC
>JBBKXQ010000118.1:0-4263 GCA_037969565.1 Acidimicrobiales bacterium | reverse complement strand
GAGCCGGCTTCGGGCAGACCCAGGTCTCCGTCGATATCGATCGTGGGCAGCAGCCGATCGAGCCAGGGCGGGAGCCACCCGTTTGCGTCGCCCATCAGTTTCATCGACGCTGGTACCAGCACCATCCGCACCACCGTGGCATCGACGAAGATGGCGGTGGCAAGCCCGAGACCGAACATCTTCGTGGTCGGATCACTGCCGAGAACGAAGCCGAGGAAGACCGAGATCATGATCAGCGCAGCGGACGTGATCACGCGGGCCGTGCCGGCGATGCCATGGATCACCGAACGATCGTTGTCGCCGGTGGCGAGATACTCCTCACGCACTCGGGACAGCAGGAAGACTTCGTAGTCCATCGACAGCCCGAAGAGGATGGCGAACATGAACATGGGGATGAATGACACGATCGGCACCGTCGATTCGAGACCGATCAGCTCCTTGCCCCAGCCCCACTGGAAGACCATCACCAGCACGCCGTAGGCGGCGCCGATGCTCAGCAGATTCAGCAAAGCTGCCTTGAGTGGCACGAGGATCGATCGGAACACGAGCATCAGCAGAACAAAGGACAGTCCGATGACGGCCGCAATGAACAATGGGAGCCTGGATGTCACCCGATCGCCGATGTCGGCGAAGGTGGCAGTCTGCCCTCCGACATGGGCCTGAGCTGGACTGCTTTCGAGGATCTGGGGGAACACATCGGACCGAAGGCGCTCGACGGTCGTGCGGGTCTCGTCGTCCTGCGGGGCCGTTGTGGCGAAGGCGACGATGGTGGCAACACCGGCGGCTTCGTTGATCTCAGGCGGCGCCACACCGGCGATACCGGGATCGCTCGTGATGGCCTCGGCGAGTGGTCCCACGACGGACGCGTCCTGGGAGATGTCGACCGCAATGACCAGCGGACCGTTGGTCCCTGGACCAAATCCCTCGGCCACCAGGTCGTAGGCCCGCCGCTCGGTGCGGGAGGCGGGCAATGTGCCGTCGTCGGGGAAACCGAGCTGGAGAGCGAACACTGGCGCGGTCAGCGCCAGCAGCACGGCGGTGACACCGATGGTGTAGACCCAGGCATGGGTGGCGACGTGTCGACCCCATCGCTGCCAACCGAGGCCGGGTTCGTCGCCGGCGTGATGGCCGCGACGGTGGATGCCGAACCGGTTGATCCATGGACCGGCGAGACCGAGGAAGGCCGGCAGCAATGTCACCGAGGCGACCACCATGATCAGGACCACCAGCGAGGTCGCCACGCCGGCCGCCGTCATGAAGGGAACACCGGCGAACGCCAGCCCGAGAATGGCGATCATCACGGTGCCACCGGCGAAGATCACCGCCTGACCTGCCGTGGCCACGGCCCGACCAACCGCTTCGTCGACGGCGAAACCGCGGGCCAGCAACTCGCGATGCCGTGTCACGAGGAAGAGGGCGTAATCGATACCGACTCCGAGCCCGACCATGCTGGCGATCTGAGGGGCCCAGCTCGGAATCTCGATCAGGTACGTCACCAGGGGCATCGCGCTGATGCCCAGGGCAAGTCCGAACAGGGCCATGCCGATCGGCAGGCCCATCGCAATGACCGACCCGAACGCCAACAGCAAGATGACCACGGCGACGGCGATGCCAATCATCTCGCCAGCACCCGTCTCTGGCTCCTCGAAGGCGAAGAACAGGTCGCCGTTCGTCTCAACTCGGAGAGCTCCGCCGGCGGCTTCCTCGACCACGTCTTTCAGGGCGTCGAGGTCCTCGACGCCGAGTTCCTCGACGACCGGGTATTGCAGTCGAATCAGCGCAATGCGGCCGTCGGGCGAGAGTGAGCCCGATTTGCCAGCGCCGTCGGGACCGAGCGCCAGGGCGCCGGCCGGATCAGACGTGGCCAGGACATTTGGCAGCGCAGCCAGACTCGACTGCACTTCGGCCAGTTCGACCTGAGCGTCGGCATCGTCGAAGAAGGTCGCCGACTCGTCGTGTGGAACGACGACCACCTGCGCGGTCAGTCCCGCAGTATCGGACTGGGCGGCCGAAAGCAGTTGCAGGGCCCGCTGCGAGTCGAGTCCCGGCACTTCGAACGAGTCCTCGAGTTCGGCTCCGAACGCCGACGAGGCTCCGAAGACGATTGCGGCCGCGAGCAGCCACACGCCGATCACCCGCCACGGGTTCCGGGCGGCCATGCGTCCGAGTCGATAGAGAGCGTTGGACATTGTGCCTCCGATGGTTCTCGTAGCGCCTTCGCCACGACCGTGTTCATCGTGAAACAACGCGTGCGATTCGACCTCCCGCGATCGGCCGGATCGGAACCCGCCTTTGGGCTCGACACGAGTCGTCCTTTCGGCTGATCCTCGGAGCGGTTTCATTCTCTACGATTGCCCGTGATGCGAAGCGCAGTTCGTTCCACTCTCAAAGAACCAGCGGTGGCCGACGTCCCACATCGCGTGTGGCGCGACTGGTTGATTGCCGGCGTACTCGTCCCCGCTGCGGCCCTCGAGATCACTTTTCGCGAGGCCGCCGGTTGGAAGCCAGGGGCAATGGTCATTTCGGTCGTGTTGGCGGTCGCAGTCTTCTGGCGCCGAACTCACCCGCTCGCAACCACCGCGATCGTCTTCGGGTCGATCATCGGTCTTGACTACGTCTCGAGATTCTTCGTCGGCCGGCCGCTCGAGTTCTATTTCTCAGCAATCGTGCTGATCATTCCCTACGCCTTGTTCCGCTGGGGATCCGGGCGTGATGCACTCATCGGTCTCGGGATCCTGCTGGTGTCGCTCGTCCACTTCAACGTGGTTGGCTGGACCGGTTTCGGCGATGCCATCGGTGGGTTGTTGGTGCTCCTCTTTCCGGCCGCCCTCGGTTACATCGTTCGATTCAGGAATCGTTCTCGGGCCCAGGGAATCGAGGAGGTCAAACTCCGAGAAAGGGCGCAGCTCGCTCGCGAGCTTCACGACACCGTGGCCCATCATGTCTCGGCGATCGCCATCCAAGCCCAGGCCGGTCGAGCCGTTGGCGCGACACAGCCGGAGGTCGCCCTAGAGATCCTGGCGACGATCGAGGAGGAGGCCTCTCGCACGTTGTTCGAGATGCGCAGCATGGTCGGTGCTCTTCGCTCGGGGGACGAGGCCGTGCTCGCTCCTGGGTCCGGTGTCGACGACATCGATCGCCTGGCCCGATCATCGGCCCGCCTTCCCATCACGGTCGAACGAAAGGGTTCGCTGGGCGGCCTCAGCGATTCGCTCGACCGAGCGCTCTTCCGGCTGGCTCGGGAGTCGATTACCAACGCCAACCGGCATGCAAGGAACGCCACCGGAGTATCGGTGACGCTCGACGGCGATCGCGACAGCGTTCGTCTCGACGTCATCGACGACGGCGACCTCCGCAGTTTCGATTCCAACGCGGATCGCGGGTTCGGCCTCGTCGGCATGGCCGAACGGGCATCACTGCTCGGCGGGACCCTGGAGGCCGGACCCAATCCGCGTCGGGGTTGGACCGTCACCGCGGTCCTTCCCAAAGGAGGGCGAGGATCATGAGTGACCCGATCAGAGTCGTGCTTGCCGATGACCAGGACCTCGTGCGCACCGGGCTGCGAATGATCCTCGATGCCCAGCCTGGCATCGAGGTCACGGGTGAGGCATCGAATGGAAGAGATGCGGTCACGATCGCCCGCCAGCAGCGACCCGATGTGTGCCTGTTCGACATTCGGATGCCCGAGCTCGATGGCATCGAGGCGACACGCCTTCTCGCCGGCCCCGGGGTCGTGAATCCGTTGGCCGTCGTGGTCATCACCACATTCGATCTCGACGAGTACGTCCACGGAGCGCTCAAGGCCGGTGCTCGTGGTTTCCTACTGAAGGACGCGGGGCCTGAATTGCTGGTTCAGGCCATCCATGCCGCGGCCAACGGTGATGCGCTGATCGCGCCGAGTGTCACGGTTCGGCTTCTCGAAGCGTTCGCCGACGCCCGGCCCAAGGCACCGACTCAGCCGATCGAACCGCTCACCAATCGGGAGGAAGAGGTCCTGTTGACCGTGGCCGTCGGTCGCACCAATGCCGAGATCGCCGACGAACTTCACATCGGTCTGAGCACGGTGAAGACACATCTCGCCAGTCTGATGAACAAGCTGGGTGCCCGGAATCGAGTCGAGATCGCGATGTGGGCCCACGAAACCGGACGCCTGAGGAAGGGCTGAGGGCTGGTCGGGACTCTGGCTCAGAGTTCGACGACCATCTTGCCGGTGTTGGCACCGGCGAGCAGTCCGATGAAAGCATCGCCGGCTCTCTCGATGCC
>JBBKXQ010000117.1:0-26611 GCA_037969565.1 Acidimicrobiales bacterium | reverse complement strand
GCAGCCTCGACTGCTCGGCGGGCCATCAGGCCGATGGTGTGTCGGCGATAACGATCACTTGCCCGAAGATCGCTGATCGGCACGGCTTGTTCGGAAGCAAGCGCGGCAACCTTGGCCGTGCCGTCGGCAACGGGCTTGCCGACAACCTGGTCGAGGTCGGTCAGCGAGATGATCGTGGGAGCGACTGCGGTGAGGGCCACGTGGATTGCGGCAATCGTGTGATCCTCGTTGAGTTCGACGCTGGCTGCGGCCCCGACGATTGCGATCTCCATGGCGCGTCGATATTCGAGACGAACGTAGGCCGAACCCGAGCGCTGGGCCCGGGCCGGTAGCTGGAGGGCGACGCACAATTCGTCGACCTCGGCGCTGGTGCGGCCAGGGCTCAGCCACAGGTCGGTCATCGATAGCTCACGGGTTCGGGCGGTGTTTCGTAATATTGCCATCGCTCCGAGCACCAACAGAGGTGCGCCGGTGTCCATGGCGGGAGAGCCGTTCTTGACATTGCCGCCCAGAGTGCCGACGTTGCGGGTGGCGGGCGATCCGACCAATGCGGAGGCGTCGGCGAGGGCGCTGTATCGGGTGGCGATCGTGGGATGGATCATCAGGGTTGCGTGGGTGACCGATGATCCGATCCGAAGCGACCCGTCGGGCCCAGTGCCGATCTCGGCGAGTTCGGCGATCCGGTCGATCGCGATCAGCGAATCGGGCAGTGGTGCCTTTCCTTGTCGGGCTCCGACGACGAGGTCGGTGCCGCCGGCGATCGGTCGGGAACCCGATGCGAGCGCGGCGAGCGCATCATCGATCGTCGATGCCGTGGTGAAGCTCGTCATTGGACTGATCCTCCGATCCCATCGTCGGAGCTGTCGATCAGCCCGGTGCTCGTCTCCCAGACCCGCTCGGCCGTCATGGGCAGTTGCTTCACGTGTCGACCGATGAGCTTGGCCAACGCATTGGAGATGGCGGCCGCCGTCGGCACATTCGGCGCTTCGGCCAGACCCTTGGCGCCACGAGGTCCGGCATCGGTGGTGGGAGTCTGCACGAACGTCGTGGTGATTTCGGGCGCATCGGCAAACGTCTGCAGCTTGTACTCGAGTAGCGCCCCGTTCTTCTGCCTGCCATCTTCGCCGTACACGGTGCCCTCGGTGAGCGCCTGCCCGATTCCCATCAGCACTCCACCCTGCACTTGGCCGACGGCCGCAATGGGATTGATGATCGTGCCCGAATCGTGGGCACAGGACACTTCGAGCACCCGGGTGACCCCGCTGTCCCGGTCGAGACGGATGTGAACGGCATGGCAGGAGAACTGGGGGGCCGCCCATGCCGCCACTCCCTGATCGCCGACGCAATTCAGCCCAGGGATCTCGGGATAGTCCGGTGGCATCCCCGAGCCCTTGCCCAGGAGCAACTCGCCGGCCGAGGCGATGTCGGCCAGCTCGGGAATCGAGATCGACTTGTCGGGGGAGCCGGCGACATGGGCGTGTCCGCCGGAGAGCACGATGTCGCCCGGGTCGGCCTCGAGCGACCGGGCCGCATGCTCCCGCAATTGTTCGGCGATCTGTTGTGCCGCTTCGACAACCGCTCGCCCGTTGTTGAGCAGGGTCTGGGAGCCGGTTGCGCCTGTGTCGTAGGGGGCGACGCCGGTGTCTTGATAGATGATCTCGAAGTCTTCGGCTCGCATCCCGAGCTCGTCGGCGGCAAGTTGCCGAAGGGTCATCACGGCCCCGGTGCCGCACTCCTGGGCGCCGGTGACGATCTGGCCGAAACCATCGGCGTGGAGTTTGACGTAGGCGCCCGATGGGCCGGGAAAGCTCGGCCACCAACCAATGGCGACACCGATCGACTCGTTTTCGGGCAGCTCCTTGCCGTAACCGATTGCGGTGGTGGCGGCCTCGATGCACTCTTGGAGGCCGATCTCGTCGTACACCTGGCCGACCACACCGGTGGCGCCCGTGTCGATGGCGTTCAACTTGCGGAAGGCGACAGGATCCATGCCCACCGCGACCGCCAATTCGTCGGTGTGGCTCTCGCAGGCCCAGCAGGCTTGGGGTGCCGTGGGTGCTCGAACCGAGCCCGACGGCTGATGGTTGGTGTAGACGAGATTCGAACCGACGTAGACGTTGGGAATCTTGTAGGGGCCGGCAACGTGCATCGCCGCCAGTTGGGCGAAAAAGGCGCTGTCGGCGGTGTAGGCGCCGTTCTCGACCAGCACGGCGCCCCGTCTGGCCACGATCGTGCCATCGGTCCGCAGGCCGGTTTCGATGTCGATGATCATTGCTTCTCGCCGACGGTCGGGAACGAGGAACTCTTCCTCTCGACTGAACACGAGTTTGACCGGGCGGCGAGTCGCCTTGGCGAGCGCAGCGATGTGGGCCTCGAAGTGAAAGCCGCACTTGCCGCCGAATCCGCCACCGAGGTGGGGAACGATGATGCGCACTCGATTGCTGGGCATCTGCAGTGTTTGGCAAACACCGTTGCGAGCATCGAAGGGAACCTGCGAGGAGGTCCAGATCGTGACCTTCTCACCTTCCCATTGGGCCAGGACGCCCCGTGGTTCGATCGGGGCGGCGTGACAACCGTCGGCTACATAGCGACCCTTCACGACGATGTCGGCGGAGGCCATTCCGGCGTCGATGTCGCCCTTCGCGATCGAGGAGAAGGTGGCGACATTGCCACATCGTGGCGTGTCGCCGGTGACGTCATAGCTCTCCCACTCTTCGTGGACCAGCGGCGAGTCCGCGGTGAGTGCCGCTTCGAGGTCGGCAACGATCGGCAGTTCGTCGTATTCGAAGACGATGGCGTCGGCTGCCTGCTGTGCGATCTCGGGAGTGATTGCGGCGACAGCGGCCAGGATCTCACCTTCGAAGCGAACGACATCCCGGGCGAAGAGTGTGCGGTCGGGGACGACGGGGGAGTAACGCACGTCCGGGACATCGTCGGCGGTGAGCACCGCGAAAACGCCAGGTATCGCTTTGGCGGCGGCAGTGTCGATCTTCGTGATCCGGGCGTGGGCCACACCGGCGTATCGAAACTTGGCCGCCAGCATTCCCGTGAGTGAAAGGTCGGCGACGTACCGACCGCTGCCGGTGACCTTGTCCGGTCCGTCGGCGCGAACGAAACGTGGTGATTCAGTGACGGTCATGCCGGAACAACTTCCAGGGTTCGGGGGTGCAGGTATGGATCATCGCACGAAGAACTCATCCGAGCGTTTGCTCGCGGTAGATGTCGACGTTCAACGGAGCCAGCGGCTCGTTCCCGAGGATGAGGTCGGCCGCTTTTTCGGCGATCATCATCGTCGGGGCGTAGATGTTGCCGTTGCTCACGACCGGCATCACCGAGGCGTCGACCACGCGAAGACCTTCCACGCCGTGTACCCGCAGCGACGACGGGTCGGTCACCGCCATCTCGTCGGTGCCCATCTTCGCGGTGCAGGAAGGATGGAGTGCAGTCTCGGCATCTTTGGCCACCCAGGCCATGATCTCTTCGTCGGTCTCGACGCCAGGGCCTGGGGAGATCTCGCCGTCGTTGTACGGGGCGAACGCTTCCTGGCTGAGGATCTTGCGGGTGACCCGCACCGCCTCGATCCATTCCCGACGATCCTGCTCGGTGGAGAGGTAGTTGAACGTGATCGCCGGGTGTTCGCGAGGGTTGGTGGAGGTGATCTTCACGCTTCCGCGAGCGTCGGAGAACATCGGACCAACGTGAACCTGATAGCCGTGACCACCGGTGGGCGATGAACCGTCGTAGCGAATGGCGATCGGGAGGAAATGGAACATGAGGTTCGGGTAGGGCTCGTTCTCATTGCTGCGAACGAACGCCCCGGCCTCGAAATGGTTGGTGGCGGCCGGTCCTCGTCTGGCCAGCCACTGCAGACCGATGAACGGCATGCGCCATTTCGCGTTGTAGGGCTGCATCGAGACCGGGAGCTTGCAGGCGTACTGGATGTAGACCTCCAGGTGATCCTGGAGGTTCTCGCCGACCCCGGGCAGGGCGGACACCGTGTCGATGCCGAGGGAGCGGAGATGTTCAGGATCGCCGATACCACTGAGCTGCAGCAACTGCGGTGAATTGAAGGCGCCACCACAGGAGATGATCTCGGCACCCATGGCGTTGTGGGTGCGGCCATTGCGCCGGTACTCCACACCGGTGCAGCGATTCCCGTCGAAGAGCAGCTTGTTCACGGTGGCCCGCGTGAGCACCGTGAGGTTCGGCCGATCCATGACGGGATGGAGGTAGGCCCTCGCTGCGCTCAGCCGTCGACCCCGCACCACGTTCTTGTCGAAGGCAGCGAAGCCCTCTTGACGAAATCCGTTCACGTCGTCTGATCGCCGGTAGCCCGCCTGGGGGCCGGCTTCGAGCCAGGCTTGAAAGAGCGGATTGAGGGCGGGCCCTCGCTCGAGCATGAGCGGTCCGTTGTCTCCCCGCCACTCATCGCCACCACTGAGGCAGTTCTCCATACGTTTGAAGTACGGCAGACAGTGCTCGTAACTCCATTGTTCCATGCCGGGCTCCATCGCCCACTTGTCGTAATCCATCGGATTACCCCGCTGGAAGATCATGCCGTTGATGCTGCTGGAGCCACCGAGCACTTTGCCCCGAGCGTGATACACCCGACGTCCATCCATGAATGGCTCGGGTTCGCTCTCGTATTTCCAATCGTAGAAACGGCTACCGATCGGATAGGTCAACGCAGCAGGCATGTGAATGAACACATCCCACTTGAAGTCGGTGCGTCCGGCTTCGAGCACCAAGACCTGGTTGGACGGGTCCTCACTGAGTCGATTGGCGAGTGCACATCCAGCGGACCCACCGCCGATGATGATGAAGTCGTAGTCGCTCATGGTTTTCCTGTGTCCGTTGTGGGTTCGTCGTCGTGTCTGATTCGCCTCGGTCGCGCTCGTCGCGACGAGCGGCAGCGTAGCCGTGGAGCGAGAGCGAGCTTTCCGCCGTTTACCATCTCGTCGTGACCCGACAGATTCCGACGACCGAGCGTCGGTCCTCGTCTGAGCAACCGCCGCGGTTCGAAACTCGCTCCGTTCAGATCCGCCGGACGAGCACGCTGCCGACGGAATAACCGGCTCCGAACGAGCAGATCACTCCCAGGTCGCCCGAGCCGAGATCCTGGCGATGCTTGTGGAACGCAATGATCGATCCGGCCGAGCTCGTGTTGGCGTACTCGTCGAGAACGACCGGAGCCTCGTCTTCGTCGGGCACTCGGCCGAGCACACCCTTCGCAATGAGTTGATTCATCTTCAAGTTGGCCTGGTGAAGCCAGAATCGCCGAACCTCGGTGGTGGGCAGATCGTGTTCGCCCAGGTGGTCCTTGATGTGTTTGGCAACGAGCGGACACACCTCCTTGAAGACCCGGTTGCCGTTCTGGCGGAAGATCGTCTCGTGGGGATGACGCTCGTCTGTTTCGGCCAGGTTCATGAATCCGCCGTCGTTGCGAATGTTGTTCGAGAACTGAGTGAGGAGTTTCGTTCCCAACACTTCCCATCGCTCGTCGCTGATGGCGTCTTCGCTTCGTTCCAGAACGAGCGCCGTGCACGCGTCGCCGAAGATGAAGTGAAAATCGCGCAGCTCGAAGTTGTTGTGGGCCGAGGTGATCTCCGGATTGACCACCACCACACATGAGGCGGAGCCGTTCTTCAACGAGTCGACGGCGGCCTGAATGGCAAAGGTGGCCGAAGAGCAGGCAACGTTCATGTCGTAGGCCCAGCCCTGGGCACCGATGGCGGCTTGGACCTCGACGGCGACCGCCGGATACGCCCGTTGGATGTTCGAGCAGCCGAGAATCACCGCATCCACGTCGGCTCCGGTTCGGCCTGCCTGGGCCAAGGCCTCTTCGATCGCAGCCACCGAGATCTCGGCCTGGAGGCTGATTTGATCCTCATTTCTGGTCTCCAACCGGGGGCGGAGCCGGGTGGGATCGAGAACCCCTGACTTCTCCATCACATGGCGAGATCGGATTCCCGAAGCCTTGAAGATGAATTCTTCGTCGGGCAGATCGCGGGCGGTGAGTTCGCCCGCTTCGATCGCCGCCCGGTTGTCGTCGTTCCACGTGTTCACCGCGATCGACAACGATGCCGCCAGCTCGGCGTTGCTGATGGATTCAGTTGGCGTGAAGAGTCCGGTGCCGGTGATCGAGACGGACGGTGAGGGCGTCGACATGGTGAAGGGATATCACGTTCTCGTCACGGCTCACTACCTCCCCCACGCTGAACGCAGTTGTGAACGGGCGGTGAACCTCGCTTCATCGACCCCGATCTGTCTTGCGTCTTGTCTATGGTCTCATGCCGTGACCCGCACTCGATTTGCCCGCATGGTGGCCGCCGGCCTTGCGCTTGCTCTCGTCGCTGCTTCCTGTGGATCCGACACCGCTCCTACCGCTGCGGCCTCCGGCACGACGGCCCCGGCCGCCTCGGCTCCCGCTCCCGAGTCGAGCGGTGCGCTCGATCTCGAAGCGGCAACAGCCGATGGGGGCACGGTGAACCTCGCCGAATACGCGGGCGAAGACGTGATGCTGTGGTTCTGGGCGCCGTGGTGACCGACGTGTAAACGGGAGGCCGGTTCGGTCGCCAGAGCACAAGCAGCATTTGCCGATGACATCAACGTGATCGGCGTGGCCGGTCGAGATGGACTCGGTCCGATCCAAGAGTTCATCGATTTCCAGATGGTCGGAGGATTCCCTCACATCGTGGATGAATCCGGTGAGATCTGGTCCGGCTTCGACGTTCGCAGCCAACCCGCATTCATCTTCATCAACGACGACGGCACCGTGTCGGACCCGACCGGTTCCCTGAATGAAGAAGAACTCAACATTCGGATGCAAGCGCTCGTCGACTCCTAGCCCGCACTCAGCCCCCCCACCGGCACTTCTGGAGTCTTCTACCGTCGATTCTGACGGTAGAAGACTCCAGAACGACCAACAGGGGCCATAATTCGACGATGGTCGCTCCAGTCAACTTCCGCACCGACGCCGCATTCGCCGCCGAGCTCGACGCTGCGGATCCCCTCGCGTCCATTCGTGGTGAGTTCCTGATCCCCACGAACGATGCCGGCGAGGAATCGATCTACCTCGTCGGCAATTCACTCGGGGCTCCGGCTCGACGCTCGCAACAATACGTCAACAACGAGCTCGATCGATGGGCCTCGGTCGGTGTGCGGGGCCACTTCGAATCCGACCTTGCGTGGACCACCTACCAAGACACGATGGTCGACCAGATGGCCGCCCTGGTTGGGGCCCAGTCCAACGAAGTCGTGATCATGAATGCGCTCACGGTCAACCTCCACCTGCTGCTCGTGAGCTTCTATGACCCAACGCCGACGAGGCACAAGATCCTCATCGAGACCCACGCCTTTCCGTCCGACCATTTCGTCGTCGAGAGCCAGATTCGTCAGCGAGGTTTCGATCCGACCGAGTCGATGGTTTTCGTGTCGCCGCGCGACGGGGAAGAGACGCTCAGGAACGAAGACATTCTGGGCGCCATCGCCCAACATGGCGCCGAACTGGCGCTCGTTCTGCTCCCCGGGGTTCAGTACTACACCGGTCAACGGCTCGACATGAAAGCGGTCACCGACGCGGGCCACGCCGTCGGCGCCCGGGTCGGATTCGATCTGGCTCATGCTGTCGGAAACGTCATCCTCGACCTCCACGAGTGGGACGTGGATTTCGCCGCGTGGTGCACCTACAAGTATCTCAACAGCGGTCCCGGTGGGGCAGCCGGGGCGTTCGTCCACGAACGACATCTTCTGAACGAGTCGCTGCCGAAGTTCACGGGCTGGTGGGGTACCAACAAGTCCACTCGTTTCCAGATGGCGAACGAGTTCGATCCGATTCCGACAGCCGAATCGTGGTCTCTCAGCTGCGGACCGGTGCTGCTGTTCGCCGCGCTCAAGGGGTCGCTCGACATCATCGATCTCGCCGGCGGTCTTTCCGCAATGCGGACCAAGAGCGAGCTCCAGGTGCGTTACTTCGACTACCTGCTCGACGAGTTGTTCGTTGACCGCGTGCGCAACCTGACCCCTCGGCCGATGGAGGAACGAGGTTGTCAGTTCGCGCTCGAAGTCACCGTGCCGGGAAAGAAAGGAAAGGACGTCTTCGATCAGTTGGAGGCGGCGAACGTCGCCTGCGATTGGCGCTTCCCGAACGTGATACGGGTGGCCCCGGTGCCCCTCTACAACTCGTTCACCGACATCCATCGATTCAGCGAGATCTTCGATTCGATACTCGGCGAGCCGGTTTGAGTCGCATGGACCTCACCTACGGCCGCTATCTGCGGCTCGACGAACTCCTCGATCAACAACGCCAGCAGTCCGACGGACCCGAACACGACGAATTGCTCTTCATCATCATCCATCAGACGTACGAGCTGTGGTTCAAACAGACGCTGCACGAACTCGACCGGTTCATCGGGCATCTCGATTCCGACGACGTACCTCGAGCCGGCCACACCCTCAAGCGCGTACTCAAGATCTTCAAGACTCTCGTGACACAGCTCGACATTCTCGAAACGATGACTCCCCTCGAGTTCGAGTCGTTCCGCGACTTCTTGGCCACCGGCAGCGGCTTCCAATCGGCGCAGTTTCGCGAGATCGAGTTCCTGCTCGGAATGAAGGACGAGGCCCATCTCGTGCGCTTCGCCGAGAATGACCGTGAATACACGAGCCTCGAACGCCGTTTCACCGAACCAACGATCTGGGACGGTTTTCTCCGACTGCTGGCCCGTGCCGGGAAATCGATTCCCCGACCGGTGCTCGAACGCGACCCGACGGCTCCCGACGCAGAAAACCCACACGTCCAGGCCGTACTCGTCGACATCTATCGCAACGATCCGCAGCTGGCCGGTTTGTGCGAGGCACTCACTGATTTCGATGAAGGACTGCAGGAGTGGCGCTATCGCCACGTCATGATGGTGCAGCGAACGATCGGTACGAAGATGGGTACGGGCGGGTCATCCGGAGCGGAGTATCTGCGGTCCACCCTCTTCCGGCCGGCCTTTCCTGACCTGTGGGCCATTCGCACCGCGTTCTGACCCGAGCGCGAACGTCGTGGCAGACTTCGGACATGTCTGACACCTCCGCCGATGTGATCGTGATCGGCGGTGGGATCGCAGGCGTTTCGGCTGCCTTCCAACTGTCGACTGATCACCGGGTCATCCTCCTCGAGCGGGAGGCGCAACTGGCTCACCACACCACCGGTCGGTCGGCCGCGGTTTTCATCGTCAACTACGGCGGCCCGATCGCTCAACGCCTCACGGTGGGATCCCGGCCGTTCTACGACGATCCGCCGGCCCATCTCGTCGATGGCGCCATCATGGAGCCCCGGGGGCTGATGTCGATCGGCACCGAGGCCTTTCGGGCCGAGTTCGAAACCCAAGCCCTCCAAGGGCAAGCCCTCGACTCGACCATCGAACAGTTGGGGCCACGTGAGATCCTGCGCCTGTGTCCCGCCATCCGGCCCGAGGTGGCGGCGATCGCCACCTACGAGCCCGGAGCATCGATCATGGATGTGATGGGTCTTCACCAGGCGTATGTGCGTGGAGCACGAGCGAATGGAGCGTTGATCGAGCGATACCAGGATGTGAATCGAATCGAGCGGGTGGGCGAGCGATGGGAAGTTCAGACCGATCAGGGCAAGTGGGCGTGTGACACGATCGTCAACGCAGCCGGGGCGTGGGGGGACGAGGTCGGCATCTTGGCCGGCGCCCAACCTTTGGGTCTGGCGCCCATGAGACGGACGGCCTTCACGGTGAAGACCGATCTGGATGCGACGGCCTGGCCGTTCGTGCACATCGAGACCGATGACGGTCCCTGCTATTTCAAACACGAAGCGGGTTCGCAGCTCATGTGTTCACCGGCCGATGAGGTTCCGTCGGAACCATGTGATGCAAGAGCCGAAGAGCTCGACATCGCCCGTGCGATCGATCGGATCAACTCGGCAACCACCCTCGACATTCGCCATGTCAACACGAGTTGGGCTGGTCTCCGATCGTTCCTTCCCGACCGGCAGCCCGTGCTCGGCTGGGACGATCAGCTTCCTGCTTTTTGTTGGATGGTGGGCCAGGGCGGAACGGGGATCACGACCTCCCATGCGAGCGGCCGGGTTGTGGCCAGCGTGGTTCGTGACGAGCCCCTGCCCGAGGATCTGGCTCGGCTCGGCCTCGACTTCTTCGCCATGGGACCGCGCCGCACCGGCGTGGTCTGACTGGAACCGTCGGCTCGATCGTCGTAGCGTCTCGGCCAGCGGGCAACTCCGCTCGCTGAGCGACGGACACGCAAATAGGGGACCATCATGCGTCTGCGATTCGGCACCTTCATGGCGCCATTCCATCCACCCGAGCACAATCCGACCCTGGCGCTTCAGCACGATCTGGAGCTGCTCACCCACATGGATCAACTCGGATTCGACGAGGCCTGGATCGGAGAACACCACTCCGCCGGCAGCGAGATCATCGCGTCACCCGAGATCTTCATCGCCGCCGCCGCCGAACGCACGAAACGAATCAAACTCGGAACCGGTGTGGTCTCGTTGCCGTACCACAACCCGCTGTGGGTGGCCCAGCGCATCGTCCAACTGGATCACATGACCGGCGGACGGATCATGTTGGGGGTCGGCCCCGGAGCCCTTCCGACCGATGCCGCCATGCTGGGGATGGAACCGCCGCAGATGCGTCCGCTTCTCGAGGAGTACATGGAGATTCTGATGCATCTCCTCACCTCCGAGGAACCGATCAGCTACGAGAGTGATCGGCTCGTTTTGAACGATGCTCGGCTGCATCTGCGCCCGTTCAGCGATCCCTTGTTCGACATCGCCGTCGCCGCCGTCGCTTCTCCGTCCGGGGCCAAATTGGCGGGCAAGTACGGCGCGGGCGTGCTGTCGCTGGGTGCCACGGTTGCGGTCGGAATGGACGTGCTCGCCCACCACTGGACCATCCAGGAAGAAGTTGCGGCCGCCAATGGGCAGGTGGCCGATCGTGAGAAGTGGCGCCTCGTCGGTCTCATGCACCTGGCCGAAACGGAGGAGCAAGCCCGCAAAGACGTGGAATACGGCATCGAGCAGTGGTTCCGCTACTTCCAGAACGTGGCGGCGTTCCCGCAAATGGCGGTCGATGGCGACAATGTGAACGAAATGATCGACTTCGTCAACAACGGGCTCGGCGTGATCGGAACCCCTGACCAGGCGATCGCCCAGATCGAAGAACTCATCGAGCAATCGAACGGCGGATTCGGCGCCTACATGACCCTCGCCCACAACTGGGCCAACAACGAGTCGACCAAGAAGAGCTACGAGCTCATGGCTCGCCACGTCATGCCTCGCTTCCAGAGCAGTGGCGGCGGACAGATCGGTGCGGCCGAACGGGCCCGTTCGGCCCGGCCCAAGCTGGCCGAGCAGTCGATGGCCGCAGTCGAGGAGGCCACGGCGCGTTACGAGAAGGAGAAGGCCGGCTCGCTCTGAGACGGCACTCGCTCCGCCGGGTTTGGGCTCAGCCCGGCGGAGCAAGCGGTTCGGTCCCCAATCCGCAGCCCGTGACGGGCGACCGGACGCTGATGAGGTGAAGCGCGGCTTCACTTGCCAGACTGACGACTCACGAATCTGAGGAGTCCCGACATGGCCGAAATGCAATATCGACGATTGGGCCGCTCGGGCCTGAAAGTGTCCGTCCTCTCCTTGGGTTCCTGGGTCACGTTCTCCACCCAACTCGACGCCTCCCTTGCTTCGGATTGCATGGTTGCGGCTCGCGAGGCAGGCGTGAATTTCTTCGACAACGCCGAGGCGTATGCCGGCGGGAAATCCGAAGAGATCATGGGCCAGGTATTCCGCGAGCAGGGCTGGGAACGGTGGTCCTACATCGTCTCGACGAAGCTGTTCTGGGGCATCCACGACGACGTCAACATGAAGAACACGCTCAACCGGAAGTACCTGATGCAAGGCATCGATGCTTCGCTCGAGCGGCTGCAGCTCGACTTCGTCGATCTCGTGTTCTGCCACCGGGCCGACCCCGACACGCCAATCGAAGAGACCGTGCACGCGATGAGCGACATGGTCTCGGCCGGCAAGGCGCTGTATTGGGGAACGTCGGAATGGTCGGCGGCGGAGATCTACGCCGCCTATGAAATCGCTGAGCGCAAGAATCTTCACAAGCCGGTGATGGAGCAGCCCGAATACAGCCTTCTCGCCCGGCGCAAGGTCGAGAAGGAATACGCCCGGCTGTATGAGGATCTCGGCCTGGGTTTGACCACCTGGAGCCCGCTCAAGTCCGGGATGCTCACCGGCAAGTATCTCAACGACGTGCCCGACGGCTCTCGTGCCGCGCTTCCCCAGTACGAGTGGCTGCGTGAGAGCCTCACCGATGTCGAGATGAACAAGAAGGTGGCCAACCTCCAGCCCATTGCCGACGAGCTCGGCTGTTCGATGGCCCAGCTCGCCATTGCATGGTGCGCCTCGAACCCGAACGTCTCCACCGTGATCACCGGTGCCAGCCGGGTCGAACAAGTTGAACAGAACATGGGCGCGCTCGACGTGCTGGAGAAGCTCGACGACGAGTTGCTACAGCGAATTTCCGACGCCGTGTCGTGAAGTGATCCGGCTGACCATTCCTCAGAGGGGGTCGGGTAGTTCAGCGAGGAGCTGAGCGGCCAGAGGCGAGAGCTTGCGGTGCTTCGGCCAAACTGCTCGCAGTCGCCGTTCGATGTGAAGCCCGGGAACGTCGATCTGGATGAGCGATCCGGCCGCGAGGTCGGCCTCGACGGCTCGGTCGCTGAGAACTGTTGGCGAGTGTCCAGCCAGCACGGCCGCTCGCACGGCTGCGTTCGATCCGAGTTCGAGGGCCGAGGTGGGCGAGTCATGTCCGAGATCGGTCAGCGCCGATTCCAGGGCGTCTCGGGTTCCCGATCCTCGCTCTCGCAGGATGAGGGCGGTGGCGGCCAAGGTGTCGAGTGAGACCGCTCGTCGTTTCGTCCACGGATGGTTGCGGGCGACAACGACGATCAGCCGATCTCGAGCGACGACGTGTTCGTTCATACCGGTGGCCGTGAGCGATGACTCGATGAAGCCGAGGTCAGTGTCCTGATCCTCCAACCGTCGCAGCACGGTTGCACTGTTGTGGACCTGCAATTCGATCGAATCCTCGGGGCGATTGCGGAGGAACGCCTCGAGCCAGGTCGGAAGGAGATACTCGGCGATCGTGAGGCTCGACGAGATTCGGAGTCGCCCGGATTGGCTCGCCTTGAGTGCGGCGACGCCGGCGGTCAGCTGGTTTGCCGCCTGCAGAACCTGCTCGGCCCATCCAGCGACGAGGCTTCCCGCCGCAGTCGGCACCGAACCTCCGGGTGACCGTTCGAGGAGCGTGAGATCCAGCCGCCGCTCCAGCGAGCGGATGCGGCTACTGGCCGAGGGCTGAGCGATCTGATGAACGGCTGCCGCCTTCGAGAGGCTTCCGAGTTCGACCGTGGAGACAAACAGATCGAGCGCGGCGAGTTCCGGCGTCGACGGCGAGAGCACCATGACAATGATCCAATCTATGACCTGCTATAGGTCAGACCTCTAACGATAGAGGTGGTTGCCGTCTTCCGGCAAGGCCTCCAACGCTCGACACTCATGAGGTGATGGATCTCCGCCCCCACCGCCCAGCAATCCCACTCCGAGCCGCAAAGCGCTCGTCCCGGCCGCTGCGCCCTCTGCGCGGCGAGGAATCGACGTCGCTGATTCCCGGGCTCCTCTTGGTCGTGGCCGGCACCGGTGTTGCCGTGGTGCTGAGTTCGGTTGCTGGATTCCTCTCCATGCTCGTGAGCGCGGTCTTGGTCGGAGCGGTCATCGGCAACACGGGGCTGGCGACCGCGGCCGCCGAGCCGGGCCTGGTGTTCGCGGCCAAGCGGGTGCTTCGCGTCGGCGTGGTGCTGCTGGGCCTCCGACTGTCGATCGGCGATGTTGTTTCCCTGGGTGGACCAGGGATTCTCGTCGTCGTTGGCACGGTCGCCGCAACCTTCTTCGGTACACAGTGGCTCGGTCGCAAGATGGGCCTGTCTCGCGATCTTTCCCTCCTCGTGGCAACTGGCTTCTCGATCTGCGGGGCGTCGGCCATTGCGGCCGTCGAGAGTGCAACCGATGCCGAGGACGAAGAAGTGGCAGCGGCAATCGGGTTGGTGACGCTCTTCGGATCCCTGGCGATCGTGGTCTTGCCGATCTTGTCGGGTCCACTCGGCTTGACCGATGTGGGTTTCGGAACCTGGGCCGGTGCGAGCGTTCACGACGTTGCCCAGGTTGTCGCCACGGCTTCGAACGGAGGGGCGGCGGTGGTCGCGACGGCGATCGTCGTCAAGCTGACCCGTGTGGTCCTCCTGGCCCCGATCGTGGCCGGAGTCAACCTCCAGCGTCGCTCGGCTCTGGCCGAGCTCGGTACCAGCCCACCGGTCTTGCCGCTGTTCGTCGCCGGCTTCCTCGGGGCGATCGTGGTTCGGAGCTCCGGTCTGATTCCTTCCGAGACACTGGGCAGCATGAAGGCCATCGAAGGATGGCTGCTGGCGGCGGCATTGGTCGGCCTGGGGGCGGGAGTCAGACTGGACCGGTTGCGCAGACTGGGCCCGAAGCCACTCGTTCTCGGGGCGCTGGCCTGGCTGCTCGTGGCGTTCGTGTCGTACCTCGGGATAGCAATTTTCGTCCAGTAGGTTCCAGCAGTGGACGACGGGCGAATTCCTCGGGAGGTGCCGGTCGGTGGCGGCTCCGTGTTTGCGCCGCTGCGGCGGAAGCGGCTTCGACGGGTGGTCTCGGCTCAGTTCCTGGCCGAAACGGGTGACGGCATCAGTCTCGTTGCGCTCCCCCTCTACGTGTATGCCCGAACCGGATCCCCCCTGCTCACGTCACTGACCTTTGCGGCCGAGATGGGGCTCGGAATCTTCGCTGCGGTGATCGGGGGCGTGTTCGCCGACACGTTCAACCGGCAGCAGATCCTGCTGCGAAGTTACGTCGCACGCGGGCTGTTGCTGCTCTTGGCCTTTCTCTTCGACCCATTGTTGGGCGTGGCCGTCACCCTCGGGATCATGGCCCGGGCCGGCGGACAAGGAGACAACCCGTCGTTCGATGCCTTGATCCCCAGTCAGGCCGAGGGTGATCTCCAACAGGTGTTGGCCATCCGGCGGATGATCCAGGGCGTCTCCTACACGATTGGGCCCGCGGTCGGTGCGCTCGCCGTTGCGGTGCTCGGGCCCCGGCACGCGCTCCTGCTCAACGCCGCCACGTTTGGCGGCGCGTTCTACTTCATGGCTCGCGCCGGCGATGTCGACGTCGAATACCCCGAACGCCGACGGCAACGCGAAGGAGTGCCATGGAAGGAGGCGTTCACTGATCTGCTGCGCGGAATGCGGCTCGTGATGCATACGCCAGGGGTTCGTCGCTATCTGGTGTATCTGGCCATGGTGATGGGCACGGTCGGGTTGTTGATGGCGTCCGCCGTTGTGTGGCTCGAACGTGATCTCGACGTGTCGGAGGCCTGGTTCGGCATTGCGGTATCGGGATACGGGATTGGTTCCGTGCTCGGACTGGCCTTGGCCGGGGGTCGGAACTTTCGCTGGCCGTTGCCCCGGATCCTGGTGGTGGCAACCCCGATCTATGCCCTGGCCTGCGGTCTGAGCGCGGCCGTCGAGGCGCCCTGGCTGCTTCCGATCGGCTGGCTGTTGTGGGGAGTAGCGCTCGGCCCGGAAATGGTGCTCGGTGAAGTGTTCTTCGTCGGCCGTTTCGCCGAGGCGCAGCGAGGGCGGGCGTTTGCCGTTCTCGGCGTGGCGAACACGCTCGGGATGGCCATCGGCTACGCCGCTTCCGGTCCACTCCTCGAGATCTTCAACGGCCGCTGGGTCATTCTCGGAACGGCCGGACTCGTGTTTTCATTGGTCGCGTTCTGGATCGGACCCGCCATCCAGGGCGACGATTGGCCCGATCGGACTTCCGATGCCGCCGTTTCGTAGGGTCCGGCGATGATTGCCCAGGACGGCTCGGATGCCTACTACCGCGAGAGCGACCGGGAGGGCGAGGGATCGGATTCGAAGCAAGTACACGAGCTCCTCATCGTGGAAGGAGTCTCGGCCGCGAATGCGGTCGAGAAGGTTTTCGACCCGAGGCAGCAACGAGTCTTCGCCGTTCAGGGAAAGCCCATGAATGTGCTCCGTGCCAGTGATCGCAAGGTGCGGGCCAACAAGGTCGCTGATGATCTGTGGACGATCATCGGCCGAGGGCACGTCGACGACACGCGTCCGTACCTGGTTCCCTTCGATCGAGTCATCCTGCTCACCGATGGCGACGTTGACGGGGTGCACGCCAAGGCGCTTCTGTTGCTGATGATCGCGCGGGTACGTCCGGAGATCATCGAGGAGGGGCGACTTTTCACGGTTCGGGCGCCGATGTTTTCCATCCGCTGCGCCGAGATGGATCAACCAGTGTTCGCCTATTCGCTCGACGGCCGTCAGCTCGTCTTCGACCGGCTTCGAGAGCGTCAGGCGAGTCAGGTGCAAATCAAGCATTTCAAGGGTCTGGCGAGTATGGACGACGAGGATCTGTGGGCCGCCTGCGTGAATCCCGAGACTCGTCAGCTCTCGCCATTGACTGCCAGCCAGGTGTCGGCCGCCCGGGCTGCCCTCTCCTCGGCTTGATCAGCCGTGTGCGGCTGATTTTGATGACCGGGTGGGGTCAGTTGCTCCAGCGACGGACGAGGGCGGCCATTTCGATCGTGACCAGCGCCGACTCTTCGCCCACATTGTGGCCTCCCGGTCCCTCGCTCCGAGCGAAGGCTTGGGCCTCGTTCTCCACGGTCAAGACGCCGAACGCCACGGGCACCCCGGTTTCGAGTTGCACTTGCTGAATGCCCCGGGCGCATTCCTCCGACACGATTTCATAGTGGGTCGTTTCGCCTCGGATCACGGCCCCGACGCAGATGATTCCGTCGACCGTGCGTGATTGGGCGATGACCTTGGCGGCAAGCGGAATCTCGTAGCAGCCCGGGACTGAGTGCTCTTCGATGTCGGTGACTCCGTGGTTCGCCAGTCCGCGCCTGGCTCCTTCGACGAGGCGGTGAACAATGGCCTCGTTCCAGCGGGCCCGGATCAGCGCGATGCGAAGCCCGGCGCCGTTCAGATCATCGGGCGTTGCTGCCCGCTCGTCTCCAGATGCCATGGCGGCACGATAGGCGCCAGCACGAGGAGAAGCGGAAAACCGGCCGGCCGAGCATCCGATCTCTACCAAGACCCGTCTAGCGTGCAGCGATGCCGGTCGTGCGAGCCAACGGAATCAACATCCACTACGAAGAAGAAGGCGTGGGCGACCCCATCCTGCTCGTCATGGGGCTCGGTGGACAGCTGATCGACTGGCCCCAACCATTCGTCGACCAACTCGTCGGGCTCGGATTCCGTGTGATCCGCCACGACAACCGCGACATCGGGCTCAGCGATGGCTTCGATTGGACACCACCGCCGCTCCGCCGGCAGGCGGCTGCCATGCTCACCAGACGTGCGCTCTCGGTGGGCTACACGATCACCGACATGGGCGACGATGCGGCTGGGCTGCTCGACGCTCTGGGTCTCGAATCGGCTCACGTCGTCGGCGTTTCGATGGGCGGAATGATCGCTCAGTCCCTCGCCATCCATCACCCGGCGAAGGTCCGATCACTCTGTTCGATCATGTCGAACACCGGCGATCGGCGCACAGGCGGAATCGCCCCGAAAGTCCTCGCCAAGTTGATTCGAGCCAAGACTCCGGCGGTTGAAGACGCACCGCTGTACAACACCGAGAGTTATCGGATGTTTGCCGGCTCGGCGTGGAACTTCGATACCCACCTCGAGCGGGCCAAGCGATCCGTGAGTCGCGCCTACCGCCCCAAGGGCGCCGCCCGTCAAGCGGCCTCGGTTGGAGGCAGCCCGGATCGCACCGAAGGTCTCCGGTCGATCACGGTCCCCACGCTCGTGGTCCACGGCCTCCAAGACACGTTGGTGCTGCCGTCGGGCGGAATCGCCACCACGAAAGCCGTTCCGGGTGCCCGTCTGCTCATGTTCCCCGACATGGGTCACGACCTACCGGCCTCCCGCATCGATGAGATTGCCCGCGCCGTTCGCGAGAACGCCGATCGAGTGGCGAGATTGCCTGCGATCTGAGCGAGACCTCATCTGCTGAGGCCCTGGCCCGACCAGCCCCACCTAGTTCGTGGCTTCGACCCGCAGGGCAGTGGCGATGTGGGCTGCGGCTGCGGCGACTCCCGAACCGCCGACGGGTGCCTGCATGGCGTGGAGCGCGGCCTCGATGGTGCCCAACGTGCCGAGGAGCATCGGCGGGTTGAGATGGCCCATGTGCCCGATCCGGAAGGCTCGTCCGCCGAAGGTGCCGATGCCTAGGCCGAGGGTGAGTCCGGCCTCGTCCTCGCAAATCCTTCGGAGTTGGTCGGCGTCGATGGTTCCGGTGGTCACCGTCGTGGTGGCGTGCGAACGGTCGTGGGGGTCACTGATGTTGAGGGCCAGTCCGTCTGGAGTCGTCCATGCGTCGACGGCAGCCCAAACGGACTGGGCCAACACCTCGTGTCGGTTCCACACATTGCTGAGACCTTCCTCGAAGATCATGTCGAGCGCCTCCCGCAGTCCGTAGAGAAGCGAGATCGGGGGCGTGCCGCTGAACAGTTCGTAGTGGGCCTCCGCATTACGTCGGGATGTCCAGTCGACGTAGCTCATGCGCATGTTGTCCGAGCTGTTCTTGGCCCGCTCGTGGGCGGCCAACGCCTTTTCGTTGGCCCAGGCGAAACCGAGCCCGGGTGGCATCATCAAACCCTTCTGCGATCCGGCCACGGTGACGTCGACGCCCCACTCATCCATCTCGAAGCGGTCACAGCCGAGGGAGGCGATGCAATCGACCATGTAGAGGGCCGGATGGTTCGCCGCATCGATCGCCTTCCTGATGGCCGGGATGTCGTTACGCACTCCGGTAGCGGTGTCGGTGAGCACGACAAGGACGGCCTTGATGTCGTGGTTGGTGTCGGCTCGGAGGCGATCCTCGACCGCAGCCGGATCGACCGGATCGTGCTCGGAACCGGGCAAGATCTCCATCTCTGCACCCGACATGGCCGCTTGCTCGCCCCAGGCCACCGCGAACCGGCCGCTCTCGAGCACGAGAACCTTGTCTCGACGGATGAGCGTGTTCGACAGCGCCATTTGCCACGCCGCATGCCCATTGCCGATGACGATGAACGATTCGCCCTCGGTGCGGGCCACCTTCGGAAGGTCGGCAAAAATACTGTGCGAGAGGTCGACCAACGGACCGGCGTAGATGTTCGGCATGGGCCGGTGCATCGCGGCGAGAACGCGGTCGGGCGTGACAGAAGGACCGGGGATGGCCACCATGGGCCGGCCAAAGCGAAGTGACATGTAGTGGAGGTTAGACACGCGATCCGACGGACCAGATATTGGGATGCTCTACTTCGTCTGTGGCCGTCTTCGATTATTCCTTCACCGTCAATGCTCCGCTCGTTGCGGTGAGTGCATTCCATCACGACACCAGCGCCCTGAAGATTCTCACACCACCTCCGACGTTCGTTCAGCTTCACGACGTCCAACCCCTCGCCGAGGGGTCAGTGTCGAAATTCACGGTGTGGGCGGGGCCGCTGCCGATCCACTGGACAGCCGTTCACAGCAACGTTTCCGAGAGTGGGTTCACCGACACCCAGGCCGAGGGTGTGATGAAGAGATGGGAACACACACACCGTTACGTTCCGTTGAGTGTCGGCAAGACCAGAGTGGTGGAACACATCGAGTACGAATTCGCGTCGAGCGGCAAAGACAAGCTGGTCGGGCACCTGATCTTCAATCGCGCTGCGCTGGTCGGGCTCTTCACTTACCGCAAGTTCCGCACCCGGTGGGCCCTCCGTAACGCAGCCGCCGGTCACTGAACGGCAATCACCGTTCTGCGATTACTCGATGGTGACCGTGGTGAGATCATGGGCGACGATCAGCTCACCGTTGAAGCCCCCGGCTCGGATGTCATCGGCGAACGTCTGACGGTCGGCCTCGGTTGTCGGTGGGGGAATCAGGTGGGTGAGCACCAGTGTCGGCACGCCGAGGGTTGCCGCCTGTACGCCGATGGCCTCGGTGTCCGCGTGGTAATCGAGGATGAAACGACGGTGTTCCGGAAGTTGATCGAACGCCGAGAATCGCAACGCTTCGTAGACGAGCACATCGGCCCCCGCGGCCAGCGCCGCCACCTCATTGCAGACCAAGGTGTCGCCGCTGATGGCCACAATGCCGTCCGGCGTCTCGATTCGGTATCCGACCGCTGATTCCACCGGCTCGTGTCGAACCTGGCCGGCCAGCACGCGAACGATTCCGTTGGACCAGACCTCGGTCGGTTCATCCGGGACGACGAAGACTTCGACGTCGGGTGTGGGAACGGTTGTGCGCCCGGTGTGCTGACGGCGAACGTTCAGATCCGCATCCCAGCTGTCGATCACCCGCGCTGCGAATTCGGACGAGGGTCCTCGAGGGGCCACGATCGTGAGGGGACCGATGCTGTCATGGCGGTCCATGACCCAGCGGGTGAGAACGATGTCGGCCAGACCCACACAATGGTCGGAATGATGATGGGTGAGGAACAGTGCATCGAGTTGCATCGGGCTCGAACCAGCGGCAATCAACCGCATCGTCGTTGCTCGGCCGGCATCGAACTGGAGGTGGGTTTCGATGCCCTCGTCCGTGCGATGACGGATCAAGACCCCCGGGCCGGCATCGGTTGCCGATGGAATCGGACATCCGACCCCTGTGATGATCACGTCTGTCGTCATGGCCATCTCCTCGAGTTTGTAGGACCGCAGGTTTGTGGTGGACTGCGGCATGGAGTCATTTGCGCAACGATTCGCCGTGATCACCGGGGGAGGCGACGGCATGGGTCGGGCCCTGGCTGTTCAGCTCGCCGCCGAAGGTTGTCACGTGGCCATCTGCGACGTCAACGAGTCCAACATGACGGCCACGATCGAGCTGTGCCGGGATGAAGCTCCCGACGGCACGATGCTCATGTCGCAGAAATGTGATGTCGCCGATGAAGGCCAGCTCACCGAATTCCGAGACGCGATCCAACGTGAATTCGACACCGACCACGTGCATCTCGTTTTCAACAACGCAGGCATCGGCGGTGGTGGCAGCATGGTCGTTGGCGACCGCGGCACGTGGGAACGTACCTTCAACGTCTGCTGGGGTGGCGTGTACCTCGGCACCCGTGTGTTTCTCCCGCTGCTCATCGCGGCCGAAGAAGGTCACCTGGTCAACACCAGCAGCGTCAACGGCTTCTGGGCATCACTCGGCCCGTCTCGCCCGCACACCAGCTACAGCGCGGCCAAGTTCGCCGTCAAGGGTTTCACCGAATCATTGATTCAAGACCTTCGTATGCACGCACCGCATGTGCATGCCCATGTGGTCATGCCGGGCTACATCGGCACCGGCATTGCGGCCAACTCGATCACGGCCCACGGCATCGACGTCGAAGCGATACCCGAGGCATCCGAACGGGCCGCGGCCTTCCGCAACAACGCACCCACGACGTCCGAAACGGCAAGCAAGGTCATCCTCGACGGGGTCCGGTCGGGACAGTGGCGAATTCTCATCGGAGAGGATGCCCACATCCTCGACATGTCCGTGCGAGACGACCCCGAAGCGGCGTATGGCGATGACTTCTTGGCCAGACTCCACGAACAGGGCGCGCTCGTCGATCTCACGAGCTGACGTGACACACTTCCTCGATGGCTGACCTTCTCACCGAACTCTCGGCGCGCCTCCCCGCCGACCGGATTCAGCAGGATCCCGAAGTCATTGCCGCCTACAGCCAAGATCGAGCCATCTTCGAAGGGGCCGGCGTCGCTGCAATTCTGGTGAGCCCCCGCTCGACGGCCGACGTCGTCGCCGCGCTCAAAGCGGCCGAGGCGGCGAACGCAATCGTCGTGCCGAGAGGGGCGGGTACCGGTCTCACCGGCGCCGCAAACGCCATCGATGGCTGCCTCATGCTGTCTCTCCACAACATGACCGACATCATCGAGATCGACACGATCAACCGCATGTGCCGAGTGCAGCCCGGTCTCATCAATGCCGACCTCAAAATGGCCGTCGCGGCCCATGGGCTCTACTACCCGCCCGACCCGGCATCAGTCGACATGTCGAGCATCGGAGGCAACGTCGCCACCAACGCCGGAGGTCTGTGTTGCGTGAAATACGGCGTCACCCGCGACTACGTCATGGGCCTCGAAGTTGTCCTCGTCAATGGCGACGTGATCCGTACCGGCCGGAAGACCATCAAGAGCACAGCGGGTCTCGACCTGACCGGACTGTTCGTCGGCTCCGAGGGCCTGCTCGGGATCATCACCGAGATCACGCTCAAACTCGAACCCGCCCCACCCCCACCGTCCACCGCTGTTGCCTACTTCGCCGACCTACCGAGCGCGGGCCGGGCCATCGTTTCCATTTTCGAAGCAGGCCTCCAGCCAACCGTCCTCGAGATCATCGACCAAGAATCTCTACGCATCGTCGAACGCTTCTTTCCCATGGACCTCGACACCGACGCCGCCTGCCTCCTGTTGATGCAATCATCGGATGAAGACCAACCGATCCAACGGCTCGCCGAGCAGTGCGAACGAAACGGGGCCACCTTCGTCTACCACGCGTCCGATCCGGTGGAAGGCGAAATGCTTCTCGAAGTCAGGCGCCGAGTCTGGCCCGCCGCCGAACGGCTCGGGAAGGCTCTGCTCCCCGAGGATGTCGCGGTCAAACGAGAACGTCTGCCGGAACTCCTCGCCGGCATCGTCGAGATCGCCAAACGGCACGACCTGTTCATCCCCGTCATCGGACACGCCGGCGACGGCAACATGCACCCGTTGTTGGTCTTCGACGAACACGATCCCGACGAACTCGCCCGGGTGAAGCAGGCCTTCGCCGAAATCGTGCAACTGTCCCTCGACCTCGACGGCACAATCGCCGCCGAGCACGGCGTGGGTACCCTCAAGCGCCAGTTCCTCGCGCTTGAAATCGATCCCATCCATCTCGCACTCCAACACCGAGTGAAAGCCCTCTTCGATCCCGACAACCGGCTCAACCCGGGAAAAGGGCTCTGACATTTTCTTCGCTGTCGCTCAGGCTCACCCGCATCCGGGTGGCTCGCTCGGGGCGCTGGCTCCTCCGTCGCCACGCGTGACCTTGCTTCGCTGTCGCTCAGGCTCACCCGCATCCGGGTGTCTCGCTCGGGGCGCTGGTGTGGGTCAGCGAGGGCGGTCGAATCGACGGCGGGACCACCAACCCATTGCGGCGTGAACCTCGTCGAGTTCGGCCCGGAGCTGGGCGCCGTGGCGCCGATGTTCCCCGAGTTCGTTCTCGTGCCGCAATCGGCTTTGCTCCGCCGACTGGGTGAGCTCGATCATCTTCTGCTGGCGATCGTCGGCCAGCGCGTGGGCGATCGTCGCTTCCTTCGTGGCCTCGGCCAGATCGACCGCGAGGCGGGAGTTCTCGGCGTCCTGCTCCTCGATGACAAAGTGCAGATTCTTGATCTCGTGGTTGGCCCGATCGAGCCGCTCGACGCCGACCAGCACTTCGTGTTCGGCCACTTTGCGGGCCGACACTTCCTCGGTCAGGCGATCGCCGAGTGACAGAAGCTGCTCGAGCATCTCAGTGAACTCCGAGCTGGGACGGCCCGGCGTTTCCCGCACGTCGATGATCCAACCCTCGCGTTCGGCGATCGGATTGATCGAGTCGTACGCGATCACGAACGTACCGTCAGCCTCGTGGGCCTCAGGGAGTAACCCGGCTTTGATACGTCGCTGCAGGGTTCTCACCGAGACACCGAGCGCATCCGCCGCTTCGGGGAGTGCCAGGACATGGCTTCCGCTTGCCATCGGCGGCAATGTAGCGAGGGAATGGTTCATTTCACCAGCTGCGTGAACCGAGGCGGCCTTCACCTCGGAGTTGGCTCGACTACGGTCGACCCATGATCGGGATCATCCTCGACTTTCGCCACCGACAGCCGACAGTGTTGGCATGAACTATTGGTCGGCTACCACGACGTTCGTGTTCATCGCCGTTTGGGGCTGGATGTTGACCGACGTCGTGTTGTCCGATCGACGGTTTGTGCGGTACGGACCAAAGTACTGCTGGGTTGCCTTTGTCGGGATCTTGCCCGTGCTCGGTTGGTTGGCGTGGCTGATGTTCGGCCGACCACCAACCGTGTTCCGGCGTGATCGCTCACCGATGAGGCGAGTGGCAGGGCCAGAAGACAGCGCGGCCTGGTTGAGTTTCATCGGCAAGTGAAGGCGATCAGCGCCTCACGTGCAGCGGGTGGCCGAGAAGTCCGAGCGCAGCCTCGCCGATGGCCTCACTCATCGTTGGGTGGGCGTGAATTGTTTCGGCGATCTCATCCACGGTGGCGCACAGCTCGATCGCCAGCGTGAGTTCGCCGACCAACTCGGCGACTCCGGCCCCCGCCAACTGGGCGCCGATGACGGTTCCCTGCTCGTCAGCCACGATCTGAACGAATCCGGTCGTGTCGTCGAGCGTGCGACTTCGAGACCCGGCGGCGTACGGGAAGCGGAATGTCTGGGGCGTGATCCCAACGGCTGTTGCCGTTGCCGGTGAGTGACCCACGTTGGCGATTTGGGGGTCGCTGAACACGACCTCGGGGATGGCGGTCGGGTTGAACTCGGCGGCATGTCCGGCGATCACTCGTGCGACCACCTCGGCTTCGGCCGTCGCTTTGTGAGCCAGGGCCGGCCCAGCGGTGACATCGCCGATGGCGAAGATCCGTTTGCTGGCCCGCCGGTCGGGCCCGACGGGAATGAGGCCCGCGTCGTCGACGTCGATCCCGGCCGCATCGAGGCCGAGGTCGTCGGTGTTGGGGGTGCGGCCGACCGCTACCACGATCTTGTCGGCGGAGGAGAGGAGTGGGTCGCCGATCCCGCTCACCATGGTGTTCGTGCGGACCACGACACCGAGTGTTTTCAGGCGGCGCTGCACCTCGCTGCTCAATCGCTTGTCCATCGCTGGGAGCAACCGACTCTCGCCCTCGATGATGGTGACCGCCGACCCGAGTTTGGCCCAAGCGGTGCCGAGTTCGACACCGATGTAGCCGCCACCGATGACCACCAACGATTTCGGAACCTCGATCAGGTGGAGCGCTCCGGTGGAGTCGATCACTCGCTCGAGGTCGACAGGGAGTCCGCCGATGACAGTGGGTCGAGACCCAGTGGCGATGATGCAATGGCCGAACTCGAGGTGCTTGACGAGATCACCCGTGACAACCGCCAGGCGGTCGGGGCGGGAGAAGCGGGCCTCACCATGCCACACTTCGACGCCGGCCGAATCGAGAAGGGTCTGCACGCCACCCGTCAGGTGGGAGACGACGTCCGCCATGTGCATCTGTATCTGCACGGGGTCGACCGCGGCGGTCATCGTGACGCCCCAGGCACTGCTGTGTCTCGGCATGGCCGCCGCTTCAGCGCTGTGGATGAGCACCTTCGACGGAATACACCCGACATTGAGGCACACACCGCCGACTGCTTCCCGTTCGACGAGAATCACGTTCTTGCCGGCGTTGGCGCACCGAAGAGCAGCGACATAGCCGCCCGGTCCGGCACCGATTACGACGACGTCAGCTCGTTCCGCCACCTCCCCAACGACCATCAGCGGGCCAGCAATGCGACCGGGTCGGTGAGCAACCCGATGATGTGTTCCTGGAAGGCGGTCATGAGGTCGCCATCGATCAAGCGATGATCGACGGCAACGGCGATCGGAAGTGTCGGACGAGCAACGACGGCTCCGTCGATCACGATTGGACGGTTTCGAATTGCTCCGAAGCCGACGATTGCCACCTCGGGCGGGCGGATGAGCGGCGCCGCGTACCGACCTCCGAGACTCCCGTAGTTGCTGACGGTGCAGGTGCCGTGGCGCAGATCGTCAGCCGTGATCGATCGGTCGCGGGCCGCAGCCGAGAGCCTGCCGATCTCGGCCGCGAGGTCGAACAAGCTCCGCTGATCGGCATGTCGGATCACCGGCACGAGCAGCCCGGCCTCGGTCGAGACGGCGATACCGACGTTGATGTCGTCGTGGGCGTCGACGTGACCCGGGTCGGTGCCGTCCCCGACGGAGATACTGGCGTTGAGGAGGGGGAACCGGCGTAGTCCATCGGCCACAGCCATCACGAAAAACGCCAGCGGAGTGAGGGCGGCGGCAAGATCGGGCCGAAGTTCCTTGATCCGTTTCCGACCATTGAGGAGGTTGGTTGCATCGAACTCGTCGGCGCCGTGGATGTGGGGAATCTTCCAGGACTCGTTCATGGCCTGTGCGGTGACGCGTCGGATGCCACGAAGTGCGTGGCGCCCGGGAGCGACCTGGCCGAGTGGGCTGGCCGTCGCGTTTCGTGCTGCGGTGTTGGTCGGCCGGGTTGTTGGTTCGTGTGGGCTGCGGATCGCCGGGCTGGTGGCGGGGGCAGTCAGCGCGGCCTCGAGATCGTCGATCGTGATACGCCCGCCGGGCCCCGTTCCGTCGACGCTGGACAAATCGATGCCGGCATCCACGGCTCGTCGCCGGACGACCGGCGAGGCCTTGGGTCGGCGAGCGGTGGGGGAGG
>JBBKXQ010000116.1:0-38759 GCA_037969565.1 Acidimicrobiales bacterium | reverse complement strand
CACCCGCAGCCCGTACTCGTCCAGGCCGGCCACCTCGACAACGCCGAGGTATTCACTGAATCGCTCTAACTCGCTGGCGAGATTGGTGGCGCAAGACATTCGACGTACTTCCCCAGGCCACAAACGGGCCCGTCAGATCCCAGCCAAGAAACAAAGGCCGGATCGGTTGAATTAGGGGGAAGTCGGTACTTCGAGCGGACGAACCGTGCGACTCACACTAGCGAACACCAGTTCGATTGTCAACGAATTGTTGAGAGCAATTCGAAGGTGGTCGAGAAGTACTGACCACCTGCTTCGAACCATAGTCAGGCCCTGTGACAGCCAAAATTTTAAACGCGGTGCGCGGCGTCGGCAGTCGGCAGTCGTTGTCGCCGCAAGCTGGCGTAGAGCGTTCCGGTTCGGAAGGCCGCCAGTCCCGTCAACCGGGAATGCGTTCGCCGTTCGGGCGAAGCATCTCCCCCGGGAAGAAGTGGTGGGCCGTACAAGACTTGAACTTGTGACCTCTCGCGTGTGAGGCGAGCGCTCTAGCCAGCTGAGCTAACGGCCCGGGGCCGGTGATCTTAACGGTTACCACCAGCCATCCAACCGTTGAGGTCGGTCAGGCAATCGGCGCCTTGCGCTCGGTTGCGAATACCTCCTCGAGTGCAGCCATCGCCTGGATGACCCCGACGTCGTCGAGTTGGCGACCGATCACTTGCAGTCCGACGGGCATGCCAGCCTTCGTGAAGCCGCAATTGACCGAGCCGGCCGGGTTGCGGGTGAGGTTGAGCCCGGGGGTGAACGAAATCCACGCCGGCCTTTCCTCCCCATCAATGGTTCCGTCGTGGCCGACCAGAGGCGTTTGCCCGGCACAGGTGGGTGTGAGGATCAGCGGTGCTTCTTCGAATGCTCGGTCGAGTTCCAGATTGAGACGATGAATCGAATCGAGGGCGTCAACGACGTCAAGGCCTTTCACGCCGAGCCCCCACTCGATCTGGAATCGAAGTGATTCGTCGATCTGATCCCATTCGGGAGTGCCCTTGAGGTGGCCCTGTGTGCGGGCCCGGAGGGACGCCCAGAACGTGAACCATGGACCGAGCGGATCGGTCGGCCAGATGTCGTCCATGAGCGTGATCTCGACGCCGGCGGCTTCGAGATCGGCGACAGCCGATGCACAGACCTGAGCGATCTCGGAATCGACGTCGGCAAAACCCATGGTGGGTGACCACACGACCCGACCCGGGAGCCGGACCGCGGTGGCAGCCTCGAACCACGGCGAGCCAGAACGAGGGAGCGAAAACGCGTCGGTGGGGTGAGGGCCGACACAGAGATCGAGGCAGAAGGCAGCGTCGGCAATGGTGCGGGTCATCGGGCCCTTGACCGACAGCACACTCGAGCCAGGAGGCGTAGGCCCTCCCATGGGGATGCGACCTTGGGTGGTCTTGATGCCAGACAAGCCACACAGCGCAGCAGGAATCCGGATGGAGCCACCACCGTCGGAACCCGTGCCGAGCGGGATCATGCCCGCCGCCAGTGCAGCCGCCGTGCCGCCCGACGAACCTCCCGGTGAGCGCTCCAGGTTCCAGGGATTGCGAGTGATTCCGGTGAGCCCGGATTCGGTGGCTCCCTTGTGCCCGTATTCGGGTGTGGTCGTCTTCCCGATCACGACACATCCCGCCGCTCGTAGCCGGGCGACGAGGACCGAATCGCCCTGCGCCGGCTTGTCGTCGGACAGCACGGATCCCGAGCGGGTGGGAAAGCCAGCGGCGTCTTCCAGATCCTTGACACCGATCGGAATCCCAGCGAGCGGACCGACGCCCTCGCCGGCAATGAGCCGTCGGTCGACGTCATCGGCGTCGGCCATCGCTCGTTCCCGATCGATGCAGACGAAGGCGTTCACGGATGGCTCGAGTTCCTCGATGCGATCGATGGCAGACCAGGTGAGTTCCCGGGCGGAGATTGTCCGGTTGCGAACCTGGGACGCGAGGTCAACGAGTTGGTGTTCTCGGAAGTCCATCTCGTGCACCGTAGCTCACCTCGCTCAGCCGGGATCAGCCTCGGCCCTGAGCCAGACAGACAATGATGTCGCTGGGCAGGATCAGCTCGCGAACCGTCGGTGCGGGACAGATCCCATCGAGTTCACGGGCCCCGATCACCACCCCGTCACTGCTGCCCGAACACGGAACCGAGAGCAGCTGGCCGCCACTCATCTGACGGACACAGGTGCCGGCATCCACACCGATGGCAGGCCCGGGAATGGTGCTGGTCGGATTGGTTGCGACAGGTCCGTTGGCGTAGGCGGTGAAGATGAAGATGCCGATGAGGAGCCCGAAGAAGCCAACGGCGGTGATCGTTCGAATGATCCCCGAATGTCGAACCTCGGACTCGTCCTCCTGATAACGACGCCGCGACGCCAGGAAGTCGGGATCGAGCAAGCGAGGATCGATTCGGGGAATGCCATCGTCACGGCGTATGGCACCTCCAAGTGATGTGGCACCGCTGACCGATGCCGCCAACTCGCGATCGTAGGCTCGGCGGCGCGTCTCGTCGCCGAGAACGTGCCACGCCTCGTTGACACGGCGCATCGCCGATTCGGCTTTCTCGGCTTCCGCTGGTTTTGTTCCGACGAAGCGATCCGGGTGCCAGCGACGGGCTTCGGCGATGTAGGCGCGTCGCAGCTCCGGTTGCGGCACGTCGGGAGCGACGCCAAGCGTTGTGTAGTGGGTCGCCAATGCGGGACCTTCGGGGAGGGAAGAGGTGCGGATTCCGAGGTCTCAGGTTACGGGTGGTAGACCACCAACCTCGGATCGGCGTGGCCACATCGTCGCGTTCTCGAATGGCAGGAGACCTTCATGAAACTCGCGCTGGGTGCCGGCTACTGGTCGGCCGGACCTCCAAACGGCGTCGTCGAGCAATTGGCAGCGGCGGAAGACCTCGGCTTCGACAGCTTTTGGACAGCCGAGGCCTATGGCTCGGATGCGCTCACGCCACTTGCCTGGTGGGGGGCCGCAACCAAGAGGATCGGCCTCGGCACCAGCATTTGTCAGATCTCGGCTCGAACGCCCGCCGCCACGGCCATGGCCGCGATCACCCTCGATCACCTGTCGGGCGGCCGGTTCCGGTTGGGGCTGGGGGCATCCGGGCCCCAAGTGGTCGAAGGGTGGTACGGCGAGCCCTATCCGAAACCCCTCGCTCGCGCTCGTGAATACGTCGAGATCTCCGCAAGATCTGGGCTCGCGACGTCCCCGTCGAATACCACGGCGAGCATTACCAACTGCCGTTCAAGGGCGGCGCTGATCTGGGCAAGCCGCTGAAGTCCACGGTCCACCCGCTGCGGTCCGACATCCCGATCTATCTCGGAGCCGAAGGTCCGAAGAACGTGGCCATGACCGCAGAGATCGCCGACGGTTGGCTGCCACTCTTCTTCTCCCCCTCGGACAACGCCTTCTATCGGGATGCACTCGACGAGGGCTTCAGCCGGGATGGCGCCCGCCACACGCTCGACACGTTCGACGTGGCAGCCGTCGTTCCCGTGGTACCCGGCGCCGATATCGAACAGTGCGCTGACCAGGTCCGACCCATGCTCGCTCTGTACGCCGGCGGCATGGGGGCCAAGGAAGCGAACTTCCACCTCAATGTCTTCGCTCGAATGGGTTACGCCGACGTGTGCGAGAAGATTCAGGAGATGTACTTGGTCGGCAATCGGAAAGGGGCCATCGCCGCCGTCCCGACGGCGATGGTGGAGGACGTTGCCTTGATCGGGCCACCCGAAAAGATCCGAGACGACCTGGCCAAATGGAACGAATCAGTCGTGAAGACGCTCGTGGTCAGCGGACCTCCCGAACTGCTCGAAACGATGGCCAACGTCGTTGGTTGAGAGCGGCCGCCAATCGAGGCCGGTCGCTCGTCGAGCACGCAAGCGTCAGTGCTTGCCCGGGAGTTCGATGAGGCCCTCCGAGGCGCTCCAGGCATCGAAGATCTGATTACTCGTCACCGGCGCCTGGGCCCGGTCGCCATCGAAATCGGCGATGATCGCTGAAACGCGCTCGTCTTGACGCTTCGAGATCGCGGTGACCAACCGACCCCCGCTGAGTCCAGCGGCGATACACGCAAGCCCCTGGACCATGGACAGCTGAGCATCGACCGAGACTTCCTGGGTCGTGACCTGGGTCGCAACGAGAATTCCGGCAAAGGTCAGCCAGCTGACAAACCAGACGAGGGCGTAGGGAGGCAGATCTTCCTCCTCGGCCGCCACCGGCGAACTGGTTCGCCAGAGCATTCGTACGGTGTCGAGCATCACGAGATGCAACCACAGCTGCGCAAACAGCCAAAGGGCGACGCTGACAACGACGAGAACACCTGCGAGATCCGGTGCGGCCAGCGAGCTGACGAGGGTGATGGCGCCGAGCACGAACGCGGCCAGATGAATCTTGATCCTCGTCCAGAGTCCGATGGACGGATTCTTGTCGAGATGCTTCACGTTGGTGTGGGTTCGAGTGACCCAGGCGATGGCCAGGATCGCGGTGAGAATCAGGAGCAGTCCGAGGCCGTCGCGTGCCGCGTTGGCAATGCGGATCGACTCCAGTCCATCTCGAGTTGCCCCGTCGGCCCGAGAGCTCGAGAACCCAGTGGCGAGGAGAACCACGCCGGCCACGGCCCAGACGAGCAGCACATTCCGGAGAATCACCGAGAGGGAAACCGTCGAGTCGTAACCATTGACCAGTTCGACGATCATTTTCTGTCGCTTGTTGTGCATCCGGCTCGGGCTGGGACGCGACGAAGACTTCTTGCCTCGTTTGGCCTTTCCTCGACCTCTTGTCGCCGCAGCAGTCACGCTGCCCTCATCGGCCGATGTCGTCCATTGTTGAATGCCAACCATCGACGAGCGGCAATCAGCCAGAAAGAACCAGTCCGAGCGAAGCCAGCAATCCGGTGACCAGCTGAAGCCGCCCGGTCTGTCCGAGCACCGGGATCAGCGCGGGGCCACGAGCTCCGGCCCGCACGGCCTTGACGGGCGCAACGGCCAAGCCGAGGCCCAGCAGCCCCAGCAGCGCAGCCGGACGCTGCAATGCGGCGAGCACCAGGGCCACCGCGGCGGCAAGGAGAAGAACGACATAGAGCTGTCGGGTGCGAGCATCGCCCAGACGCACAGCCAACGTGGTCTTGCCGGCCGCCGTATCGCCCGGGATGTCACGAAGGTTGTTGATCACGAGCAGCGCAACCGCCAGGAATCCGGCGGCAAAGGCGACCTCGACGACGAGCAACGACACCGATTGTTCGTGCACATAGAACGAGCCGATCGTGGCCACCAGACCGAAGAAGACGAAGACGAACACCTCGCCGAGGCCGAGGTAGCCATACGGCTTCGGTCCGCCCGTATAGGCCCAGCCGGCCAGCATCGACACCGCTCCCACGGCGAACAACTCGGGCCCAACCGAGAATGCCAAAGCTGCTCCGGCGATTCCCGCCACCCCGAATGCGGCGAGTGCGGCGATCTTCACTTCCTTCGCCGTTGCCAGACCTGTGCCGACGAGTCGGATCGGACCGACCCGGTCATCGTCGGTTCCTCGCTGTCCGTCGGCGTAATCATTGACGTAGTTGGTCGCCACCTGGAGTGCCAGGGCAACAACGAGGGCTGCGACGGCCCTCCACCAGATCAGCGTGCCCTCACCAACCACCGCCGCGGTTCCGAGTGCCACCGGAACGACTGCGGCCGGCAATGTCTTTGGTCGAGCTCCGGCCAGCCAACGATTCATCTGATGCTCGGCCGATCACGCAATGGCAAGCTGATTGGGGCCAGCGGTTGCGACGTTGGGGGCGGCGGGATCGGAACAGACAAGGCGCTTGACGCTACTCGTGCACTCCCCCGGCGGTGAGGATTGCCGCCAAGCGTTCGAGACCTGCTACCCGGCTGCCCTTGACGAGCACGCCGGTGTGGGAGTCGACGGCGCCGATCGCCATGAGCGCCCCCGGGATGGCCGAGACATGGATGGCGCTCGATCCGTAGGCCGGAGCATCGACGGCGATCACTTCGATGCCGGCGGCGTTTGCTTCGTCGGCGATCGCACGATGCTCAGCCTCGTGCTCGTTCCCGAGTTCGGCCATGACACCGAGCACCGCAATTCGCCGGGTGCAGTCCAATTCGCGCAGCGCGGCCAGCGCCGCCCGCACACTCGTGGGATTGGCGTTGTAGGCGTCGTTGATGATCGTGGCTCCCGCCTCGCTACGCGACACCGCCATTCGCCAGTTGCTGAGCGATGCGCCTTCGAGCCCCGCAACGAGGTCGACGAGCGAAACACCCGCAGCCAGGCCCACCGCCACCGCCGCCGTTGCATTGATCGCCATGTGGGCGCCGGCGATCGGCAGGCGAACCTCGGCCGAACCGGCCGGTGTGTTGAGCGTGAACGTGGGACGGAGCGCTTCGTCGAGCCGAAGATCTTCGGGCCGAACATCCCCGGCCAAGCCGAAGGTGATCACATCAGCTGACGTTCGTGAGGCCATGGCCATGACCCGCTCGTCGTCGGCGTTGAGCACCGCCGTTCCGTCGCGGGGCAGCGACTCGATCAACTCTCCCTTGGCCTGCTGCACCCCGTCGAGCGAACCGAAGAGTTCCGTGTGGGCACCGGCAACACGAGTCACGACCCCGATCGTGGGCCTGCCAATCGAGCAGAGATGGGCGATGTGGCCCTGACCTCGGGCACCCATTTCCAGGACGGTCAACTCGGTGCCATCCGGAGCATTCAACAGCGTGAGCGGGAGGCCCAACTCGTTGTTGAACGAGGCCTCATTGGCGTGGACTCGGAGCGCGGCGCCAACCGCAGCCGCAATGAGATCTTTCGTGGACGTCTTGCCGACGCTCCCGGTCACGCCGACGACGTGGGCTGTTCCCAGCCGATCCCGGGCCGCCGAGCCGAGCGTCGCAAGCGCGGTTGCGGTGTCGTCCACCACGATGGCAGTGGCAGTAGCAGGGTGAGAGGTGGCCGGCCGCGAAGACAGATGGGCTGCGGCTCCGGCGGTCGTTGCACCCTCGATGAAATCGTGCCCGTCGCGCTCGGCCACGATCGGGACGAACAGATTGCCGGCAGCAATCGACCGACTGTCGATGGAAGCGCCGTCCACCTCGACATCCGGCCCCACAACGGTGCCACCAACGATCTCTGCGATTTCGCTCGCCATGAATCTCACCATCGCTGGTCTACCAGCAGTTCAGAGCTGAGAGCCACCATCATCAGCCCGGGCCTGATTGGCGCCACCAGCGCATCACCGAGGGCTACCGTCGGAGCGATGCAGCCCATACGCCTCGTTGTCGTCTTCGGCGGCCAGTCGGCCGAGCACGATGTGTCGTGCACCACGGCCACCCACGTCCTGGCCGCCGCCGATCCCGAACGCTACGAAATCGAGGCAGTCGGCATCACCCGCGAAGGCCAGTTCGTGCGGGCCGAGGCGGCGATGGCCGCTCTCGCCATCGGGGCACGAGCCTTGCCGGCGGCACTCGACCCCTCCGGTCCCTCCACCGAACTCTCCACCGTCGTTGCCCGACCCGTTTCCCCTGATCAGCAGCTCGTAGTGCTGCCTCTGCTCCACGGACCTCTCGGCGAGGACGGAACCATTCAAGGGTTGCTCGAACTCGCCGGAGTCCCCTACGTCGGCTCGGGTGTGCTCGGCTCGGCTGTCACCATGGACAAGGTCATGGCCAAAACCATCATCGGCGCCGCCGGAATCCCGCAGACGAATTGGGCCTCCCTTCACGAAGCCGACCAACCCACCGACGCCGACCTCGCAGAAGTCGCCGAACGCCTCGGCTACCCGATCTTCGTGAAACCGGCCAACATGGGATCGTCGGTCGGGGTCAGCAAAAGCCGCTCCCTGGCCGAGCTGCGAAGCGCCGTGGATCTCGCCTTCCGTTACGACGAGTTCGTCGTCCTCGAAGAAGGAGTTGATGCACGCGAAATCGAGCTCGCGGTTCTGGGCAATCACGACGTCCGTGTTTCCGTGCCGGGCGAGATCAAACCGGCCGCCGATTTCTATGACTACGAAGACAAGTATCACGATGGTGCAGCCCAGCTCCTGATCCCGGCCGACCTCTCCGATGACGTCACGGCCGACCTCCAGTCGCTCGCCGAAAAGGCGTATCGGGCGCTCCGGTGCGAGGGAATGGCTCGGGCCGATTTCCTGGTCGAGGAGGGAGGTCGCGGTCCCCTACTCAACGAACTCAACACGATTCCGGGCTTCACCCCGATCTCCATGTATCCCAAGATGTGGGAGGCATCAGGACTCGCCTACGGCGACTTGATCGACGAACTCGTCCGCCTGGCCCTGGAACGCCACGAACGGCGAATGGCCAAGCGCATAACCAAATAGCCGACGCTCCCCGGTCGGGTTGCGAAACACGGGAACGCCGGCTCACCAGCTGCTGCTACCACCGCCACCACCGAAACTTCCGCCGCCGCCGGAACCGCCACCGAACCCGCCGCCGCCACCAAAACCGCCGCCACCGCCAGAACTGCCACCGACGCCGAAACCTCCACCCGACGAGCCGGCCACGATCCAGGTCGAATCTCGTCGTCGTCGGGCGATCACATCAGACCGAATCTCCACCGCCTGATCGGCGATCGATTGCACCGACCGCAGTTCGATCTCGAGTGACGCCGATCGTCCGCTGAGTTCCCGTTTCAGGTTGTCGAGATCCTTTCCGTTCCGGGACTGCAACAGCTCCCAGCCGATGGCCTTCTCGGCCCGTTCGATCTCACGAAAGGCTCGGGATCGTTCCCGTTCGATCTCGCGACGCAGCGCCTCCACTCGGGCCTGCTCGTCACGAGCCTCCCCGAACAGCGCATCGAGTTGGCGGGCCAACCGGTCGCCCGTCTGGGCCACCCGCAGATAATTCGGCAGTTCTTTGTCGAGTTCGGCCCGGAGCCCGGCGAGCGCGGCATCGGCGTCGTCCGGTTCGACATCGAACCGGGCCGGGAGGTCTTCATCGTGTTTGCCAACGAATGATCGGAGCGATTCGACCTGATTGCCGGCCTGAGCCAGAACGGCGGCGGCGTGCTCCTTGGCCGTATCGAGGCTGACGAGCAGGCTGTCGACCTCGTCGAGAAGGTCGTCTGATCTGATCAGCTCGAGCCCGGCCGCTTCCAACGTCTTTCCTGCCTCGTCCCAATCCTGGGCCGGGAGGTGAACGTCGGTCGAACGCAAGCGAGACGAGGCTGCGTGGTCGAGCGATACGAAGGCCCCATCGAGGTGCTCGCCGGCCCAACGCCACGACTCGGGGGCATGCTGGCGAGCGATCTCGGCCAGAGCACTGCGAGTCTCCTGGATCCGCTGCCGTTCCATCGTCTCCCCCGCCGCCAGTTGGTCGGCCCACGTCTGCAAACTCTCCAGGGTGTCGTCGAGTGTTTGGAGGTCGTGTCGAGCGGCGAACAGCTCGGCCTCGCCGGCTTCCACGACGAGACTGAGCTCGACGAGATCGACTTGGAGCGGATCGAAATCCAGCGCCGCGAGCTGCTCGCGAGCGTTGGCCAACCGTTGCTGCGGCTGGGCGACCTTCCAGCCGGCCGCTTCACGCTCGGTTGCCAGTTGGAGGGACTGATCGATCTCTGTGGTGAGCTGCTCCCGCTTTCGGGGCAGGGTGACACGGAGCCGATCGATGCGTGCTCCGAAGAACTCGATTCGGTCGAGTGCCTCGTTGAAGCGTTCCAGGCTCGCTTCGAGTTCACGGAGCCGGGCCGTCGCGACCACGACCTCGCCACTCTTCGCCTCGGCAATACCACGGGGAATGGCTTGATCGAACAGGGCGACGGCGCGCTCGGTGTCGCTGGACGCCTGTCGCCCATCGGCCACCCGTTCGAGAAGATCTTCAAGCGTGCCGCCGAGCACCAAGCGCTCCCAGACTCCCGCTTGAGCCATGAGGCGGGCCGATCGTTCTCGGCCGACGCCGACTGCGATCCGAGGTTGTTGGCTCTCGCTTTCCAGCGTGTTGCGTTCGGCGATGAGCTTGCGTCGGCGCGAAATCAAGAGCCCGGCACCACCCACGGTCACCCCGCCACCGACAAGAGCGACACCCCACGGAAAACCGGCGTCGGGTTCGGATGGTGTATCCGACGAGCTGCTGCCGTCGGCACCACCGGTGGCGCCGCCATCGGGATCAACGGCCCCAGTATCTCCAGACCCAGTATCTCCAGACCCAGTATCCAAGGGGCCGATCGAATCATCGATGGCGGTCAAGCCATCGACGATGCCGCCGGTGATGTCACCCGCTGCGAATCGAGTGTTGATCACGCTGTCCCGGATTTCGTCGGCCCGGGTCACGTCCATTCCATCGATGACATCGATGACTTCACCGAGCTCGACGTTGTGGGAAAATCCGTACTCCAGCGACGTCAACCGATCGTCGATCGACACGGCGATGAGAATCAGATCGGCCTGACGGCCGGCCGGACCATCGCTGAAACAGCGAGCGATCAGATCGTCGACGGCGGCATCGATGTCGTTGTTCGACACCGATTGGAACACATACACCTTGGCGTCGGCCTGCCCATCGAGTTCGGTCAACGCTTGCTGCACATCGGCGACATCAACCAGACCCGTCTCGTCGACCACCGCATCGCAGCCTTGCGCCGCGGCAGGCCGGGCTCCGAGCAGCCCCGCCAGCACGATCAGCACCACAATGTTCACACGACTTGCGGTTCCGACGATGAAACGCATCTTCAGAACAAGGAAACGAGCGTCAGGCCGCATCGCTCGAACGGTACTGGGCACGAACCTCGCTCGACCGGCGCCCAGGGCGACCGACGCATCGGCGATCGAGCCCGAACCGAATTTCTCAGCTCCGAACGAGGGCCGCGTGCAAGAAGTCCAGCACCGTCCGGCGGAGTCTGGCCGCCACCCGCAGATCGAGTTCGAGCCCGACCGCTCGGAGCAGTTCAGGGTCCGAAACTACTCCCGTGACGACGGCGTAGGTGGAGACGAGAACCAGGCGGGGATCCGAACGGCGAAACAAGCGTTGGTCCATTCCGACTTCGATGGCATTGACCGCCCGATCGACCATGGGCTGAAGCAATTCGATGACGTCGTCGGACAGCGGCGGCCCCAATCGGCCGACCTCACGCAACAGGCCCAACAGCTCGGGCCGTTGCAGCGCGAGCTCGAAAGCGGCTCGCACGGTGGCCTCGACACGAGCCCAGCCCGGCGGCGTCGACTCGAGCTGGCGGTCGAGTGCGGTGCGAAGCGCAGCTGCTGCTTCGGCGAGTACCGCTCTGAGCAGACCTTCCTTGGACTTGAAGTGGTAGAGAATCGTTTGTTTGGTGACCCCCATCGAACGAGCGAGATCGTCGAGCGATGTGGCCGCGACACCACGATCAGCGAAGGCAGCGGAAGCGACCTCGATTGCGAGTTCGCGCGTTGGCACTTCGCGCCGAGGTCGCTCATCGGCCGCCAGTTCGCGGGGCGGCACGCGGCGGTCCTGCGAAGCAATGGAAGATGGAGGTAGAGTCGCCACTTACCAAATGGTAGACGACGGCCCGCTCCGGGCATCGCTACCGATGGGAACTCGACTCATGCCCGAAACCATCACCGCCTCGAACAGAACTCCCGAGTCAAGCGCTCGCCAGTTCAGCACTCGCCTGTCCAGCACAGCCGAACGGCTGGCCGGCAAACGTGTTGCCATCACCGGCTCGACCGGATTCCTCGGAACCGCACTGGTCGAGCGGCTCATGCGCAGCGTTCCCGACTGCGAACTGGTGCTTTTGGTACGGCCCGGAAAGCGATCGACACCGGCCCAACGGGCCCGCCGAGAAGTCTTCCGAAACGACGCCTTCGACCGTCTACTCGGCGAGCTCGGCAAAGAAACATTCTGGGCCGATGTCGAGCGGCGAGTGCAGGTCGTCGGCGGGGATGTGAGCACCGACGGGCTCGGACTCACCGAAGCGGATCGGGCCATCTGGGCCAACTGCGACATCGTGATCCACTCGGCGGCAACCGTGAGCTTCGACGCTCCGATCGACGGGGCCGTGGAAGTCAACCTCTTGGGTCCGACTCGCATCGTCGAGACGCTGCAGGATCTCGGCGTCACGCCTCATCTGGTTGCCGTCAGCACGTGTTATGTGGCCGGCAACCGCCGGGGCTCAGCGCCCGAGCAACTGCTCACCGACAGTCCGTTTCACATCGACGTCGACTGGCGGGCCGAAGTGGCGGCCGCCCGCCGCTCACGAGCCGACTTCGACGCCGAGAGTCGCAAGGCCTCACGTCTGGAAGAATTCCGGTCGCGAGCCGAGAGCGAGTTGGGGGCGGCCGGCACACCACTGTTGTCAGCCAAAACCGAACAGATCCGCCAACGCTGGTTGAGCGATCAGTTGGTGGAGGCCGGTGTGGCCAGGGCCGCATCGCTTGGCTGGCCCGACGCTTACGCCTACACGAAGGCGCTGGGCGAGAGGGCTCTGGTCGAGTCCAAGGGGAATGTTCCCGTCAGCATCGTCCGACCATCGATCATCGAGTCGGCTTGGGCCGAGCCCCGGCCGGGCTGGATCAAGGGTTTCCGGATGGCCGAACCGATCCTGATCAGTTATGCGCAGGGTCTGCTCAAGGAATTTCCCGGCGTGCCCGAAGGCGTCGTCGACGTCATTCCGGTCGACCTCGTGGTGGCCGCCATCATCAACGTTGCCGCTCGAGGCCACGACGGCAGCACCACCACCGATGTCACCCAGGTTGCGTCGGGAACTCGAAACCCCCTGCATTACCGACAGCTCGTCGAACTGGTGAGTGGTTGGTTCGCCGAGAAGCCGCTCTATGACCGCAAGGGCCAGCCGATTGCGGTTGCCGAGTTCAGTTTCCCCGGCCGCGGTGCCGTCGAACGTCAACTCGACCGGGCTCATCGCAATCTCGAGCGGGCCGACAAAGCGCTGAAGCTGCTGCCGCTTCGGGGCAAGCAGGCGATGATCAGCGCCGATGTCGAAGACAAGATGGAACAGGTCGAGCGGGCCCGCACCTACGTGAAGATCTACGGCGCCTACGCCGAATGTGAGGCGCTCTACGGCGTCGAACGCCTCGTTGCCCTCCACGAGTCGCTCACCGATTCCGACCAGGCCGAGCTCGGCTGTGATCCCGCAATCGTCGACTGGGACCGCTACGTCACCGAGATCCACCTTCCATCCGTGGTCGAACACGCCCGGGTCAAGACCACTCCCGGCCGCTCCGATCCCGATGCTCGAACCAAACGACTCACCAAGCGCGTCCTGGCTCCCGAGCGCCAGCTCGCCGCCTTCGACCTCGAGAACACGATCATCGCCAGCAATGTGGTGTTCTCGTACGCCTGGCTCGCCACTCGCAACATGGGTCCGGCCGACCGCGTGAGGTTCACCCTGAAAACCCTCCAAGAGGGCCCAGCGCTGTTGGCGCTCGACGCGAGGGACCGCACCGACTTTCTGCGCCACTTCTACCGTCGTTACGACGGAGCTTCGGTCGATCAGATGGAGAAGCTCGGACAGGAACTCCTCGCCGATCACATCCTCACGAAGGCCTTTCCGGCTGCCGTTCGGCGGGTCCGTGAACACCGCAGGCTCGGGCATCGCACCGTTTTGATCACGGGTGCTCTCAACATCGTCGTCGACCCGTTGAAGCCGCTCTTCGACGACGTGATCTGTGCCGAGATGTCGATACGTGATGGCCACTACACGGGCGAACTCCTCTCGGTGCCACCAACGGGCGAGGTGCGAGCACAAGCGTTGCGGGACTATGCCGACGCCCACGGCATCGATCTCGCAGAGTCGGTGGCCTACGCCGACTCCTCGTCCGACCTTCCCCTCCTCGATGCCGTCGGCTTTCCGGTGGCCGTCAACCCCGAAACCCGCCTCGCCTCGCTTGCCATCAAGCGGGGCTGGCTCATCGAATACTGGTCGAAGGCTCCGGGCGGAACCGATCGCGTTCTGCCGATGGGCCCCCTTCCTTCCTTGCGAAAGAGTCGTCGATAGATGTCCAAGCCTCGCCCCAACCCCCGCCCCGGCTTCGTGCTCGAAGTCGATCGACAAACCCCGGCAATTCTCTTCCACCATGGCGAGGGTTTCCGTATGGAGAAACTCCCCGTCGGGCGTAGCCGGGTCATCTATCCGAGCGAACCACTGCACGGACTCAGTGACCCCGACGGTGCAATCGTCGACGCACTCCTCCACCCGATCGACGACGATCCGCTTCCCAGTCTTCTGAAGCCGGGGATGCAGCTCACGATCGCGTTCGACGACATCAGCCTGCCGCTCCCCCCAATGGCCAAGCCCGACGTGCGGCAACGCATTCTCGAGGCTGTGCTCGACATGGCCGCCGAAGCCGGCGTCGACGACATCCACATCATCGCGGCGCTCGCACTTCATCGCCGCATGACCGACTCCGAACTCCGTCACGCCGTCGGCGACCGCGTGTTCGAGGCCTTCCACCCTCACGGCCTGCTCTACAACCATGACGCCGAAGATCCCGAGGGCATGGTCATCCTCGGGCAGACCCGACACGACGAAAATGTCCAGATGAACAAGCGGGCCGCCGAGTCCGACCTCGTCATCTACGTGAACATCAACCTCGTCAGCATGGACGGCGGCTGGAAGAGTACGGCGACCGGCCTGGCCGGCTACGAGGGCGTGAAGGTTCACCACAATCCGGCAACGATGGTGAAGAGCACCTCGTTCATGGACCAAGAGAAGTCCGAGCTGCACCGCTCCAACTGGCGGCAAGGCGAAGTGATCAAGAATCACGGCCCCCGGATCTTCCAGATCGAAACCACACTCAACACCAACACGTTCGGCTACGACGGTCCACTGTCAATGCTGCAGAAGCGCGAATGGGAGTGGGGTGTGAAAGACCGGGCGAAGTTCGCCGGGATGAACGCCGGACTCAATCGCATGACCGGCGCTCAGAAGCGCAAGGTCTTCCATTCATGGAAGGCTCCGTACGAACTCACGTCGGTGCAAGCAGGCGAGGTCGAGGCGGTCCATCGCAAGACCACCGAGATGGTCTACAAACAGCATCTCGTGCCCGTTGAGGGGCAAACCGACGTCGTCACGATGGGGTTGCCCTACCTCAGCCCGTACAACGTCAACTCGATCATGAACCCGGTTCTCGTTGCCGTGCAGGGCCTCGGCTATTTCTTCAATCTCTACCGCAACAAGCCCGTCGTGAAAGAGGGCGGAGTGCTCATCATGAGCCACCCGACGCCGTGGGAGTTCCACCCCGTTCACCACCCCAGCTACATCGACTTCTTCGAGCAGGTTCTGGCCGAAACGACCGACCCCGTCGAAGTCGAGAAATTCGAGAAGCAGTTCGCCGAAGACGAGTGGTATCGCCACCTCTACCGAACGAGCTACGCCTACCACGGCGTCCACCCGTTCTACATGTGGTACTGGTGCGCTCACGCCATGCAATACCTCGGCAGCGTCATCGTCGTCGGAGGCGACCCCAGGGCGGTCCGCCGTTTGGGATTCAAACCGGCGTCGACGCTGCAGGACGCGCTCGAAATGGCCACCGACACCGTCGGCCCGAAACCATCGATCACCCATCTTCACAACCCGCCGATACTCATGGCAGACGTGAAGTAGGGAGAATCATGGGTTGGCTGCGCTTCATCACCGATACACCGCCCACGCCCCGAGGGGTCGACAAGCGACGCGTCGAACCCACGACCGGTGTGTATTACAACACCGAGTGGTCGCGGGGCTTCGGGGCCCGGCTCGTCCGTGAGGTCGGTGTCTACGGCTTCATGAAGCCGGCCATTCGTATCTACGGCTCGCCTCGGGTGATCGGTGCCGATCGCCTCAAAGAAGTGACCGGTCCCGTGGTGTTCGCCGCCAATCATCACAGCCACGCCGACACCACTCTCATGCTGGCCACCATTCCGAAACACCTGCGGCGGAAGCTGGCCGTTGCTGCCGGCGCCGACTACTTCTTTCCGAATCGCTTCACTTCGACGATCTCGGCGTTGTTCATCGGTGCCATTCCGATCGAGCGGCAGAAGTTGTCCAAACTCTCGATCAAGAACACCACCAACGCGATCGAGAAGGGGCGCAGCCTGCTGATCTACCCCGAAGGTGGGCGGAGCCCCGATGGTTGGAGTCGTGAGCACCGCCCCGGTGCCGCGTTCGTGGCCAAGCGCACCGGCGTTCCCGTCGTGCCCGTCTACCTCGACGGCACCGGAACCATCCTGCCGAAAGGCAAGAACTGGCCCACCCGTTCCCGGTGCGCGGTGGTTTTCGGCAAACCGATGAAGCTCGGTGACGGTGAAGACGTTCGCGATTACGCGAAACGTATTCAAGAGGCCATCAACGAGCTCGCTGACGAGTTCTCATCCGGTTGGTGGGAGGCTCGTAAGAAGGCCTATGCCGCCACCACTCCCCCACTCAACGGACCCGAGGCGGGCGCATGGCGCCGACGCTGGGCGCTCGGACCCAAACCCGGACAACGACGCCGCAACCCCGGCACCAAGCGCTGGCCCGAGCGTTAGCCGTCAACCAGCCCGTTTGCGGCTGAGCGCGTCGACCGATGAAGCAGCCAGCAGGGCCAGCCCAGCACAGATGAACTTGACCCCCGAACTGCTGAAATCGATCTCGTAACCGAGCGGAGATCGTTTGCCGACGAGCGTGAGCCCGTTCGGGATCAGGGCGAGTACGAATCCACCGAGCACGGCGTTGAGCATCCGACCGCGTCCGCCGAACAACGACGTGCCACCGATCACGGCGGCTCCCACCGCCAGGAGCAGCGTGTCGTTCGCTCCCGTGTTCGGATCAACCGAGTTCACTCGAGATGCGAGGAAGACACCGCCCACTCCGGCGACCAAGCCGGTGATGGCGAAGGCGATGAGGCGCACGCGGGCCACGTTGATACCGGCCCGACGGGCCGCCTCGGCATTGCCGCCGACGGCGTAGAGATGGCGACCGTATCGAGTCTGGCTGAGCACGAAGGTGAGAACTAGGAGAATCACCAGCACCACCGGCACGACGAACGGAATGCCGCGAATCGCGGCCGGCGCATTCGGGAAGGCTCGGTTGCGATTGAGAATGATCGTGAAGACGACCGCTCCGATCGCAGCGAAGCCCATCTTGAGCCCAACCAACGACAACGGGATGGCCCCATAGGAATCGCGCTGGATCCGCAGAAGGGCGAGAGCGAGGACAGCGAGCGCGATGACAACGAAGATCCACGAGGAGCTTGGCGTCAGGCTCGCTCCGACGAGGTCTTTCACCGGTTGATTCTCGATCCGGACACTTCCACCGTTTCTGACGAGGAGCAGGAGAATGCCCTGAAAGGACAGGAAGTTGGCCAGCGTGACGACGAAGGAAGGAATCCCCACGTGGGCCACCATGTAACCGGTGAAGAGCCCGAGAAGGATCGCAACCGCAGCCGACATGAGGATCGCGGCACCGAGCGACCAGCCATCGCTCAGACGAGTCGCAAGCACGGCGGCGGCGACGCCGGCGGTGAATCCGGCGGCCAGATCGATCTCGCCGAGCAGCAGAACGAAACTCACGGCCATCGCGATGACGATGACGGCCGCAGCCTGCTCGAGAAAGTTGGCGAAGTTGATGGTCGAGAGGAAGCTGCCAGGGTTGATCGATCCGAAGACGATCACCAATGTGACGATCGCCAGCAAGGCCGGAAGGGAACCGAGCGTTCCCCCCTTGACCTCAGCCCACGAATTCTCGAGTGCTCCCCGTAGGGACTTGGTTTGGGTATCGCGCTCGAAGTTCGAACGCGAGGTCGATGGTGCGGTCATTGAATGGTCTCCTCGGCCAGCGCTTCGTTCTCGGCGATGATGCTGCTTGTCGGGAGCCCGTCGCTTCCCGATCGACCGGAAGTGATCAGCTCGACCAACTTCTCTCGAGTGGTGGACGGAGTGACTTCGATGTCGGCCGCAATTTGTCCGAGATACATCGCACTGACCCGGTCCGACACCTGGAGCACCTCGTTCATGTTGTGGCTGATCAGTACGACGCCGAGGCCCTTGTCGGCGAGGCTGCGCACCAGCGACAGCACCTGTTCGGTCTGGGCCACGCCGAGGGCGGCCGTTGGCTCATCGAGCACGACCACCTTGGAGTTCCAGAGGACGGCGCGAGCGATGGCGACGGTCTGACGTTGACCACCCGAGAGCGACGCCACCAGTTGGCGCACGCTGGCCACGGTGCGCACCGACAAGGATGCCAGCGTGTCGCGAGCGGCCTGCTCCATCCCGTGCTTGTCGAGAAGGCCTCGCTTCAGTTGTTCCCGGCCGAGGAACATGTTCTGGACCACATCGAGGTTCTCGCAGAGGGCCAGGTCTTGGTAGACCACCTCGACGCCGAGTGCCGCCGCGTCCTTCGGCCCGTGGATCTCGACCGGCGATCCCTCGAAGAAGAACTCGCCCGTATCGATGGGGTAGATACCGGTGAGGCATTTGACGAGCGTCGACTTGCCTGCTCCGTTGTCGCCGATCAGCGACGTCACCTTGCCGGGGTAGACCTTGAAGTCGACGTCGTGCAGCACATGCACGGGCCCGAACGACTTGTTGACTCCCCGCACCTCGAAGATGGGTGTTTCGCTGGCCACGCTTGGATCCCCCTGGACCGATCGACAATCTCTCACAAAACCACTGCTCACAAAACCACTGCTCACAAAACCGCGAGCCACCCGAAACCAAGGTGGCCGCCCCGGGATGATCCCGGGACGGCCACGCTAGGCAACAACGTCGTGCCGTGCTGGTATCAGCTGATACCGGCCTCGGCGCACTGAGCTTCGAGCCCGGCACACAACTCGGCCTTGTCGACGAATCCGTCCTCCACAGGAATCTTCACGTCGTCGAAGAAGATCGGCTGGACCTGAGCTTGGACGTACGGAATGTCGGCCGTCTCATTGTTGATCGTGGCGTTGGCGCCGAGATCAGTGCCATTGAGAAGGGCGGCGGCGGCAGCGACCGCGCCATTGGCCTCTTCGACCACGGGCTTGTACACGGTCATGCACTGGGTGCCCTGCAGGATGGCGCGAAGCCCGTCGATCGTGGCGTCTTGACCCGTGGTGGGAATCGTGAGTCCGGCATCGGCGAGCACCGCTTGAGCGGCCAGTGACAAACCGTCGTTGGCAACGAGAACACCATCGACTGCACCATTGGCCGCGGTCAGCAGCTGCTCGAAGATCACGCCACCCTCAGCGTTGTCCCAGTCCGGGACGGCTTCTTCACCGACGGTTTCGAAGCCTGCGCCCTCGATGGCAGCCTGGTAGCCCTCACGGAACAAGGTTGCGTTGTTGTCGGTGGGCGAGCCGTGGAGCTGAATGATCTTCTTGCCTTCGGTGTCGCCACCGAAACACTCGATGAGGCCCTCGCCCTGAGCGGTACCGACGGCCACGTTGTCGAACGACACGTAGACATCGGCCGAACCACCGAGGGTGAGACGGTCGTAGTCGATGTTCTTGACACCGGCGGCCGCAGCCTTCTCCTGGATGGCGGCGCCCGACTCGGAGTCGAGGTTGACGATCGCCAGCACACCGATGCCGTCAGCAATCATCTGATCGGCGATCGTGGCCATGTTGTCTTTGTCGCCCTCGGCGTTCTGGATCAAACATTCGATCCCCGCGTCGGCGCATGCCGCCTCGATGAGTGGCCGGTCGAAGGACTCCCAGCGTGCTGAAGACGCGGTGTCGGGAAGGATGAAGCCGGCTTTGGTGCCGGCAGCCACACCCGAGTCGCCGCTGTCGGCGGTGGTGGTGTCGGCCGAAGCGGCGGTGGTGTCGGCCGAGGCGGTGGTGGTGTCAGTGCCACCGGCGTCGGTGCTGTCGCTGCTTCCGCAGGCGGCAGCAGTCAGTGCGAACGCAGCCAGCAAGGCCATCAAGAATTTCAGTTGTTTGCTCATGTTTCCTTGTTTCTCCCCTTCGCCGGACATGCCGGTCGATGTATTCGGTTCGGTCGGGTTTGCACACTCGACCCACACCCGAGTTGACCCACGCCTGCGTTGTTGAGGGCGTTTTGTTGTATTTGTCGGGCCGTCGCGTTCGCGAACGGCTTCGATTCGGGTCAATCCGTGTGCTCAGTCGACGATTTGTAACACTGTAGAACAAACGTGTCTAGCAATTCATTTGGTCGCAACCTGTCATCGAGACCCCGCTGCCCCGAAGTTGTCGGCTCGAGGGGCCAAGGGATTGGACAACAGGGGTTCGAACGCGATCTCGGCGGCACCGAGCAACGGAGCATCGAAACCCAAGGCCGAGGCGACGACCACGGCTGGCTCCGGACGCTCGACAATTCGGCGAATTGCCAGTTCGGTCTCGATCGGTTCGATGATGAATGGGAAGGCCCTCCGAAACACGCCGCCCAGAACAATCATGTCGGGGTCGAAGATGTTCACGAGTCCGGCAAGACCGACGCCGACCCAGAACCCTTGACGCTCGAGAGCCGAGAGGGCGGTTGCATCGCCGCTGGCGGCGGCATCGAGCACCTCTTCCACCGCCCGACGTCCACCGTCGACCGACCGACCGGCGTCACGGAGCATCGCTCGCTCGCCGATCTCGGTTTCCCAACAGCCCCGAGCACCACAGGCGCAGTCGCGGCCTTGCGGATTCACGGGAATGTGTCCGATCTCGCTGGCCGATCCATCTCGACCGACGATCAGTCGTCCGTCGGAAACAATGCCTCCGCCGATGCCAACTTCACCGTTCAGGAAGAGCACGTTCTCGGCGCCCATCGCCCGTCCTCGGCGCAGCTCGGCGACCACGCCCAGATCGCCATCATTTCCCACGAACAGTGGGATATCCAGCCCGCTCGACTCGGAAATCATGTCCCCCAACGGCACATCGGTCCAGCCGAGGTTCGGGGCAAAAGCCACCTCTCGGGTGTCACGTCGGATCAGACCGACCACGGCCACACCGATCCCGATCAGCTGTATCGGTGAGGACTTCTCCGCGAGTTGGTCGACCACTTCGACGATGAGTTCGTCGAGATCGGCAACGACATCCTCGGGTGTTGCCCGGCTGCGGTGGCGCTCGACCCGGCGTTGATCGGTGACCGTGCCGCCGAGTCCGACGATGCCGATGGCCAAGCTGTCGACCGCGATCTCGAGCGCCAAAACTGCGACATCGGTGTTCAACTTGATTCTGGGTGATGGTCGCCCCGGACGACCGTCGGGTTGCGCCGCGTCTTCGGAGATCAACCCGGCCCGTTCGAGATCTCCGACGAGCGCGGCGACCGAACTCCGGGTGAGTCCGATTTGCTCGACGAGTTGGGATCGGGTTGCCGGCCCCCGGGAGTGGAGGTGGCGCAAGACCGTGCTCAGATTCACGGTACGCACAGACTCACTGCGCATTCCACTGCCGACCGCGGCCTCCGAGACGAGGCCGCGGAACAGGTCGAAATCGGTCATGAGGTTCGCCCAAATTTTCCGGTCGGGATCACAATTCGTCCTTGCTCACTCAACGCCGCTCACGCAAAACATCCTTGCCTCCGCAAATCGATTTGTAATAGGGTCGAACAAATAACGGCGGACGTCAACCGGTTCAACCCGACATTCGCTTGGCCGTCCAAGCAACGACGTCCAATCAAGAAGAGATCGAGACCACGATGCAAGAGTTCTTCACTTCCGTCAGCAAGCCCATCGTTTATGAGGGACCCGAATCGGACAATCCCCTGGCCTTCCGCTGGTATGACGCAGATCGGGTCGTCGCCGGACGCCGAATGGAAGATCATCTGCGCTTCGCCGTGTCGTATTGGCACAGCTTCAACTGGGACGGTTTCGACATCTTCGGGGCCGGCACGATGGATCGGCCATGGCTCTCGGGAACGGGCGACCCCATGGAGGCGGCGAAGACCAAGATGGCGGTCGCATTCGAATTCTTCGAGAAGCTCACGGTGCCGTTCTGGTGTTTCCACGATCGGGACATCGCGCCCGAAGGTTCGACCTTCGCCGAATCCGCCGCTCGCTTCGATGCGATGGTCGACGAGGCGGGCACCCACATGGACCGCACGGGCACGAAACTCCTGTGGGGCACCGCGAACATGTTCTCGAACAAGCGATTCCAGGCCGGCGCCGCAACGAACCCCGACCCGGAGGTCTTCGCCGCCGCCGCCGCCCAGGTGTGCCACTGCCTCGAAGCGACGCACCGACTCGGCGGTGAGAACTACGTGATGTGGGGAGGTCGCGAGGGATACGAGACGCTGCTGAACACGGACCTGAGCCGCGAACTCGATCAGATGGGCCGCTTCCTCCACATGGTCGTGGAGCACAAACACCGAATCGGGTTCGAGGGGATGCTGCTGCTCGAACCGAAACCGTTCGAGCCGACGAAACATCAGTACGACTACGACGTTGCCGCCGTGTCGGCCTTCCTCCAGAAGTACGACTTGGTGGGCGAGGTCCACACGAACATCGAGGTCAATCACGCCACGCTCTCGGGCCACGACTTTGCCCACGAGATCGCATCAGCGTTCGCCGCCGGTGTCTTCGGCAGCATCGACGCCAACGCTGGCGACGACCGACTCGGGTGGGACGTCGATCGGTTCCCCGTCTCCGTCGAGCAGATGACGCTCGGCATGTTGGAGATCCTCCGGGGTGGTGGTTTCACCAAGGGCGGCCTCAACTTCGATGCCAAACTTCGTCGGCAATCAACCGCTCGCGATGATCTTTTCCATGCCCACATCGGTGGGATGGACACCATGGCCCGCAGCCTGCTCGCCGCAGCGTCGATCCTCGAAGACGGTGAGCTGGGTACTGCGCTCGACGAGCGCTACGCCGGCTGGCTCGGCGAGCTGGGGCAGAGCATCCTCGCCGGCAACGAATCACTTCCATCATTGCGAGATCGCACCCTGGCCCGCCACGACGAACCAGTTCGTGTTTCGGGGCGACAGGAAAAGCTGGAGAATCTCGTTGCCCGGTACGTGGAGCGGGCCCGCTGATGCGGATCGTGCTCGGGATCGACTCCTCGACGCAGTCCACCAAGGTGGAAGCTCGAGATCTCGACTCGGGCCTGCTGATCGCAACCGGAAGCGCCCGTCATCCGCCAACCGCTCCGCCGAAGTCGGAACAAAACCCGAGTGCGTGGTGGGAGGCACTGAAGACAGCCGTCGGCGAGATTGGCGAGCATCGAACGGATGTCGTCGCCATCGCCGTGGCCGGCCAGCAGCACGGACTCGTCCTTCTCGATCACGAAGGACGAGAGCTCCGACCGGCGAAGCTCTGGAACGACACCACATCGGCGCGTGATGCTGCCGATCTGGTCGCCGAGTACGGCCCGCAGATGTGGGCCGAGCGCTGCGGCAGTGTTCCCGTCGCCAGCTTCACCATCAGCAAACTCGCTTGGGTGGCCAGAAACGAACCCGAGATCCTCCCCCGAGTCGCGATGGTGATGCTTCCCCACGACTACCTCACCTGGCGGCTCAGTGGGAGACACGTCACCGATCGCGGCGACGCATCGGGCACGGGCTGGTTCAACCCGGCCGCCAACCGCTACGAGCCAGACCTTCTCCGCTCGTTCGTCACCGAGCCCGAGTCGTGGCTCTCCAAATTCCCGACGCTTCTCGGGCCCGATGAAGCGGCGGGAATCATCACTGCGGCTGCATCGACCGAACTCGGCCTCGCTCCGGATGTTCTCGTCGGACCCGGTACGGGCGACAACATGGCCGCCGCGCTCGGACTCGGCCTCGGCATCGGTGACGTCGCCTTGTCACTCGGAACATCCGGCACGGTCTGTGCGGTATCGGCGACACCGACCTCGGACCCCACCGGACTCGTTGCCGGCTTCGCCGATGCCGCCGGTGGATTCCTCCCACTGGTCTGCACACTCAATGCCACGAAGGTCACCGACACCGTTGCCCGATGGTTGGGAACCGACGCTGCCGGCTTGAGCGACCTCGCGGCGGCGGCGTCGCCGAGCGACCGAGTCGTCCTCGTCCCCTATTTCGACGGCGAACGCACACCGAACCTCCCCGATGCAACTGGTTCCTTTCACGGACTGACCAACACGACCACTCGGGAAGCCTTGGCCCGAGCCGCCCATGACGGCGTGTTGTGCGGGCTACTCGACGGACTCGATGCACTGCATCAGGCGAGCGTGGAGACCGGCGGCCGCATCCATCTCATCGGGGGAGGCGCTCGCTCAGCCACCTACCGACAGCGATGCGCCGACCTCACGGGACGCCAGATCTTCGTGCCCGATGTGGACGAAGCCGTTGCGACCGGAGCGGCGCTCCAGGCTGCTGCGATCGGGAGCGACACGTCCGCGGCGACGATCGCCCAGCGGTGGAACCTCGGTGCCGGATCGGCGATCGACCCTCACGTTGACGGCACGAACGTTCGTGCGGCGTATCACGAGGCCAAGGCATGCTCCGCATGAGCACAGTCAGTCACAGCACGGATCAGTCACAGCACAGATCAGTCACTTCACGGATCAGTCTCAGCCTGCCGACTGCTCACTCCGGGTTGCGTGTCGCTCCGTCATCGAGCACGAGTTCGGCGGTGCAATCGAGCAGATCAGGTCGGTTGCCACAGGTGACCCCGAATTGTTCGTATTCGCTGCCGATCGGGGCATCGGTCCACAACCGATCACAGGCCCGGCCGTCACCCGCCTCGCACTGGGTGTAGAGGAAGTCCAGCCGATTGTCGTCACCAAAGGCGAACGGTCCCGCATCGAAGGCCAATACCTCTGGCGCCGGCGGTTCGGCGCTCAGGATCGACGCAGCATCCTCGCAGCTGGCAATGACCTCGGCGACCAAGGCTCCGGTCATGTCATCCACGTCGGCTCCCGGAGCGAGTTCGGCCAGCTCGACTTCACGTTCGCCGAGCCCGATGACACACTCGGCCACTCCCGGTTCCAGCCCTTGGCCGGCATAAGCAGTCAGAACCTCATCCCGCGAAAGCTCTGCCGGCTCGTCGGCTCCCGTGCAGGCGGTCAACGCCAAACAGAGGCCCAGAATCAGAACAGCAAGGTTGGGGCGAAGTGGACGCACCATCCCCTATCGGCCAATGTTGGCGCTCATGAAACTCAATCTCAGCGCCGACGAAGTACTCACGACCACTCGCTCGGTACGCAAGCGGCTCGACTTCGACCGAGAAGTCGATCCCAAGATCATCGAAGAGTGCATCGACATCGCGCTGCAGGCTCCGACCGGATCGAACAGCCAGGGATGGCAGTGGATGGTGATCGGCGACCCCGAGAAGAAGCAGGCCATCTGTGATCTCTACGCCAAGAACTTCGCCCACTACGCCCAACAGCCTGGCCGCGAATACGGCACCGACGACGTACGAGCCGCCAGTCAGAGCCAGGTGAAATCCTCAGCCCAGTACCTGGCTGACAACTTCGCAAGGGCGCCCTACCTGGTCATTCCGATCATCGAGGGACGCCTCGGCGAGGGAACACCCGCGGCGATGCAAGCAGGCGCCTGGGGTTCCATACTTCCCGCCGTCTGGAGCTTCATGCTGGCCCTGCGCGAGCGAGGTCTCGGATCGGCATGGACCACCCTCCACCTGCCCAGCGAGAAGGAAGCGGCCGAAATTCTCGGAATCCCATTCGACCGCTACACCCAGGCCGGACTCTTTCCCGTCGCCTACACGATCGGCACTGATTTCAAGCTGGCCAAACGCCTCCCGGCCGCCGATCTGATCCACTGGGACACTTGGTGAGCAACGGCGAAAGTAGCCGGGTGCGGCCTGCATAGCGGGTCAGGGAATCCAAGGATTGGGATCGGATTCGGACCAGAACTTGAGGAAAACAAGAACCGTCGCGATGCCACTTCGGGGCGGGTGATCGGTTAACGTTTAAGAAGAACGGGTCCTCGGCACTCCCTCCGCCCAGGACCCGTTCGCTTTTTCCAGTCGGCCGTGGGGTGGTTTGCCGATCCGCCTCGTTTGTCAGTCGACGAGACGCAGCCCGGCCGGTGATGCCTCGTCGTCGGCCGTTGGAAGCTCGGCCACGAATTCGGTGAGGTGTCCGGGAAAGACGTGCTCGGAAACCAGCACGGCCCGACCGGCGCGGTCGTGCGTGACGCGCTGCACGACGAGTCCTGCGCTGGCAACCGGAACGTCGAGAAGGGCGGCGTCGACACGGCCGATGAGGGACGCTCCGATGGTTTGCGTCGCACCTCGGACATCGATGGGGAGCAGTTCGTAGAAGCTGGCTCGTTCGACATCGGCTTTCGAGAGTTCGGCTCCGAGGGATTCCCGACACCACACGGTGACGCGAGCGAACGGAACACCATCGGCGAGGTTCAACCGTCGGGTCTCGAGCACTCGGGGGCCGAGCAGAGAAGCAACGTGGGGCGGGGCATCCACGAACTGGAAGTCGATGACCCGACGCTCGGATCGTCGACCCGAATCAGCCAGTTGACGCTCGATGGTGGCCAGGCCGGCGAGGGTCTGAGGGAGCCGCTTCGTCGCCGCGAACCATCCGAAGCCTTGTCGGGAGTCGACGAGCCCCTCACCTCGGAGCAATTCGAGGGCCTTACGGATCGTGACTCGGCTCGCGTCGTACGACGCTCCCAACTGGGCCTCGGTCGGGAGGTTCCGTGCGGCGACGAAATCACCGACCGCGAGGCGGGTACGTAGATCGTCTGCGATTTCTTGGTAGCGGATCGTTCTCACTTGTATTAAGGTTGTATCACATCTTGTCGAGCCGGTATAGACCGGAGAAATATCACGGAGCGCAAATGGCCGTAGGACCCGAAACCCCCATCGAACTCATCAACGACGTGTACGCCACGCTCGACGAGCGGGTTGCTGCCTTTCGCACCAAACGGGGCAAGGGATTGACGCTCACCGAAAAGATCCTGGCCAACCACCTCGATCAAATGGGGGCCGAGACCGAGCGGGGTGTGAGCTATGTCGACTTCCGACCCGACCGGGTTGCCATGCAGGACGCCACCGCCCAGATGGCGTGGCTCCAGTTCGACACCGCCGGACTTCGAGAGGTCCAGGTTCCCACCACCACGCACTGCGACCACCTCATCCAGGCCAAGGTCGAGGCCAAGCGAGATCTGCTTCGCGCCATCGACACCAACGAAGAGGTCTACAACTTCCTCGAGAGCATCAGTGCCAAGTACGGCGGCGGCTTCTGGGCCCCCGGTAGCGGCATCATCCACCAGGTCGTCCTCGAGAATTACGCCTTTCCCGGCGGGATGATGATCGGAACCGACAGCCACACACCCAATGGCGGCGGACTCGGCATGATCGCCATCGGCGTGGGCGGGGCCGATGCCGTCGACGTGATGACCGGCTTCCCCTGGAATGTCCGATTCCCGAAGCTCATCGCCGTCAACCTCACGGGCGAGCTCAGCGGTTGGTCGGCGCCGAAAGACGTCATTCTGAAGGTTGCCGAGATCCTCACCGTGAAGGGTGGAACCGGAGCCATCGTTGAATACATCGGCGAGGGGGCCCAGAGCCTCAGCGCCACCGGGAAGGCAACGATCTGCAACATGGGGGCCGAGATCGGCGCCACCACATCGATCTTCGGGTACGACGATGCGATGGCTCGGTACCTGAAGAGCACGGGACGCGAAGCCGTTGCCGACGCTGCGAATGCCGTTGCCCATCACCTGCGTCCCGACGACGAGGTTCTCGCCAATCCCGCCGACTACTACGACCAGGTCATCGAGATCGACCTCAACACCCTCACCCCCCACATCAACGGGCCCCACACACCCGATCTCGCTCGGGAAGTCAAAGACCTGGGCGCGGAGGCAACGGCCAACGGCTGGCCCCTCGAGATCAGCTCGGCCCTGATCGGCAGCTGCACGAACTCGTCGTATGAAGACATCACGCGAGCGGCTTCGATCGCTCGAGAAGCAGCGGCAAAGGGGCTCACCATCAAGACCCAGCTCTTGATCACGCCCGGTTCGGAACAGGTGCGGGCGACCATCGAACGCGACGGACTGCTTGCCGACTTCGAGGCCTTGGGCGCAACCGTGCTGGCCAACGCCTGCGGTCCGTGTATCGGTCAGTGGGACCGCTCCGAGAGCCACAAGGACGGCGAGACAAACGTCATCGTCACCTCCTACAACCGCAACTTCCCCAAGCGAAACGACGGCGACGCCGCCACGCTCGCTTTCGTCACGAGTCCGGAAACCGTCATGGCCCTCGCGCTCGCCGGACGCGTCGACTTCGACCCCATCAACGGCACGCTCACGAACGACGCCGGCGAAGAAGTTCGGTTGTCGGTGCCCGTCGGTATCGAGTTGCCGCCGCAAGGGTTCGATCGAGGCGAAGACACCTTCATCGCTCCCCCCGAAGATGGTTCCGACATCTCGGTCGCCGTCTCACCAACATCCGACCGGCTCCAACTGCTGGCTCCTTTCGAACCGCGGCCCAACAGCGACTACATCGACCTCCCGGTGCTCGTGAAAGCCCATGGCAAGTTCACGACCGACCACATCTCGATGGCGGGGCCGTGGTTGAAGTACCGAGGCCACCTCGAGAACATCTCTGGCAACCTCTATCTCGGGGCCGTGAGTGCCTACAACGAGAACATCGTCGGGATGGGCAAGAACCAGCTCACGGGTGAGCGACAGAGTTTTCCCGACATGGCGAAGGCCTACCACGAGGCCGGCCAGCCCTGGGTAGTCATCGGCGACGAGAACATGGGTGAGGGTTCGAGCCGCGAGCACGCCGCGATGGAGCCCCGTTTCCGACTCGGCCTCGTGGCGATCGCTCGCAGCTTCGCCCGAATTCACGAGACCAACCTGAAGAAGCAGGGCATGCTGCCCCTCACCTTCGACGACTCGGCCGACTACGACCGAATCGGTGAGGACGACCGCATCACCGTGCTTGGCCTCGACGATCTCGCTCCCGGACGTCCGGTGACGATTCAGGTGACCACGCCCGAGGGCGAGCGTTGGACCTTCGACACCAACCACACGTTCTCCGATGACCAGATCACCTGGTTCAGGGCCGGTTCTGCGCTCAACGTGATCCGCAAGAACCTCGCCGGCTGAAATCTGCGAGGCGGCACGCCGCCGTGGAAAAAGTGCGAGACCCAGCTCTCAAGGGGGATCGAGAGTCTGGGTCTCTGCGGGCGTCCAACCAAGGGGGACCAAGTTGGATCACCGGGAATGCGGTTCTTACGAGGGGGATCGAAGAACCGCATTTCGTTGTGCTTGCAAATATACGCACGACCCCTTCATCTGTCTAGGTGTTCGGCTCGATAGTTCCTATCTCTTTTTGTGATCGTTACGATTTCTACGGGCCACTTTCCCTGTCGATGGCGCCGGGCTGTGCGATCATTCGCAACGATGGATCTCCGCCAACTCCAGGCCTTTCTCGCCGTGATCGAACACGGGGGCTTCACGGCCGCCGCTCGAGCCACCCACACCGTGCAATCGAACATCTCCACCCACGTCGCCCGCCTCGAACGGGAACTCGACGCCGTCCTGATCGATCGGGCCACCGGTCTACCGACCGAGGAGGGCGAGGCCGTGATCGCCCGGGTGCGGCGCATACAGAACGAACTCACCTCGTTGGAAGCCGACGTTGCGTCGCTCCGAGGTGCACCACGGGGAACCGTCCGAGTTGGCGTGATCGGCACAACGGCCCGCTGGTTGACACCGCTGCTCGTCGACCGACTGGCCACCGAAACACCGGACATCAAGCTCCTCGTCGCCGACGGTTCCACCACCTCACTCACGCTTCGCCTCCTGGAGGGTGAACTCGACTTCGCAGTGGTGTCGTTGCCCGTGAACGATCCCGAGTTGCGAACGACCCCGCTGTTCGACGAAGAGAACGAAGTCATTGCCCCGAGCAATCACCCGTTCTGCAAGGAGGAGCCAACCCTTGCCAGCCTCGCCAAGCACGAACTCCTCTTGTCTTCGCCGGGCACCGGGTTCCGACAAGAAATCGACACCGCGTTTCGGTCTGCCGGCCTCACGCCGATACCGAAGATCGAGGTCGACGGACTTCGCCTCCTCACGTCACTGGCGTTCCAGGGATTCGGGGTCGCCATCGTTCCCGCAACGGCCGCCCCGGATTGGGTCGGCGGAGACTGGACTCGCATCGCCGTCCCCGGACTCGGCCGCCGTCGGGTCGGCCTGGCTGTGAGACGCCGAGGCATGCTCTCGGCTGCATCGCAGGCCGCCATTGACCAAGCCGGCCAAGTCGTGGCCGCCCACGCTCCAGAACTTCCTGGCGTACATCTCGTCTCGAAACGGTAGACATCCCAGCGATGACCGCAATCGTCTCCCTCAGAGCCTCGTCGGGTTCCGACGCGTCAGCGCGGGTGATCGACCTCGATGGACGTCGCGTGATGATGGTCCGTCTCGATCTCGAAGAGACCGCAGGGCTCATTGCCGCCGACGCACTCACGCTCGAGTCCGGGTTCCGAATGGCGCGCGACAAGCGCCTCCCCATCGTCGGTGTGCTGAGCACCAACGGCGTGGCGATCGACGAGGGTTTCGAGGCCATCGTGGCCTGGGGCCAGGCGGCAAGGGCGTTGGCATCGTCATCGGGTGTTGTGCCGATCATGCTCGTCGTGAACGGCCCAATCGTCGCCGGTCCGGCCCTGTTGCTCGGCCTGGCTGACGTCGTTGCCTTCGTCGAAGGGGCCCACGCCTACGTTTCAGGCCCCTCGATGGTCGAGTCCTACACCGGTGTGCCGATCAGCCAACAAGCCCTCGGCGGGGCCGGGGCCCACGCTCGCTCCAGCGGTGTTGCGTCATTCGTCGTCAGCGACGAGGAAGCCGCGCTGGAAATGATCTCGGCCGTTCTCAATCATCTTCCCGATCACGTCGATCAACTGCCACCGTCACTCCAAACCGACGACCCCGTCGACCGTCTCACCACCACCGCAGCAGCCACAATTCCCGACAGCGCCACCGGCTCGTACGACGTTCGAGACATCATTCGCGACTTGGCCGACGATTCCGAGTTCATCGAGTTGAGGGCGGCGTGGGCTCCGAATCTCGTCACCGGGTTCTGCTCCATCGGGGGTCGGTCGATCGGGGTCGTCGCCAATCAGAGCCAGGCCCTCGCCGGAAGCATCGACATTCCGGCCAGCCAGAAGGGCGCATCGTTCGTCTCGCTCTGCGATGCCTTCAACGTGCCCTTGCTCACGCTCGTCGACACATCGGGATTCCTTCCGGGAAAGGATCTCGAGTGGCGGGGAATGATCCGCCACGGAGCCCAACTGGCGTTCACCTATGCCCGGGCAACCGTCCCTCGTGTGGGCTTGATTCTGCGGAAGAGCTACGGCGGGGCCTACATCGTGATGGATTCCCGCAACATGGGAAACGATCTCATGCTGGCCTGGCCATCCGCCGAGGTGGCCGTGATGGGAGCCAAGGGAGCGGTGGAGATCTTGCATCGCAACGCAACGGTCGAAGAGCGAATCAGCCTCGAAGCCGAATACGACGCTCGCTACCTCACGCCCTACCCCACCGCCGAGCGGGGCTCGATCTCGGCCGTCATCGACCCGCTGGAAACACGATCCACCCTTGCCGCTGCCTTCGAGGTTCTCTCGACCAAACGGGAAAAGCTGCGGCCCCGCAAGCACGACAATCTGCCGCTCTGACACCGCTAGTCGAACACGTCGGCTCTGCGTTTGCTTCGGCGTCGCTTCTCCGGTGCGCGGAAGCTGGCCCGGGCCTTCGCCCCGGCGCCGAATAATCGCTTGCATATGACTGAGACGGGTCAGGGCCGCTAGATTCTCACGGGCCTGACGACGTCAGGTCGAGAACGACTGGCACAACGGCGTGCCCATCTGATGCAGCTGTGAACGCAGCGCCGACCCGGGAGCACACCGTGCCAGACATCAACGAGACAAATTCGGTGACGATCACCGACAACCGCACGGGCAAGACGGTCGAGATCCCGATCGAAAACGGCGGGATCAACATGAAGGCCATCCAAGGCTTGATGCCCGGCACCTGGATCCTCGACGAGTCCTTCAGCGGCACGGCCTCCACCACCTCGGCCATCACCGACCTCGACGGCACCAACGGAATTCTTCGCTACCGGGGCTACCCAATCGAGCAGTTGGCCGAGAAGTCCACGTTCCTCGAGGTCTGTTATCTCCTGCTGTTCGGTGAGCTTCCCAACACCGAACAGATGGATGTGTGGGTCCACGACGTCACCTATCACACGTTCATTCACGAGAACATGCGCAAGCGTTTCACCGAGGGCTTCCACCACGACGCTCATCCCATGGGCATGCTCATGTCGGCCATCGCCGCGCTCTCCACCTTCTACCCCGAAGCCAAAGACGTCTTCGATCCCGAGAACCGCTACAAGCAGATCAACCGCCTCATCTCCAAGGGCCCCACACTCGCCGCCATGGCCTACCGGGCCAGCATCGGGATGCCGTTCGTCTATCCCGACAACGATTTGAGCTACAGCGAGAATTTCCTCTCGATGATGTGGCGAGTGGCCGAGCCCCAGTACAAGCCAGACCCCATCTTGGCCAAGGCGCTCGATGTGTTGTTGATTCTCCACGCCGATCACGAGCAGAACTGCTCCACCACCACGATGAGAGTGGTCGGATCGAGCCACGCCGACCCCTACTCGGCAGCGTCGGCAGCCACCGCCGCTCTCTACGGACCTCGCCATGGCGGGGCCAACGAGGCGGTCATCCACATGCTCGAAGACATCGGCTCCTACGACAACCTCGACGCGTTCGTCGATTCGGTCAAGGCCGGCGACGGCCGCCTCATGGGCTTTGGCCACCGCGTGTACAAGGCGTATGACCCTCGGGCCCGCATCGTGAAGGAACAGGCCGACAGCGTTTTCGAGGTCACGGGAAAGAGCCCGCTGCTCGACATCGCGCTCAAGCTCGAGGAAATCGCGCTGAACGACGACTACTTCAAGAGCCGCAACCTCTATCCCAACGTCGATTTCTACACCGGCCTGATCTACCAGGCGATGGGCTTCCCGCTCGACATGTTCACGGTGTTGTTCACGATCGGCCGTATGCCGGGCTGGCTCGCTCACTGGCAGGAACTGCTCGAACAGAACCAGCGCATCAGCCGACCCCGCCAGATCTACACGGGCGTGGGCGAGCGCGATTACGTGGCCCTCGCCAGCCGCTGAGCCAGCGGCGCAGGCTTGGCGTCACATTCGTCTGCCCAACTCTGAGCCTCGCCGATCAGCGGTCGGCGGGCCTTCAGGGGTGGGCGTTTCAGGGTTTCAAAAGTCGATCAAGATCTTGCCCACGTTGGCATTGGTTGCCATGTAGGTGTGGGCGTCGGCGATGTCGGCGAAGGCGTAACGGCTGTCGATCACGGGTTGCAGCGAGCCATCGGCGAAGCGGGGCAACATCTCGGCCCGGAATCGTTGCGCAAGCGCTGCTTTCTCTTCGAGTGGACGGGCCCGCAGCACCGTTCCGATCAGCGATGCCCGTTTGGGCAGGAGCAGTCCGAGCGGCAGCGAGACGGTGCCCTCCCCCATCACACCGACCTGGATCACTCGGCCTCCTACCCGCAGCGACTGGATGTTGCGAACGGTGTATTCGCCCCCGATCACGTCGAGCACCACATCGACACCCACGCCGGCTGTTGCGTCTTGAACGGCGCCGGCGAAGTCGTCGGTTGTGTAGTCGACAACCACGTCGGCTCCGAGCGTCCGGCAGGCTTCCACCTTTCCCGTGGAACAGGTGACGATGATGCGGGCCCCGATCGCTTTTGCGATCTGAATCGATGCCGTTCCGACGCCCGAAGCCCCGGCATGGACGAGAGCCCAGCGACCTGAGGTCAACCCACCCTGCACGACGAGCGCGTCGTAGGCGGTCATGAAGACCTCGGGCACGGCGGCGGCATCTTCGAGCGCGAGACCGTCGGGAATCGGCAGAACTGTGCGCTCGTGTGTCACCAACTTCTCGGCATAACCGGCGCCACTCACGATCCCCATGACGAGGTCGCCCGGCTTCCAGGACTGCACTCGGGCCCCGACGGCCTCGATCGTACCGGCGTACTCGAGGCCGGGAATCTCCAGCTCGGCCGGCGGTCCCGGGTACAAACCCATTCGTTGGAGCATGTCGGCCCGGTTGAGCGCGGTGGAATGAAGTTTGACGAGCACCTCCTCGGGCCCCGGATCGGGATCGGGCACCGACTCGATCGTCAGAACTTCGGGTCCACCATGACTTCGGAGTACAACAGCTCGCATCGGCCGGACCCTAGCGTCACCACCCGAGATCCTCCATTGAGTGCCGATCCGCAAGACGACATGGCCTGTTTCAGGCCGATTTTCAGGCCTGAGCCTCCTGCCGAACCGCCGTGATCGTGACAGCTGGCGAATCAGAGATGGCGTACGTCGGCCAGCGGATCCCGAGGCCAGCGTCGCAGCAGGATTCGAGCCTCGACGGGGACGGCGTCGGTGTTGCTGAGGAGCACCGGATTGAAACGGATACTGGCGACGTCTGGTGTTGCGTCGGCGACCACAGCGAGGCGGGCGAGCAAATCGCGGAGGGCGAACTTCGCGGCAGGAGTGGGGATGAGATCGGCCAGCCAAGGTTCGGCGAGGAGTCGGTCGAGGTCGCTCTCGCTCGTTGGCAGGATCGAGGTCGACACCGAAGCAATCGATCGGGCCGACGCTCCCCCGATCCCGATCACCAGCCGGGCGCCGGCGAGTGTGTCCTGGTTCAACTCGACGGCCAGGTGGCTGCCCGTCGGGGCGGTGGCCTGCACCACAGCCGGGAGGAAGTCACCCTCGAACGTTTCACTCATGCGGGCGTAGCTCTGACTCACTTCTTCCGCCGTGTGCAGATCGAGGGCGGTGCCGCCTGCCTCTCCCGACTTCCGATTCGGCAAACCACCCGCCTTCAGCACTACGGGAAAACCCAGCTTCTCGGCGGCCGCAACCGCGGCCTGAGCGTCAACGACGGAGATGAACGGCGCCACTGGCAGCTCGAGGGCATCCAGCAATCGAAGGAGGCCCTTGTCGGTCATGGTGAGCAAGCGCTCGTCGTCGTCACCGAGCGCGTCACCGATCGTGTCTTCGACGAGATCGAGGAACGACGCGTCGGCTTCAATCGGGGTTCCTCGATGCAGCGACCGCCAACGGGCATTCTTCGCACTGTTGCCGAGCACTCGCGCTGCTTGTTCGGGGAAGGTGAACGAGGGCAGTCCCGGAACCGACAACAGGCTCGGGTCGACCAGGCCGGTGGCGACCATCGGCTTGTCGACCGCACGATTGACCCGCTCGAGGAGTTGACCGAGTTTTTCGAGGGTGAGCGTGATCGTGGGAATGATGGCCAACAGCACCATGTCCACCTCGGCGCTCAGGGCGGCGGCAACAACGACCTGTTCATAGGTTTCCGGACCCGCCCCGCGGGCCACCGAAAGGGTGTCGGCGTCGGCCACCAGCACGGCGTCAGCCGCCGGCCCACCGGCCACGCCCGATGGCACGACCACCTCGAGGCCCTCGCGGCGGCAGGCGGCAGCAGCCAGCGAGGCAGCAGACGATGCGTTGCTCACGATGGCCACTCGATTTCCTTGTGGCATCGGCTGGTCGACGATGACCTGCGCCTGTTCGATGAGCTCACTGACCCGGCCCACCACGATCACGCCGCTCTGCGTCAAGAGCTCCACCATCGCCGGATCCTGCGGCTCGACGGAGATGATCGGTTTGATCCCGCTGACGTATCGGGCGATGCGGGAGAAGTTTCTGGGGTTGCCGATATTGGGTTGGTAGAGACAGATGACCCGGGTCCGATCATCAGCGGCCCAGTACTGCAGCAGATCATTCGTGGACACGTCGGCCCGGTTGCCGACTGCGACGAAGGAAGAGATCCCGAGTCCGAAGCGGCTCATCTCGTTGAGGACCGCAGCACCGAGCGGCCCCGATTGGGAGAGCACCGCCACGCCGCCTTCGCCGGGCACAGCGACGGGAGCAAAGACGGCCCGCAGATTGACCGCAGGATCGGTGTTTATGACTCCGTAGGAGCTCGGGCCGATGACCCGCATGCCGTGACCGCGAGCGAGCGACACGATCTGCCGCTCTCGTTGCGCGCCACCTCCGGGGCTCGAGTCACTGAACCCGGCGGTGCCGATCAGGAGGCCCTTCACGCCCTTCGCCGCACACTCCTCGACGATGACTTCGAGCTGGTCGGCCGGGGCCACGACGACGGCGAGATCGATATCACCCTCGATGTCTTGCAGGCGGGCGACAACGGGGAGGCCACCGATCTCTTGGACGCCGTCAGCGGCGGCTGCGGGGTTGACGGCGTAGGCCGGCCCGGCAAAGGGCGCGTTGGCCACCGACTGTGCAAGTTGATGGCCGACCGACGTCGTCGAACGGCTGGCGCCGATGACCGCAACCGAGCTCGGCTCCAGCAGGCGGGCGATCGAACGGGCCTGCGCCCTCCGGTCGCGGGCATCGATGGCCGCCGCCCCTTCCCTGGTGAGTTCGATTCCGAGCGTGACGACGATGACGCCGTCGGCGAATTTCGTCGAGACCTCGAAACCGGCCTTTCGGAAAACCCGCAGCATTCCGTAGTTCTCGGCGAGAACCGTTGCCGTGAACCCGTCGAGATCCTTGCGCCTCGCAACAGCGGCCAGGTACTCGAGGAGCAGGGTGGCCAGACCACGGCCGTGGTGTGCGTCATCGACGAAAAACGCAACCTCGGGTCGGCGAGGGATGTTCTTTTCTGGGTCGCCCGACTCGTAGCGAGCGACCGCCACGATCTCATCACCCACCATGGCGACAAAAGCCATCCGCTTCTCGTAATCCACGTTGGTGAAGTAGTCGAGTTCTTTGTCGGAGAGCTCGGGGCGAAAGCGGAAGTAGCGAAAGTAAATGCTCTCGGCGCTCTGCCGGCTGTGGAAGGCCACCAGGGCGGCCCGATCCTCGGGCTTGATCGGTCGGAATCGAACCGTGGCGCCGTCACTGACGACGACGTCGGTTTCCCACTCGAAAGGATAAACGACAGCTTCAGTGTCGTTGGGCTCGGTGGCCGTCGATTCGGAGGCTTCTCGATCGTCTGGCACCCGACGATGCTAGGTCGCTCGGGCCGGCCGGTCTGCATCGATTCGAAATCGGCCCGCTCGGCAACTATTGACGGAGTTCCCGACGCCAGACGAGTCGCAGTCCCGACCACACTTCGTCGATCGCACAAACCTTGTTGTCGACCAGTCCGAGCGGGAGTGCCACGTCTCGAACAACGTCTTCGGTCATGTCGGTTGGCACCTTGCCCAGCTTCGTTGCCAACGGTGTTCCCGAGTAGCCCGCAGCCATGAGCCGAATGGTGACACAGCCGGGGTGAGCAATCCAGGGTGCATCCCTTCGGCCCAAAACCGAAGAAATCGCCACGAAGGCGATTTCCGGCAGAATCGTTCTCGGAACGAACGACGATTCTGATGTCGACACAACTGGTGCGTCGATCGAGTGGGCCGTACAGGACTTGAACCTGTGACCCCTACCGTGTCGAGGTAGTGCTCTAGCCAACTGAGCTAACGGCCCCTGCTGTATTACTGGTGATGCTGTATTACTGGTGATGCTGAATTTCTGGTGACGCTGTATTTCTCGGGCAGACCCGAACGGGGGAGGTTAGCCGAGGCGAACCTCACTTCCCTCACCCATTCGGACCGCCTGCTTCATGCGAGCGCAGAGCGGGATTTGAACCCGCGAATCACGGCTTTGCAGGCCGCTCCCTTAGGCCACTCGGGCATCTGCGCAGTGGCACGAGGTTAGCCCGGCGGGCGGTCACTGACTCAGCCGGGCGCCGAGCAACCGTCCGACTAGCGACGGTTCGCCGAACAACCGTCAGTCGAACAACTCGTTGGGCACGAAACTCATCTGCCAATACTGCCCACGGCCGACAGCCCTCCCGTCTTGGCTCAACTCGACCTTCTCGCCGGTGTTCAGATTGATGACCGTGATCCCGTTGGATCGGGTGGCCAGCCAGTTGCCGTCAGGAGAGATGGCAATTCCTTCGGGCCCATAGTTGCCCGCTGATGCTCCCACATCAACGATCCGCCCGGTTTCGACTTCGACCATATGCGGCTCCCAATTCGGGGAGTTGACGACGACGGCCCAACGATCTCCGCCGGCGAGGTACGTGCCCACGCCAGGATCGATCGCCGGCAAGTCGACCGGTTCACGCGTGGCGATGTCATACCAGGACGACTGGCAGATCAGTTCGTCGTCGCAGGTCTCGAGCAACATCAGACGCTCACCCGAAGCCAGGGCATGACCCTCGAACACACGATTGAAGGCGCCATCCACCCGCTCGTACACCCCGCCCGCCGCGCCGTTGACCAAGTCGAAACCGCTTGCCACCCCGAACGGCGTGTACGTGAGGGCGATGCGGCTCCGGCTCAGATCGATTCGGTCGAGAATGTCACCCGTCGCGACGTCGATCAATGTCGCTTCGCCCGAGGCATGCCAAGGCATCGTCCACACCGTGCCGGGTGAGGTCCCCATCGTCACGCCCACCCCTTCGTAGTCGGCTCCGAACGCTCGACCCTCGGCATCGAGATCATTGAGTGGAACTGCCTCGACAGTACCGTTCATGATCGACTGCACGAGCAGGTAGTCACCGCTGATCAACAGGGGCTGGCCTCGTCGGGCGAACGTGGAGACCACGCCGGTGTCGAGATCGATTCGAATCAACGGCGCATCGCCCCCGAGAATCAGGGAGTAGCCGATCAGTGGGTCGAAAAGTGGGCGGTCGAACGTGGAAAAATCGACCGAGCGGATGGGTTTGGTCGGCACGGTCTGCCTGGTCGACGTCGACTCGGGTTCGTCGGTATCGCTTCGGTCTTCTTCCGTCTGCTGAATGTCGATCGATGTGTCGTTGTCGCCGGCATTCGGATCGGCCCCGAGCCGCACCAGGCCGAAGAGTCCAATGGCTAGGAAAGCGCCCAGAATCACGAGTCCTCGCCGTGA
>JBBKXQ010000115.1:0-36343 GCA_037969565.1 Acidimicrobiales bacterium | reverse complement strand
GGCTCGGCCGCTGGCGCCTCGGGAGCGGCGGCCGGAGCCGGGGCCGGGGTAGCCGCGCCGTCTCCGATCACGGCGAGCACGGTGCCGACATCGACGGTGTCACCCTCCTGCACGCGGATCTCGGCCAGCGTCCCCGCAAACGGTGAGGGCACCTCGGTGTCGACCTTGTCGGTCGAGACCTCGAACAGCACCTCGTCTTGCGCCACGTTCTCACCAACCTGCTTGAACCAGCGGGTGATGGTGCCTTCGGTAACGGTTTCGCCCAGTTGGGGCATTTCGATGTCAGCCACGGTGGCTCAGACTCCTCGGTTGTCGCTCAGATGTTGAACTGGATGTCATTCGGTGCAATTGATCGGGTGCGGTGCAGTGGTGTGGGCGGTCAGCCGTGCAGTGAACGTCCGGTGAGAGCCATCACGCTCTCACCGTAGAGCTCGCTCATCGTCGGGTGCGGTTGGATGAAATGAGCGACCTCGTCGACTGTGGCTTCCCAGTTGACCGCGAGATAACCCTGACCCAGTTGCTCGGTCACCCATGGGCCAACCATGTGAACACCGATGATCTTCCCACCCGTACCATCGGGCCGCTTCTCGGCGATGATCTTCACCAAGCCATCGGTCTCCCCCACGATGATCGCTCGTCCGTTGCCGGTGAACCGGTGTTTGGACACGACGATGTCGATACCGGCCTCGGTTGCTTGGGCTTCGGTCAAGCCGGCGAACGCAACTTCGGGCTGGCAGTAGATACACCACGGCACGTTGGTGTAGTCGACGGGGACTGCCTGTTCGCCGAGGATGTCGTTGATGGCCAGAATGCCTTCGGCGAATCCGACGTGGGCGAGTTGTGCCGTGTTGATCACGTCGCCGACGGCCCAGACCCCATCGACGGTGGTCCGGCAATACGGGTCGACCGTGATGAACCCTCGTTCATCGACGGCAACCTGCGTTGCGTCGAGACCGAGAGATTCAGACAGCGGTCGGCGACCAATCGAGATCACGACGGTTTCGGCCGTGACCGTTTCGTTGTCACCGAAGGACACCGTGACACCGTCGGGACCTGTGGTCTGTCCGGTGACCATCACTCCGGAGCGGACGGTGATCCCCCGCTTCTTGAACGATCGCTCGACGACCTTGACACAGTCGATGTCGCAGTTGATCAGGATCCCGGGAGCAGCCTCGAGAATCGTGACTTCGGTTCCGAGGTCGGACAACATCGAAGCAAACTCGCAGCCAATGGCGCCACCACCGATCACAACCGCCGACTTGGGGAGTTCGGGGATCGAGAGCAGCTCGTCAGAGGTGACGATCTGTCGTTCGTCGATCGGGAAACCGGGGATCGTGCGGGGCACCGATCCTGCGGCCAGAATCACGGCGTCGCCGCTGATGGCAACTTGTCCCGACGAACCGCCGGCGATGTTCACGGTGCGATGGTCGGCGCCGAGCGTGCCCGTGCCGTCGAACACCGTGACTTTGCGGTTCTTCAAGAGGCCGCTCACGCCACCGACGAGCTGATCGATGACGCCTTGTTTGCGATTGAGCGTGGCCGACCAGTCGATACCGGTGAGCTCAGCCTGGATTCCGAAAACGGCGGCATGGTCGATGGTGCGTTTCACCGCCGCCGTTTCGAGAAGTTCCTTGGCCGGGATGCACCCGACGTTGAGACAGGTGCCACCGATTTTGTTCTTCTCGACGAGAGCGATGTTCAGACCCGCAGATGCTCCGTAGAGAGCTGATGCGTAACCTCCCGGCCCACCTCCGATCACCACGACATCGAAATGCTGGTCTGACACGAACGCCACCTCCGGATGACTGACTGATGGAACGGCGCCAGGGAAGTGGAGCCAACAACGAGCCGGAGCCTACCCACTGACATCTCGATCTCGCTGCCTAGGATCCGGGCAGTGAGCACACGCCTTCTCCTGATCCTCTCTCTCATCACCGGAGTTCTCATACTCGGCGCTTTCGCGATTCAGCTCCTGATTCTCTGACCCCGATTCGACGAGCAGAGCGCTGGACCCGACCATCGCCGCTCCGCCTGTGGGATCATCCGTCGATGGATGTTGTCGTCACTGGATCGAGCGGGCTCATCGGCTCGGCGCTTCTCCCTGCGCTCGAGGAAGCCGGTCACCGACCGATTCGACTCGTGCGGGGCAAGCCGTCGACTGGTTCGGACGAGATCGAGTGGAATCCGAGCGCCGGCACCATCGATCACGAATCGCTCGAAGGTGTCGGCGGCGTGATCCATCTCGCCGGGGCGGGGATCGGCGACAAACGATGGACGAAGGAATACAAGCAGACGATTCTCGAAAGCCGCACGACGGGAACCTCTCTCCTCGCCCACACCATCGCGAATCTTCAGACCCCGCCGCGGGTTCTCCTTTCGGGTTCGGCCATTGGCTACTACGGCCCCCACGGAGACGAAACGATCACCGAAGCAACGCCGCCCGGCAACACGTTCCTCGCCGATGTGTGTGTCCAGTGGGAACGTTCAGCTCAGCCCGCTGACGACGCTGGCATCCGCACGGTGTTCCTGCGCACCGGAATCGTCCAAACGCCCAAGGGCGGAGCGCTGAAGAAACTTCTTCCTCTGTTCAAGCTCTACGTTGGCGGCAAGTTCGGATCGGGCACCCAGTATCAATCGTGGATCACCCTCGAAGACGAGGTGGGGGCGATGCTGCACCTTCTGGAGGCCGACGTTCGTGGTCCGGTGAATCTCACAGCTCCGGCTCCGGTGACCAACGCCGAATACACGAACGTTCTGGCCGACGTGCTCGGTCGGCCGGCCGTCGTACCGGTGCCCGCTTTCGGTCCGCGCATTCTGCTGGGCCGGGAAATGGCCGATTCCTTGTTGTTCGAGAGTCAGAAGATCCTGCCGACCGTGTTGATCGATTCTGGATTCCAGTTCGCTCATCCCGATCTCGAGACCGGTCTTCGGTCTGTGCTGGCAAAGTAAGGCCATGCCCAACTCACAACCGACATCGTCTGGTCGCGTCGTCTCGGCGAGCCGCAACATCCCCGCCTCGGCGGCAACGATCTTCGATCTCTTGGCCGACCCCAGACGCCACTCCGAGATCGACGGTTCCGAAACGGTGACCAGTGCCCGCCTCACAGGTCCTGACCGATTGGCCATCGGAGCGAAATTCGGCATGGACATGACCATGAACCGTCTCCCGTACCGCATCACGAACGAAGTCGTTGAGTTCGAAGAAGGTCGACGAGTCGCGTGGCGCCATTTCGGACATCACATCTGGCGCTACACATTGGAGCCATTGGATGCCGAACTCACCAGGGTGACCGAATCGTTCGACTGGGGTTCGGCCCGCATCCCTCATCAGTTCTACGAATGGGTCGGTTACCCCGCCAAACACACCGTCAACATGGCCCGGACGCTCGAGCGGCTGGAAGAGGCCGTCAGTCGCTGACCGTGACCTGCGGGTAGAAGGCGACGTGATCTTTGATCTCTGCCGCGGCTTCCTTGGGTTCGTGATAGGTCCAGGCCCCGTTTTCGATCGTCTCGTCCCCCGCGCTGACCGCGTAGTAACTCGCCGTTCCCTTCCAGGGGCAGCCCGTTTGATGGGACGTCTCGGCGAAGTGATCCCACTGAACCGAATCCTTCGGAAAGTAGTGATTGCCTTCGACGATCACGGTTGAGTCGGACGAGGCGATGATCGTGCCATTGAGCGTTGCGGTAGTCATGCTCCACGCCAACCGACCGACCGAAGGGCACATTCCCGGCTTTGCCCCTCCGTGTTGCCTCAAGCCGGTGCAACCTCCGCCGATAGGAGTGGAATCGGCACGAAGAGGCATCCATGGGACTGTTCCAGAATCGCAAGAAATCTCCGAAGTCGGACCGGGATCTCGTCAACTCCGACACTATCGATCTCGCCGTTCACGCCGGCATGTGGGAGTCCCCGATTCAACCGAGTGAACCAGACGATGAAGGGCTCGGGAACGACGACCCCGAAGCGTTCGAGCCGTTCGCGAATTCGGAGACCTTCGACCTCGACCATTTCGGGGCGCAGACCGAGCAATCGAGCGATGGCGAGACCGAGCAGTTCAACACTGGCCACGGGTTCTTCGAGCCGTCCTCGGCCGAGACCGAAACGACATCAACGCCGACTTCCTTCTTCGACTCGTCGAAGCTCCGCCGGTCCACCGACGAGCTCGAGCTCGACTCGGGTTCGATCCCGGCTGCTCTCCAAGGTCGCCCAGGCGAACCCGCGCCGTCGACGCTGGCCCATTTCGGTGTCACGTTCGAAGAGGCAACCACGTTCGAGCAAGCGGCCATCGACGTTGTTCGGGCCGATGTTGCCGAAGAATCGCTCGACGAACCAGAATTCGCCCCGCCGGAAATGGCGCCCTCGGTTCCTCCCGCCCCCCGACGTCGACGGGATCTCGTCGATGCGATCGAGGCACAGCCCGAGTTCGACCAATGGGAGCAGGTTGCCCCGTCGCCCAAGCCGATTCGGGTCGTTCGAGGGCAAGACGGCAGTCGAGGGCAAGACGGCAGTGGCCTCTTGGCCATGCTCGGACTCGATCAATCAGCCTCCCTCGCCGAGATCAGCCTCGCTCACAAGTTGTTCCTGGCCGATCACGAACCCACCGTCGAATTGGATGAAGGCGTTCGAAAGCTGAAGGCCCGCCGGCGCCGTGAAGTGAATGCGGCCTATGCGTCGTATCGCCTCGTCATGGGACGTTGATCACCGAACATCCGGCCGCCTCGATCGTTGTGGCCAACTGATCATCCCCGACCACGATCGCTCCGACCACGGTCGACACAACCCAGACGTTGCGATGGTCGACCGCTTTCGCTGGTTGGGTTCGATCACCGGCAAGAACGACCTCCGCCGCGGCGGCACTCCTGACGCGATCGAAGCGGGCACGGTCGGACGACTCCCATCCTGATGCGGGTCCTTCGAAGGGCAGAACAACCGCAACCGGCACGCCTCGCCTGACGGCACGTTCGGCGGCCTCGAGTTCGACGCCGCGACGGAGGCCACTGACCAGGATGTCTCGCGTGACGTCGAGCCCGTCGACGGCCTTGCTCAGGGATTCGATTTGCTCCGCGTCAGGGGCGGTTGTGCCAACCACCCAGATCGCCCGTTCGGCCGGCCATGCTGCCTCCGCTTCGGCAGTGGTGGCCTCCAGAAGATCGCTGGCGATACCGGTGGCCGCCAACTCGGCTGCGGCGACGGCCAGTTCATCGGCTCGATCGTTCATGGCGTCTCCCGAATGCCCCTTGACCCAGGAGAAGCCGATTTCGTCTTTGCGAGCCAGGTACGCGTCGAGCAACGGTTCCCAGAGATCGCGATTTGCAACGGGCTTCTTCTGCGAGTTCTTCCAGCCTCGTTTCAGCCACCCCTCGTACCACCGGTCGTTGAAGCAATTGACCACATAGGTCGAATCAGAATGAATGTGGATCGGCCCAGCGATGGCGTCCAGCGCCTCGAGAACGGCACGAACCTCCATCCGCTGATTGGTGCTCTGCGCTTCGCCTCCGCTCCCATGTCGATCGTCGGTGGCGATCCAAGCCCAGCCACCGGGCCCAGGATTTCCTTTGCAAGCTCCGTCCGTGTAGACCACCGCAACCTCCCCAGCCTGGGGTTGCGGATTGGTGCTCGACGCTTCGGACCTCGACATTCGGGCAACCTACCGTCGAGTAAGCCGCGCTTCCGGCCCTTCATTGTGCACAATGGTGTGCATGACGATCGACGGCTTCCTCAGCCAGCTTCCCGATATCGACCCTGACGAAACCGCCGAGTGGCTCCAATCACTCGACACGATCACCGCAGCCCAGGGAAAGACACGAGCTCGATACATCTTGGGTCGGATGAACGAGCGGGCACGCGCTCTCCAACTCGGGCACTCCGAAGCGGTGTCGACCGACTACGTCAACACCATCCCTACGGAACGACAGCCCTTCTTCCCGGGTGATGAGCACATCGAGAGACGCATCCGGGCCTTCATTCGATGGAACGCGGCGGCGATGGTCGTGCGGGCGAACAAGAAGGCCGAGGGCATCGGCGGCCACCTCTCGTCCTACGCGTCGTCGGCCTCGCTCTACGAAGTCGGCTTCAACCACTTCTTTCGGGGCAAGGACAACGGCACCCCGGGCGACGCGGTCTATTTCCAGGGCCACGCCGCTCCCGGCGTCTACGCCCGAGCCTTCCTCGAGGGGCGGCTCGACGAGTCCCAACTCGACAACTTCCGGATGGAGGTCGGCGGTAACGGTCTGTCGAGTTACCCCCATCCCCGCCTCATGCCCGACTTCTGGGAGTACCCAACGGTCTCCATGGGTCTCGGCCCGATCAACTCGATCTATCACGCTCGTTTCCTGAAGTACCTCCAGAACCGCAAGATCGAAGACACGTCAGGCTCTCATGTCTGGGCGTTCCTCGGCGACGGCGAGTGCGACGAACCAGAGACACTGGGTTCGGTTTCCCTCGCCGGTCGTCACGGTCTCGACAATCTCACCTGGGTCATCAACTGCAACCTGCAGCGGCTCGACGGTCCCGTTCGGGGCAACGAGAAGATCATCCAAGAGCTGGAAGGCGTGCTTCGTGGGGCGGGCTGGAACGTGATCAAGGTGGTCTGGGGATCGCGCTGGGACGAACTCCTCCAGCGAGACGTCGACGGCGTGCTCTTGAACAAGATGAACACCACGGTCGACGGCGAGTTCCAGAACTACGCGGTTGAATCCGGCGCCTACATCCGAGAGAATTTCTTCGGTCCCGATCCTCGGCTCCGCAAGCTGGTCGAACACCTCACCGACGACGACCTCCTCAACCTGCCCCGCGGTGGTCACGACTATCAGAAGCTCTTCGCGGCCTACAAGGCGGCAACCGAACACAAGGGTCAGCCGACGGCGATCCTCGCCAAGACGGTGAAGGGATGGACGCTCGGCCCAGGCTTCGAGGCCCGCAACTCCACCCACCAGATCAAGAAGATGACCAAGAAGCAGATTCTCGAACTGCGAGATCGGCTCCACCTGCACGACGAGATCAGCGAGGAGTCCCTGGCCGATGGACTCCCGCCGTACTTCCAACCCGCCCCCGATTCCCCGGAATACCAATACATGGTCGGACGGCGCAAAGCCCTCGGTGGCGCGTTGCCGTTGCGGCAGACCACCGTGCGCCGCCCACTCGAGCTGCCCAGCGACGCTCCGTTCAAGTCCTTCTACGAAGGTTCCGGCGGACGCGCCGTCAGCACCACGATGGTCTTCACCTCGATGCTGCGAGAGATGATGCGGGAGGAGGGCTTCGGCCAACGAGTCGTTCCGATCATCCCCGATGAAGCTCGCACCTTCGGCATGGACTCGATGTTCCGCGAGTTCGAGATCTACGCCCCCTTCGGTCAGAAGTACCGCCCCGTCGATCACGAGTTGTTGCTCTCCTACACCGAGGACACCGACGGTCAGATTCTCGAAGAAGGCATCACCGAGGCCGGTTCGACGGCCAGCTGGATTGCGGCCGGAACCAGCTACGCCCATCAGGGCATTCCCATGGTGCCCTTCTACACCTTCTATTCGATGTTCGGTTTTCAGAGGGTCGGCGACCTCATCTGGTCGGCAGCCGACTCGCGGGCCCGCGGCTTCATGATGGGAGCCACGGCGGGAAGGACCACGCTCGAGGGCGAAGGGCTCCAGCATCAAGACGGCCACAGCCTGCTTCTCGCCAGCACCGTCCCGGCCTGCCAGGCCTACGACCCGGCCTTCGCATACGAGCTGGCAGTGATCATCCAGGACGGCCTCGAGCGGATGTATGTCAACAACGAGGACATCTTCTACTACATCACCCTCTACAACGAGAACTACGACCAGCCGCCACTTCCCGATGGCGCCACCGACGGAATTCTCCGGGGTCTCTATCGCTGGTCACCGGGTTGGGGCGATCTGGACAGCCAGGCCACGATCGTGTTCTCGGGCACCGCCCAGGGTGCGGCCCGTGATGCTCAGCGGGTCTTGGCCGAAACCTACGGCATCGGCGTCGAACTGTGGAGCGCCACGAACTACAAGCGTTTGCGGGAAGACGCGCTCGAAACCGAACGTTGGAATCGCCTCCATCCAACCGGCGAGCAGCGGCAGTCGTTCGTGGCCGAGCAACTCGCCACTTCGTCAGGCCCGGTCATCGCCGTTTCCGACTTCATGCGTTCGGTCCCAGAACAAGTCGCCCGGTTCAGTCCTCGACGGTTCACGGCGTTGGGTACCGACGGTATGGGTCGGTCCGACACCCGTGAGGCACTGCGGGCCTTCTTCGAGGTCGATTCCCCCAACATCGTCATCACGGTGCTCGAGCAGCTCGCGGCCGAAGGTGTAGTCGATCGGCAAGTGGTCGCTGACGCCATTGCGTCCTACGAGATCGACACCGACCGGCCGAGTCCCTGGACGAGTTGATCTGAGCTGAACCACTGAGTCCAAGGACGCCTTTCGGGGTTCTCTCGCTTGTGCTACCGTCGAACCTTACGCTGTCAGCCTCGGTGGCTGCCGGTTGATCCACGAACCTCTTACCACACAGCTTGTCCTGAACAGCCTGCCGAAGGAGCACACCATGGTCGCTACTGATGCCGACATTCTCGGACGCGATGACGCCAACGATCTCGACGGAATCCTGGCCCTCACCAACACCGAGATCAATGCTTCGATCGCCGTTGTGCAGAACAACGCCGACACGATCTTCACCTGGGACTACGAGAAAGGGTCCCGACCCCGGCTGAACAAGTTGTACGAAAAGGCCAAGGGCTCGATGTGGGACGGCGAGAAAGACCTCGACTGGTCGATCGATGTCGACATCGATGAGGTCGTGTCGCAGATGCAGCTCGCCTCGGAAGTACAGAACGGGTCACTCCGAACGCTCAGCCAAGTTCCCGGCAACCCGCTCTCCAATTGGGGCGACAAGGAGTGGAACGACCTCACCCGCGAATCGCTGGTGTGGCAGATGAGCCAGTTCATGCACGGCGAGCAGGGTGCGCTCGTCGCCACGGCCAAGATCGTGGAGACGGTGCCGTGGATCGATGCCAAGTACTACGCATCCACCCAGGTGATGGACGAAGCCCGCCACGTCGAGGTCTTCGCCAAGTACCTCGACACCAAACTGCTCGATCACTATCCGATCAACGTGCACCTCAAGCACCTCCTCGACGATGTGATCCAAGACAGCCGCTGGGACATGACCTACCTGGGCATGCAGATCATGATCGAAGGTCTTGCACTCGCCGCGTTCGGGTTCCTTCATCAGATGATCGAGGAGCCGCTGTTGAAGAAGCTGCTTCGATATGTGATGAGCGACGAGGCCCGCCATGTGGCCTTCGGTGTCCTCAGCCTGCAGGAGTACTACGAGAACTTGAGTCTCGCCGAAATTCAGGAGCGGCAAGAATTCGCATTCGAGGCCGCCGTGAGAATGCGCGACCGGTTCCTTCGCCAAGAGGTCTGGCATCGCATGGGAATCGACGACGCCCGCCCGATCCTCAAGGCGCAGCTCGACGCGCCACCGGAAGAGAAGGAGTTCCAGCGGCTGCTCTTCTCGAAGATCGTGCCCAACTGCAAGAAACTCGGCCTGCTCGATGCTGGCGAAGGTTGGCTCCGCACGAAGTTCGAAGAGATCAATGTGATCGCGTTCGAGCACATGCCGTCGACCGACGACGAGTTCACCGACTTCGCCCTCGGCGAAGACATCCCGAGCGCCGTCGCTCACTAGTCTCGGCGGCGATGCCGATTCACTTCAGCGACGATCCCGCCTTCGACCAACTGGTCAACAGCGATCCCCTGGCCCTGCTGATCGCCATGCAGCTCGATCAGCAGGTTCCGTTGATCTGGGCCTTCAACGGTCCGAATCGCATCGTGGAACGCCTCGGCCGACCGCTCGATGCCCACGACCTCGCCTCACTCGACCCTGACGAGTTCGCCGCCTTGGCCGCGCTCACACCGGCCATTCACCGTTACCACCGCTCGATGGCGGCTCGGATTCAAGCCATGTGCAACCATCTCGTCGAGCAGTACGACGGCAGTGCGTCGGGGATTTGGTCGGACGGGCCTGCTGCCTCGACCGTGTTCGAGCGATTGCGAGCCCTGCCCGGCTTCGGTGCCGAGAAGGCCAAGATCACCGTGGCCGTGCTCGTGAAGCGATTCGACCATCGATTCGACGGTTGGGAAGAGATTGCCGCCCCATTCAGTGATCAACAGCCTCGTTCGGTGGCTGATGTCGGTAGCCCTGCGGAGTTCGAACAGGTGAAAGCCTGGAAGAAGTCTCAGAAGGCGGCCGGACTGGACAAGCAGGACTGACGGCCCTCAGCCAACGATGTTGCGCTCTCGCTCGAGCCATCCGAGAAGCACGGCGATCGCTCTCGGGTCGTGACGCAACTGGTGGCCGGCGCCGGCGATGATCCGCAGCTCGGAGCCCCCGTGGGAGTCGGCGACCATTCGGGCGTCGAACTGCGGCACTGCCGGATCGTCGGATCCGTGGAGGACGAGCAGTGGTCGAGGCGAATATTGTTCGGCCGACGCAACGGCCCGGATGTCGGACAGTTCAGCTCCCCACGCCTTCAGGTCGGTGGGGAACGAATCGTCCTTGATCACCCTCACTTCACGGGCGTGGCTGAGCAGTTGGTTGGGAGCCTGGGCCCAGTCGTCGAAGTCGGCGGGTGTTGCCACCACGGCGACGCCGGCAACATCCGGATCGTCAACTGCGAGTCGCAGCCCCACCGCTCCGCCCGTGCCGAAACCGGCGATCCACACTCGGTCGGTGCCGGCCACGGATCGCAGCTGCTTCAGTGCGGCTGCAGCGTCTTCCACCCAGGATGCCAGGCTGAAGTTTCCCGTAGATGTTCCGCACCCTCGCAAGCGGACCGAGAGACCGGTCCAACCCATCTCGGTGGCAACCCGGTCGGCCAACTCGGGCAGATCCTTGCCGACGTGTTCGGCGTTGAGTGATCCCGAGGGAAACCCGTGGAGCAGCAACAGACCGGGAAATGGTCCTCGTCCCGGTGGACGGGCCACGTGTGCTTCGAGTTCGACACCGTCGGAGGAAAGGATCGTCCCCTCGGACTCGTCGCCGGGATCAGTCAGCGCCGGTCCCTAGATACGGGCGGTAGCCGCGGTTTCGGGCCTCAGCCAGGGTGTCCGGTCCGAAACACAGATACGTCTGCGCCTCCATCAACTCAGCGATGATCGAACCATCGGACATGTTGTCGACGTCGTAAACCACTTGGGTTCGTTTGTCGCCTACCCAGCGATGTTCTTCGAACTGCTTCGGTCGTTCCATGACAGCGGGGAATTGTAGTGGGCTGGCAGAAAAAACAGGAAGAGGATGCCACTGTGGCATCCTCTTCCCGCAAACCAACTTGCTGGGACCCGAACGGCGTCTTTGTATCGAGTTGGGATTTCTCGAACGACCGTCCAGGGGTGGACTGACGTGGATTACGCCGGCAGCCCAGCCAACCGCTCAGCGGTCAGCCACCTCCAAGGTCCCGCGACATTTGTCACTCATATGCTGGACCACCTCCTTCCTCTTGGTACGGGAAAGTGTGACATACAAGATTTGACGACGCCACACCATTATCGGCTGCGGCTCACCGTTCCGATGCGGGCCCATCGTCGGGACCACTCGACTCCCAATCGGCTCCGCCGAGTTCGGCTCGGGGTAGATCCCTGGCCAGCGGCAGTTCGGCGAGATCTTGTTCGACCTGCACCGGATCTTCGAGATGAATGGCGCCGACGACCTGGAGATAGGCGGAGTGAGCTTCGATCGCCGCCGCCGCATTGCGGCTCGACACATTCAGCCCGGTGATGTCGGCCCGCTCCATCACGTAGCCCAAGGCGTCGTATTCCTCGAAAACGATCGGTCCTTCACCCGACCCTTCCGGCGCCCAGTGGAAGGCCTGAATCCATTCGAGATGGAGCCGGAGGAGACGCCGAAGGTCGTCGTAACTGAGCTCGGCCGTGACCTCATCGGGGAGGGCCTCGGCGCAGAAGTCGATCGCTTCGTGCATGTCGACCACGATCTGGTCGGGCATGGCGGCCGTCTTGCCGACGGCGTTTCCGACGAAGACGAGGCCAATGGCGACAACGAGCACGCCGGCGACGACGAGTATGAGAATTTCCACCACTTGACGCTACTGGACCGAGGGAGAACGCAGGTCGAGTAGGCAAAGGGCCGCACCTGTTGCCAGGTGCGGCCCTCGGTGCGTTCTCGTTTTCAGAAGCGTTTCAGGAACGGGAGTGGCTCAGAGCCCGATGCGTTGAGCCAACAGTTCACGGTGGTAGCTGGGATCACCGAACATCAACTCGGAGCTCTTCGCCCGCTTGAAATAGAGGTGGGCGGGATGCTCCCAGGTGAAGCCGATGCCACCGTGGATCTGGATGTTCTCGGCCGCGGCGTGGAAGTAGGCGTCGGAGCAGTAGGCCTTGGCCAGTGAGGCGGTGGAGGCAAGCTCGTCGTTCATCTCCGATGCACACCAGAGGCCGTAGTAGGCCGCCGACTTTGCCGACTCGACCTCGAGGAGCATGTCGGCGCACTTGTGCTTGATGGCCTGGAACGAACCGATCGGCCGGCCGAACTGGACGCGATCTTTGGCGTACTGCACGGCCATTTCGAGCACGAACTGGGCGCCACCGACCTGCTCGGCGGCGAGAGCGACCGCAGCGAGATCCAGCACGGTGGAGAGCGTTTCCCAACCGCCGCCATCGGTTCCGATCAGGGTGCCCTGGGCGCCGTTGAGTTCGACCTTGGCCTGCTTGCGGGTCTGGTCCATCGTGGCCAGCGGTGTTGCTTTGACACCGGAGTCAGCGCTGTCGACGGCGTAGAGGCTGATGCCGGCCGCGCTCTTGGCGGCAACGATGAGCAGGCCCGCCGTGTGCCCGTCGATCACGAAGCTCTTGGTGCCGGTGATCTTGCCGTCGGCATCAGCGGTTGCGGTGATGCCCGATTCGTCCCATTTGCCGCTTTCCTCGGTGAAGGCCAGCGTGGCAATGGTGTCGCCTGATGCAATCCCGGGGAGGTGGGCGGCCTTGGCCGCATCGTCTCCCGAATGGAGAATGGCCAGCGAAGCGAGGACGCCGGAGAAGAAGGGGGCGCAGAGCAGGGCGCGACCCATCTCTTCGAGCACAACACCGAGTTCCACGAACCCGAAGCCCTGGCCGCCGAACTCCTCGGGGATGATGAGGCTCTGCAAGCCCATCTGGTCGGCCATCTGCTTCCAGACGGCGTCGTCGTAACCCTTCTCGGTGTCCATTTGTTCGCGGACCGCTTCCTCGGAGGCCTTGTCCTGCATGAACGAACGAACGAATTGTCGGAGCTGCTCTTGTTCTTCGGTGAAAGCAAAGTTCATGGGCGGCAAGCTAGGAGCAACCGGGGATCGTGACAAATCGAGATGTGTACACACGTGCTACAGGTCTGCCCTGGCGTGGGTATGGTGCGGCGATGGACCGAATCGGCATCAGGGAGTTGCGGAACAGTGTGGCCACGGTGGTCCGGCGGGCTGCGGCCGGCGAGCGGGTGGTGGTCACCGTCGACAATCTGCCCGTGGCCCAACTCGGTCCGCTGTCGCCTGACGCCACCGGGTTCACCCTCTGGGATCTGGCCGGAGCGGGTTTGATCGAGCCGCCCCGCCGTCACGATCATCCCGAGCCCCCGCCCCCGGCTCCGGTGCCGGCCGATCTGCGAGTCGACCGCCTCCTCGACCAAGTGCGGTCGCGATGACCGACCCCCGGCCCGTCGTGATGCTCGACACGTCGGCGCTGCTGCGGCGCTACGTCGCCGATCGCGATCGTTCGCTGGTCTTGGACGCGATGAAGGCGGGCGATGCTTGGGCTGCAAGCAGCCTCGCCCGCACCGAACTCCAGATCGCCCTTCACGTTGCATCGAGCAGTGAACACGGCCAACGGGAATCGTGGAGCAAGATCCGCGACGATTGGGAAGCGTTCTGGGAGATACCGGTCGACGGCCGCTGCCTCGCTCGAGCCTCGGAGATCGGTGCCCGCTACGGGATCAGCGTCACTGCGGCAATCCATCTCGCCGCCGCCGACCGACTCCCCCGCCCCGTCCATTTCGTCACGTTCGAACGACAACAAATACCCGCCGCCGCCGATCTGGGATTGACCGTGATCAGTCCGTTCGCAGCCTGATGGGCGTCAGGTTCACGAGCGACTGGTTCACGAGGCAACGATGGGAGAAGCGGGGGGAGCCGCCTCTCCGCGGTGGCTTCCGGTTCGATAGTGGCACGCCGCGATGTGGGTGGGTTCATGGTCGGCGGGAAGGAGTTCGGGCACCGAGGCCGAACACACTTCGACAACGGCAATCGGACAACGAGGATGAAAGGTGCAGCCGGCCGGTGGGTTGAGCGGGCTGGGTACGTCACCCTGCAGCACGATTCGGTTCCGTCTCAATGACGGATCGGGAATGGGAATCGCCGACAGCAAGGCCTCGGTGTAGGGGTGTTGCGGATTCTTGTAGAGGGCAGCCTGATCGCTCAGTTCGATCACACTTCCCAGATACATGACCGCCACTCGGTCACTCACGTGTTCAACGACTGCGAGGTTGTGGGCGATGAAGAGAACCGTGAGATCGAGCTCTTGTTGCAACTCTCGAAGCAAATTGAGGACCTGGGCTTGGACCGACACGTCGAGGGCCGACACCGGTTCGTCGGCGACGACGAACTTCGGCTTCAGAATCAGCGCCCGGGCGATCCCGATTCGTTGGCGCTGCCCGCCGGAGAACTCATGGGGGAAGCGCTGCGCCTGCTCGGCCCGAAGACCAACCATTTCGAGCATCTCGGCCACCCGCTGTCGCTGCTCCTGACGGTCGCCGATCCCGTGGATCCGAAGTCCTTCGACGATGCTGTCTCCCACAGGGGCCCGAGGATCGAGCGACGAGAACGGATCTTGAAAGATCATCTGCACGTCTCGACGAAGCTTCTTGAGTTCGGCTCCGTTGGCATGAGCGAGATCGTTGCCCTCGAAGGTGATCGATCCTTCGGTGGGATCGAGGAGCCGAACGAGCATGCGGCCGAGCGTGGTCTTGCCACAGCCGCTCTCGCCGACCAGACCCAAGGTCTCACCGCGCCTGATCTCGAGATCGACACCGGCGACGGCACGCACCGACGCGGTGGTTCGACGCAGCATCCCGCCCTTGATCGGAAACTCCTTCACCAGACCACTGACTCGCACGAGTGGCTCGGTCATGACTCGACGCTCGTATCGGCCGGGCGAGAGCCGATACCGACGAGGGTGTCACCGTTCTCGTCGTGGTACAACCAGCATCGAACCTTGTGGCCATCAGTGAGTTCGATCAGCTCCGGCTGAGTTGTGGTGCAGATGGTGAGGTTGTGCTCGACCCGGGCCGCGCAACGACCGGCGAAGCGACAGCCGGGTTCGAGGTCGACCAGTCGAGGAACCGTGCCGGGGATCGTGGCCAGCTCGGCCACTTCGCGACCCAGAACGGGAATCGACCCGATGAGACCCTGCGTATAGGGATGTTTGGGGTTGGCGAACAATGCATCGACCTGGTTCTCCTCGACGATCTCGCCGGCGTACATCACCGCCACTCGATCGGCCATTTCGGCCACAACGCCGAGATCGTGCGTGATGAGCACGACGGCCGTGCCGAAGTCACGTTGCAGGCCCCGCATGAGATCGAGGATCTGGGCCTGGATCGTGACGTCGAGCGCCGTGGTCGGTTCATCGGCAATCAGGAGTTTGGGCTCGAGAGCAAGGGCCATGGCGATCATCACTCGCTGCGCCATACCCCCCGACAGCTCGTGGGGGTAGGCCTTGGCTCGGCGAGCGGGATCAGGGATCCCGACCATTCCGAGCGCCTCGATGGCCCTCGCCATTCCTTCCTTCTTCGGGATGTTGTCGTGAATGGCATAGACCTCGGCGATTTGCGCTCCGACCCGCTGCACCGGGTTGAGCGACGACTGAGGCTGTTGGAAGATCATCGACATCTGCCGACCACGGAGATCTTGGACATCCCGAGATGACATCTTCAGCACGTCGGTTCCCCGGAAAAGGATCTCGCCCGTTTCCACCTTTCCCGGCTTGGGAACGAGCCCCATGATCGACAGCGAGGTGACCGATTTGCCGCAACCGGATTCGCCGACGATTCCGAGCACCTCGCCGGGGGCGACCGAGAAGTCGACGCCGTCAACGGCCTTGGCCACACCGTCACGGGTGTGAAACCACGTTCGCAGATTTCGTACTTCGAGAATCGGCTGGTCAGCCGGTCCTGTTTCACTCAGAGCCGTCTCACCCGGAGCCGTTTCAATCGTTCCCGTCTCACTCATGCCCGTCGTCTCACTCATTGAGGGAAGGGTCGAGGGCATCACGAAGGCCGTCGCCCAGAAGGTTGAATCCGAGGACCGTGATCATGATCGCAATGCCCGGGAAGAAGACGAGATGGGGGGCGCTGAAAATCTGATTTCGCTCACGAGCCAACATGCTCCCCCACTCTGCGGTCGGTTCCTGAGCGCCGAGACCGAGGAAACCGAACGCCGCCGCGTCGAGAATCGCTCCGGCGATTCCGAGCGTCGCGATCACGACCAGTGGCGTGAGCGCATTCGGAATGACCCTCGTACGGAGAATCCGAAGTTTGCTTCCGCCGAGGGCTTGCGAAGCCGCGACGAAATCGAGTTCTTTGATCGACAGCACCGAAGCCCGCATCACGCGGGCGTAGGCCGGTATCGAAACGATGGCGATGGCCAGCAACGTGTTTCGGAGACCGGGACCGAGCGCGGCAACGATGGCGATGGCGAGGAGCAAGGCCGGAAACCCGAGGATCACGTCCATCACTCGCATGATCACGTTGTCGAGCCAACCACCCCAATAGCCGGCGATCGAACCCAGCGAGGCCCCGACCAGAACAGCGAGGACGACCGTGCTGAATCCGACCCAGAGGCTGACGCGGGCTCCGTAGACGACTCGGCTGAACTCGTCTCGGGCATTTCCGTCGAGACCCATGATGTGCTGTGGCGTTGCATCGTCGCATCCGAGAATGTGTACGCACGGAGCGTCTCGCCGCATGCGTGTGCCCTCACCGATGAAGTCCTTGGTTGGGTCGTAGGGGGCGATCAGCGGAGCGAAGATGGCGATGAACAACATCGTGCCGATGATGACCAAACCGATCACACCCCCTTTTCGTCGGAGCAGCCGACGCCACGCGGTTCGCCACAACCCCGTGGGTTTGTCGAGGATGCGTGGGCTTCCTCCCTCGGCTTCGGGGGCCGCGGGATCGGGTTCGGGTATTTCCCCGACGAGTGAGTTGAGTACGTCGCTCATTCGAGACGGATCCTCGGATCGAGATAGGCGTATGAGATGTCGACGAGAAGATTGATGAAGACGTAGCCGGTGGCGATGATGACCACGAATCCCTGGATGACCGGGAAGTCCCGGGCCGTGATCGCCTCGAACAACATGGTGCCGACGCCGGCCAGTCCGAAGACGGACTCGGTGAGCACGGCTCCTGACAGCAGCGCTCCCATCTGCAAGCCGATGATCGTGGCGACGGGAAGTAACGCATTTCGAAGACCGTGGCGTATGACCACTCGGCGGTTGCTGGCCCCTTTCGCTCGCGCTGTCCGGACGTAATCACGTCCCATCACATCGAGCAGACTCGATCGGGTCATGCGGGCGATCACGGCCATCGGAATCGTGCTGAGTGCCACCGCCGGGAGTACGAGATGTTTGAGGGCGTCGCCGAGCGTCTTCCAGTCGGCGATCATGATCGAGTTGAGGATGAAATGGTTGGAGACGAATTCGAGCGCCAGGAACCGGACCGACCCGTCCTCCCCCGGATTCCACTCCCATCGTTCGTAGAACGGATCTGACGAGAGTCCGGCCGACAATCGGCCGGATGGCGGGAACCATCCGAGCTTGGCCGCGAAGAGCCAGATCATCATCAAACCGAGCCAGAAGACCGGCATGGAGACACCGACGTTGGCCACCACCATCGTGCCGACATCGACTGCGGAGTTGTGACGCATGGCGGAGATGACACCGAGGCTCACCCCGGCCACGACGGCGATGATCAGCGCCGCCGTTGCGAGTTCGATCGTCATCGGTAACCGCTCGACCAGAATTTGCGTGACCGGACGAGAGAATCGAATCGAATCTCCGAAGTCCCCACGGACCACGTCCTTCATGTAGATGCCCAACTGCACCGGGATCGGTTCATTGAGGCCTTTGCTCTCGGCAAATCGCTCGCACGCTTCGACGGTGGCCTTCTCGCCGAGAATGGATTTACAAGGATCCCCCGGGATCATTCGAGCGAGAAAGAACGTGACGATGAGTATCCCGATCAACACGGGAACGGCCAACAAGAACCGTCGCACGATGAACTGCAGCATTCGGGGTCAGACCCTTTCCCGGTCGATTGGTTTGCTCGGACAGCACCGTAAACGAAGACGAGGGCCAGCACGACAGCCGACCCTCGTCACTCGTTCACAATCGCTCGTTCACAATCGCTCATTCACAACTGCTCATTCACAATCGCTCATTCACAATTGCTCATTCACAACATCAAAAGCTCGGTCAGCCTGCGTTGATGAGCGATCCCCACAGGTTGGTGTAGTAGTCGAACGCACCGGTGTTTCCGGTGTGCAGCGGGTTGGCAGCGTCGAGCGCGGCTCCCCACGAAGCAATGACGTCGTTGGAATCGAAGTCGGAGCCGTCATGGAAGGTGACTCCTTCACGCAGGGTGCAAACCCAAACCGTGGCGTCGTCGTTGCCCACGCAATCGGTGGCGAGGCGAGGCTCGACGGCGCCCGAATCGATGGCGTAACCGAGCAGAGGCTCGACAACCTGCTGACAGGCCGCAAGCGACTCGCCATCGGTTTCATCGGCACAGTAGAGGCTGATGGGCTCGGCATTCTGCATGAAGACGAACGTGTCCTTGCCCGGATTGACGAGGTTGAACAGGGGCGCACCGAATGGCCGGAAATGAGCATTCTCGACCGTTGCGAGTGTGGCCGAGGCCGAAGCACCGTGGGCGATCGGGACCATTGGCACCAGCTCGCGAATCGCATCGTTGGCCGCAGCGTAGACCGTCGCTCCTTCAGCGTCGGTTGCGATCTGCGCACCCTCGGCCAAACGTTCGTAGATCTCGGGATGCGCCTCACCGAACTGCGGGTTGGCGGCCGTGAAGTGGAAATCGAGGAAGTTGGTGACGTGCGGATAGTCGGCGCCCCAACCAAGCAGGTAGAGGCCGTCGAGGCGACCACTGGTGCTCTCGTCGATGAACTCACCCGATTCCATGGCAACAACTTCGACGGTGATTCCGAGATTCTCCTTCAGCTGCGTCTGGAATTCGACGGCAACGACGCTGGGCTCGGGGAGGTAGCCGCGGAACACATCGCGGTAGTAGATGGTGGTTTCGAATCCGTCGGGGAATCCGGCCTCGGCCAAGAGTGCCTTGCCGGCCTCGGCGTCGAAGTCATACCAGTCTTCACCCTCGCAGCCGTTCGGGATCGAACACGGAGTGAAGTGTGAAGCCGTTTCGGATCCCTCGGGATAGAAGTTGTCGACGATCCGCTGACGGTCGATTCCCATGGCGATCGCCTGACGAACCTTGACGTCGGCAAAGACGGTGTCGCCACCGGGCGCAGTGCCGGCAACATCGAGCTGAGCGGTCATGCCGAGGTAGAGCGTGTTGGGGTTGGCCACCGGCAGGAACGTGAGGTTGGGGTCATTCTTGACCGACTCGAAATCGTCGGGGCTGACGTTGGTGATCTGGTCGACGGTGCCCGACTGGAGTTCGAGCAGGCGGGCCGCTCCCTCGGTGGCCCAACGGATGACGAGCGTCTCGAATGGTGGCACTTCGCCCCAATAGTCGGCATTGGCCTTGTAGACGACGCTGTCGCCACGGTTCCATGCTTCGAGCATGAACGGGCCGGTACCGATCGGATTGTCGAGCGGTGAGCCGCCGGTGGCCTCGAGATGTTCCGAAGGCTGGATCCCGAATGGTGTGAAGGCCGCGATCTGGCGGAAGGCCGGAACCGGCGTACACATGTTGAAGGTGACCTCGTATTGACCGGTCGCCTCGATGGAACTGATGGCGCCGCCGTAATCGCAATCGGGAGCGCTCACCGATGTTCCGGCGAATTCGTCGGTCGGTGCCGCCGCTTCCGTGGTGTCGGATGAGTCGGATCCGGCGGCAGTCGTTTCGGTCGAGGCTTCGGTCGATGACGTCGAATCGCCGTCGCTGCCACCGTTTCCGGAACAGGCAGCAGCGATCAATGCAAGGGCCGCAAGCAGTGCAGTCAATTTCCTATTGGCAGTCATGGCGGGTGACAGTAACCGGGCGTTTCTCATCGTGCACAAGTCGTAACGATGTCGCGATTGAACCTCACAAAATCTTGAACGGCTGCGTCACGGAATCACGGCGCCATCGCATCGCCCGGGAGCGGACCGTCGCCGGCGAGGATTCCTTGAAACCTCCGCATTCCGCTGAGCCAGCGGTCGACGTCAGTTGCTTTGCGCTCCATGTAGGTGGCGACCTCGGGATGAGGAAGGACGTGGAACTTGCCTGTTCGCACGGCCTCGAGGCAGGCGTCGGCGACTTCGTCGGAGGTGAGCACACCATCGCCCGCCGCCACGCCGCCCTCGATCCCATCGGAGCTTCGAAGCCGCTCGTCGGGGCTGTTGCGCACGATGTTGGTGGCAACGGCTTGGGGACAGAGAACTGAAACACCGATGCCCTGATGATGATGAGTGATCGAAAGAAACTCAGCGAGGGAGACGGCTGCCGACTTCGTGATCGAGTACGACATCGATCCGATCTGGGACAGCAGGCCGGCGGCCGAGGCCGTGCTCAGGAGGTAACCCTCGCCCCTTGCGATCATCGAAGGAAGTACGGCTCGTGCCGCATAGATGTGTGACATGACGTGCACTTCCCACATGTGCTGGATCCGCTCGTTGCTGTCCTCGACGCCGGCAACCGTGACGTATCCCGCGTTCGAGAAGAAGAGATCGATCGGGCCCTGCGTGTCTTCGGTCTGACGAACGAGGTCGACAATTGCGCTCTCGTCGCGCACGTCGATCTCGAAGCTGCTGCCATCGATCTCGGCCGCGACGGCGGCTGCCGCCGCCCCATCGAGGTCGGCAACCACGACGTGACGAGCTCCTTCCCGCTTTGCGGCCCGGGCGAAGGCTGCGCCAATGCCCGATCCACCCCCGGTGACGACTACGACTCGGTCCTTCATGTCCATGGTCGAGCAGAGTATGCGATTCCCGCCGTTGTTCGAAGTCCGAGGGGCTGTGACCGCGAGGGATCAGCCGCACCGTTCGAAGTTGTTCGGCAGATCGGACAGGCCGACAGCTCGGGCCCGGTTCCGCATCTCGACGAACACCTCGAACTGGTCGAAGAACTCGAGTCGAGGATCGACTGCCTCCGGCAGATCGATGTCGAAGACGTACGCCGCAAATGATTCGGCGAAGTCCTCCTCCGGATGGCTTGCGGCATAGCTGCCCGGGAACTGGTCGCTGAACGAACAGCGCTCCTCGCCCTCGACTTCATCGATCTCGCCGTCATCGGGAAGCGAGGCGATCTGCTGCGGACTCCAGAAGGTGTCCATCCACTCGGTGATGTACGCATCAGGCTGGAAACAGCCGAAGCCGTTGAAGTATGAATCACACTCGTCGGCATAGATCGCGATGTCGAGTTGATCGCTCGTTTGGGTGAAGACATGGGCGAGTTCGTGAGCCATGGTGAGGCGCATCTCGTTCCGATCGTCTTCGCCAGTTTCGATGTCGACCGCGATCAGAAAGGCTTCGGTGTCGTCATTGATGGCGGTCGCGAATGCCACGGTCTCGGTGTCGTTCGGTTGATAACCCGCAACCAATGTGACGGAGCGGAACAGCTCGTTGGGTGTGATCGCGACGAGGTCGGACCATGCCTGCTCCACCGTTGGCTCGGCCGAGCCGAAACAGGGTTCGAGCAGCCGCCCGTCTTCCACGCCGTAGGCCCCGACGAGTGGACCCGAGGATTCACCAATCGTGAATCGATCGCAACCGACGACATGGACTGTCCCGAGCGTTGCGCCCGAATCTGCGGACGCCGTCGCGATCCCGCCCCGGGCCGATGCGGTGTCGGCCGAATCGGAATCGGCGAGGCCGATCACCGAGCTGCACGCCGCCAGCAACCATGCGAAGGCAACCAGCGTGGGGCCCAGTCCGTGCGATCTCAAGGTGGGCGAGGATAACGCGGTTCTCCTGGCTCAGTTCTGGGGCCGAGCGCCTCGAGTGTCGAGGGTGGGCGTCAGTAGCCGCCCCGTCGATGGCAGGATTGCGCCCAGAGCATCGGCCCCACCCGGCTCGACGACGATGGCCACCGTCGGACCCGACCCGCTGAGCCACGCCGCGTAGGCGCCGTGTTCGAGCGCCGCCTCGACGGCCTGCTTGGTCTCGGGTGCGGCCGCCAGACGGGCCGGCTGATGGAGGCGGTCTTCCGTAGCTCTGCGGAGGAGCGTGGCATCTCCCTCGTACATGGCCGCGATCAAGAGGCCGAGGCGGCCGAGATTGAACACGGCGTCGGCCCGGTCGATGGTGGCCGGCATCTTCGCCCGCGACTCGTCGGTTGGCGTGGTGTGCAACTCGGGTACCCAGAGCAGCAGCTCACCGGGGAGCGTTGCCTGCAAGCGATGGTTGTATCCGCCGGCGATGATGTGGATTCCGCCGAACACGGCCGGTGCTGCGTTGTCACCGTGACCTTCGAGCTCGCAGACGATGCGATACCCCAGTTCTTGTGCCTCATCGATGTCGAGACCTCGTTCGAGAAAGGCGAGGACGGCGCCGGCCGCTCGGGCCGCGGCCGAGAAGCCGAGTCCGCAACCGGGTGGCAGCTCGAAATCGAAGAAGAGCTCGCGGCTGCCTCCTGCCATCTCGTAGGCGATGCGGGCGATGTGATCCGCACCGCACGGAGCATCGTCGCCGAGAGGTTCGTTGGCGGCACGGACGTGACAGCCGATGGCAAGTCCGAGAACGTCGAATCCCGGACCGATGTTGGCAGAAGATCCAGGGGCGGAGACGATGGTCACGACGGCGCAGGTTACTGGGCTACTTCGCAAGCTCCGAGATCGTCGACACCAGAACACGTTCACCACACCAGGCGAAGACCGTCGGACTGCTTTCGCGTCCATGCGTTGATCTACAGTGCGGCGATGGAAATCGAGGGATCGCACGTCCTCATCACCGGGGCGTCTCGAGGCATCGGCGCAGCCATGGCTCGCGAGTTCTCCCGAGCCGGGGCCATCGTGTCACTGGCGGCTCGAAGCTCGGCACCGATCGAGGCACTCGCCACCGAACTCGGCGGCCGGGCATTCACGGTCGATCTACTCGACCCGAACGCCGTTGATGCACTGATCACGAGGGTCGAAGCCGAAGCCGGACCCATCGACATTCTCGTGAACAACGCGGGCTACGAAGGCCAGGGGTGGATCGAATCGGTCGACGTCGAGGCCGCCCGCAACGTTGTTCGACTCAATCTCGAGGCGCCCATCGTTCTCACTCGTTCGGTCGTCAACGGCATGGTGGAGCGAAAGCGGGGCCATCTCGTGTTCGTGAGTTCTCTGGCCGGCACCGGTGGCTTCCCTGGATTGTCGGTCTACGGCGCAACCAAAGCGGGTCTGACGAACTTCGTCGCCGCCATCCGTATGGAGCTGGCGGGAACCGGAGTCAACACCACGGTGGTGGCCCCGGGCCCGATCGACACTGGCATGTGGGACGCCCTCGAGGACGAGGAGGAATTCGACGCCATGCTTCGTCGACTCAACCGACTCCATGTCCTGGCCAAGAAGTCACCGGAGACCCTGGCGAAGAAGACCGTGGCCGCAGTCGCCGCCGACAAGCGTCATCTCCGAGTTCCACGGCGTTTGGCCTCACAACACTGGCTGAGAGAGACACCGAGCCGAATCACCGAGGTGCTGCTCACCGGTGTCAGGGTCGGACCCAAGCGTTAACGAGATCGCCATGCCGCTGCCGTCAGGATCGAACCGGTTGGACCGTGAACGGTCGGCCATCGAGCACATCATTTCGCTCGTGCCCGGTCCCCCACTCCCCATCGACTCATTCGAGCTCACGGGTCGGGCCGGTTTCGCCTCCGCTTTCGATGTCGACACCGTTGCCGTCGCCAGCGCTGCGGCCAGCAATCTGGCGGCGGGAGTCGGGTCGATCGACCGGGCCGCAGTTGCCGCCAACTTCACCGCTTCTGTTGAGGTCGACGGCACGTCCTTGCCCAAGTGGGCTGACCTGTCGGGTTACTACCGCACATCGGACAGCACGGCCGAACACCCACGCTTCATCCAATTTCACTGCAACTTTCCCCATCATGCAGCGGGCGTTGTCGCCAGGCTCGGCTGCGAGGCCACACGAGACGCCGTCCAAGATGCTGTCATGGGGTGGGAGCCCCTCGCGTTGGAGGAGGCTCTCATCAACGACGGCATGATCGCGGCCCGACTCCGCACGATGGACGAGTGGAGCCGCCATCCCCATGCGATCGCCACCGCCCCGCTGCCGCTGATATCGATCGAGCAGATCGGCGAGGGTGCTCCCCGACCCGGACATCGGCGGCTCCGAGTTCTCGATTGCTCTCGCGTTCTGGCCGGGCCGGTTGCGGGCCAGACGCTCGCCGCCCACGGAGCCGACGTGCTTCGCGTCGGGTCGCCCCATCTCCCCCACGTCGAGATGTGTGTCTTGCTCACTGGGTTCGGAAAGCGGAACACCTTCGTCGACCTCGATGGCGGCGACGGCCGGGCGACCTTCGGATCGCTGTTGGCTGGTTCCGACGTGTGGATCGATGCCTACCGCCCTGATGCCTTCGCCGAGCGGGGGTTCTCACCCGAGCAGGCCAGTCCAGGGTCGGTCACCGTTCAGCTCTCGGCCTTCGATTGGACCGGGCCGTGGGCCGGCCGTCGGGGATTCGACTCCATCGTGCAATCGACCTCGGGCATCGTCGAGGCGGGAAGAGAAGGGGCCGCCGCGTCGGAACCGACGCCGCTTCCGGTGCAGGCACTCGACTTTGCGACGGGGTACCTGGCAGCGTTTGCCGCCACACAGTTGGTCCGTCATCAGGCCGAGGTCGGCGGAACGTGGTTGGCGAGGCTCAGCCTTCTCCGAACTCGCAACTGGCTCGTCTCGCTCGGAGGTCCGTCTCCTTTCACTCCCGCCGCACCCACACCAGACAAGCAGGCGCTTCACTCGGTCGACACGCCAGCGGGTCGGGTCACGGCAGCCCGCCCGGTCGGCGGATCATGGCAGCATGGCCCCCAACCTCTGGGATCGAGCCCACCGATCTGGCTCGACGTCGGCCAGATCTGACGGTTGCACCCGACCAGACTCTCCGAAGCCGGAGGACTCAGGTCTCGATGGTGAAGAGTTCCAACGCTTCAGGGTTGGCCAGTGCCTCGAGGTTCTTCACCGGCCGTCGGTGGACCACCTCGGTGACGGCGAGTTCCACGATCTTGCCACTTCTCGTTCGAGGAATGTCGGCCACGGCCCGGATCACGGCCGGAACATGGCGAGGCGAACACTTCGACCTCAGTTCACGGCGAATACGAGACTCGAGTTCGGCGTCGAGGACAGCACCTTCGGCCAACCGCACGAACAGCACGATCCTGGTGTCGTTCTCCCACTCTTGCCCGATCGCGATGGCTTCGAGCACTTCGTCGAGTTGCTCGACCACCCGATAGATCTCTGCCGTTCCGATGCGAACGCCGGACGAGTTGAGGGTTGCATCGGATCGCCCGAAGATGATCATGCCGCCCCGATCGGTCCACGCTGCGTAGTCTCCGTGGGCCCACGTGTCGGGGAATCGTTCGAAATAGGCGGCCCGATAGCGAGCCTTGCCAGGGTCATCCCAGAACTCCAGCGGCATCGACGGGAACGGTTTCGTACACACCAACTCCCCCTTCACGCCGGGCCCGAGCGCTTGGCCATCGTCATCGAACACCTCGATGGCCATACCCAGATTCTTTCGCTGGATCTCCCCGGCCACGACCGGCTTCGTCGGATCACCGGCCACCAAACAACCGCACAGATCGGTGCCACCGGACATGGACACCAAGTGGACGTCGGTCTTGACCGCGTCGTACACCCAGGCGAAAGCCTCGTGGCTCAGCGGTGACCCCGTCGAGCAGATCGATCGCACCGCACCGAGTCGGTGGGAGTCGATCGGTCGGAGTCCGGCTTTCATGGTCGCATCGAGATACTTCGCCGACACGCCCAGCAGGGTCACATCGTGACGATCAACGAGATCGAAGAGGGCCTCCTGGTTCGGGTAGGCGGGGCTGCCGTCATACAAGATGATGGTGGCGCCCGAGCCCAGGCACGACACGAGCCAGTTCCACATCATCCAGCCACAGGTGGTGAAGTAGAAGACCCGGTCGCCTGGTCCGATGTCGCAATGCAACGCTTGCTCACTCAGGTGTTTCAGCAGGACGCCGACGGATCGGTGCACAATACATTTCGGCTTACCGGTGGTGCCCGACGAGTAGAGAATGTAGAGCGGGTGATCACCGGGTAGCCGGGAAAAGCTGAGCGCGGCATCGCAATGGGCATCGATGGCGTCAGTCCAGCGAGATGCTCGATCGATCGACGCCACGTCCGGTTGGTCGGTCAGTGCGCCGACGACCAGGACCTGTTCCACCGAGGGCAGGCGTTCGATGATCTCCGGCAGCCGATCCAGGCAGGAGAACGACTTTCCTCCATAGCGATACCCGTCGGCTGCGATCAGAACCTTCGGGGTTGTTTGGCCGAAACGATCGACCACGCCCTCCACACCGAAGTCGGCCGAGGTCGATGTGAATATGGCGCCGATCGAAGAGGCGGCGAGAAAGGCAATGATCGTCTCCGCGAGATGAGGCATCCAAGCGGCAACCCGATCGCCGGACTCGACCCCGACGGACCGCATCCAAGCCGCCGTTGCCGCAACTTCGGACCGCAGCGCTTCCCAGCTGAGCAAACGCTCGGTGCCGTCTTCCCGCCACTCGATGATGGCATTGGGACCCCGCCCCGGCCTCAGGGCCAACAGGTTCTCGGCGAAGTTCGCCGACGCATCCGGGAGCACGCGCCAATCCCAGAAATCGTCACACGCTTCGACCAAACGTTGTCCGGGGTCACCGATGACGTCGCACCAGTCCCAAACCGACCGCCAGAACGGCCCGGGCTGATCGACCGACCAGGCCCAGAGTTCATCGCTGTTGGCGGCCTCCGGACGGGCGTCTCGGCGGAAGTGGTCTATTCGGGTGCCCTCGACCCAGGTCTCGGAGGGCTGCCACAGAACATCGGAGGGGAGATCGATCGTCATCAGCGCCCGACCGGGGCAACGTAGGTGCCCTGGCACACCGAAACCGGCTTGTCCTCGTCGTCGGTCCAGATCGTGACCGAGCCGACGATGTTTCGTTTGCCAACCGAAAGAAGATCGGCCCGGGCTCGCAGCTCGTCGCCGATGGCAGGACGAACGAATCGGATCGAGAGCTCGCTGGTCAGCGCCATCGCCTCGAGTCCGATCGCCCCGAAACAGGCATACCAGAGCGCCAGGTCGGCAACCGCGAATTGGGTTGGCCCCGAGATGAAACCGCCGGGTCGGATGGACGCCGGCAGAACCTTTTGCGAAATCACAACATGTCGCCCTGAGACCTCGTGACAGACGGTTGGATCCGCATCTCGTCCCGGCGGTGCATCGGGCCACTGCTCGGCGACAAACGCTGCGATCGAGGCAGGGGTGACCCCGACGGCAGCGGGAACGATTGGCTCAGGCATGGTGCACAAGCTGCCAGGATGACTACCGGGCGGTCAACTCGACGAGGAACACCGACGCGGGGTGAAGAACGGGGACTTGGAGTCCGCTCCTCATCAGCTGGGCGCCGCTGATCAACGTCTCGGATCGCTCCAGCCACGCCGGCCGGGACCGACCGAACTCATCGGCCGAATCCAGATCGTCGATGACGCCGACTTGGTAGGTGGCCTTCGGATCCAGGCCGGAAAAGCGCATCGGCAGTGGAACGGTGTGGATACTCGGAGCGAGCTGGACGTAGGCCATCACTGCGTGGCGGGCATCGGTCGACACCACACCGTGGACCAGCGCCGACGAATCGGGATGGTCGACTCGCACGACGTCACCGCCGTGAAGGAGGGGTCGGAGCCGCTTGTGCACGGCAACAGCCTTCGCCACTTGCTCTCGTTCCTCGGGCTTGGCGTCGAGCAGGTTCCACTCGATCCCGAGATGCCCGAACAACGCCGTGGCCGCTCGGAATCCGACCCCTTGGATGCGATGGGTGGTGTGGGCCCGATGAGGGCCGATGTGAGCGCCCATGACCTCGGGCGGGAACAACATGCTGAAGCCTCGCTGGATCGACTGACGATCGAGAGCGTCGTTGCAATCGGAAGTCCAGACTCGGTCGGTTCGACTCAGAATCGCGAGATCGACCCGACCCCCACCGGAGGCACAGCTCTCGATCTCGACCGAAGGGTGAGCCGACCGAACACGATCGAGCAATTCATAGAGCCCGGCGACGTGGCCGTGAGCACCGGCTCGGCCGTGGTTCGAGGCCTGCACGAGATCACGGTTCATGTCCCACTTCAGGTAGCTGATGGTGTATTCGACCAGCAGGGCATCGATCCCGTCGAACAGGTAGTTGCGAACCTCGGACCGGCCACAGTCGAGAACCAGTTGCTGACGCCCCAGCACGGGCTCATAACCATGGGTGGTGAGGGCCCACTCCGGATGGTTCCGGAACAGATCCGAATCCGGGTTGACCATCTCCGGCTCCACCCACAAGCCGAACTCCATCCCTCGTGCGGCGACGTGGTCGACGATGGGGTGTAGGCCATCGGGCCACACGTCAGCGCTGACCCACCAGTCGCCGAGGCCGAGGGTGTCGTTCCGTCGACTTCCGAACCAGCCATCATCGAGCACGAATCGTTCGACGCCGACCTCGGCTCCGACATCGGCCAGCGCTTTCAGCGTTTCGAGGTCATGATCGAAGTAGACGGCCTCCCAGGTGTTCAGGATCACTTTGCGAGGGCCGGCGAGTTCGTGGTGAAGCCGGACGTGACGATGAAATGCCTGACTGGCGGAGGTGAGACCTCCATCGCTCCAGGCCACCACGACATCTGGAGCCTCATAGGTCTCGCCCGGGGCGAGCACGATCTCTCCCGGCGACAGGAGCTCGCCGGACTGGACATGGCGTCGACCGTCGCTCACCTGTTCGGCGGCAATCTCGTAGTTGCCGCTCCAGGCCAGCTGGACGCCCCAGACATCTCCCTGTTGCTCGCCGAATCCGCTGGAACCGCTGAAGACGGCGGGAAGCCGATCGTGCGATGTTCGGCCCTTGCGGTTCTCGACCACGGTGAGACCGGCGAATGATGAACGCTGCGGTTGGAACTCTTGACACCAACGCCCGGCGAAGGTCAGGAGATCCGTGCCGTGTGCTGGGATCGGGACCGAGGGGGCGAGGCGCATCACGTCGTAGGCCGTTTCGCCCCGGTTTGTGAGCGCAACCCGGACGATGACCGTTTCGGCCAAGCTGATCTCGACCTCGATCGTCAGGTCGAGGAGGGCTATTTCATCGGCGAGAGCAAACGTTGCCGTGCGTTCTCCGACCATGGGCTCCCCATACATGGTGAAGATCGGACACCAGCCCGAGCCGTCGGCTCGAGAGCCGACCAAACCGGGTCGACCGAGGAAGCCAGTGCCGTTCTCGGCGATGATGCCGAGTGGAGCGGGTGCGTCGAGCACCGCCTTCGGCACCGGTTGACCAACGGCAGCGGCGTCGAAGGAGTCGAGCCGAGCCCCGAGATAAAAGATCTCGGGCATGCCATCGCCAGACGACAGAACAACCGAGGTGGCGCGAGAAGTGAGGTGATGCGATTCCATGATGGTGTGTACCTCAGCGTCGGAGCTGAGCTTCAGCCCTTGCTTCCGCCGAGCGAGAGCCCGGCGATGAAATGCTTCTGCAACGCGAAGTAGACAGCGATGGTTGGAATGGCCACGTAGACCGAGGCGGCGGCAATGAGATTGTCGTCGGTGAAGAATTCGCCACCGAGATTGGCGAGCGACGAGGTGATCGGTCGATCGGCGCCCTGTTGCTCCAGCACCACGGCCCAGAAGAAATCGTTGTAGATCCAGGTGAACTCGAGGGTGGCCAACGCCGCCAGTGCAGGACGGGTGAGGGGCATGATCACCCGCCAGTAGATCGTCCAGACTCCAGCACCATCCACCATCGCCGCTTCGTTCAGCTCGGGCGACAGGAGTTTCATGTAGTTACTCAGGACGAACGTGCAGAATCCACTCTGGAACGCCACGTGAATGAGGATGAGGCCCCAGGTGCTCCCGTTGAGCTTCCCCGAGTTCGACAGGAGTTCGGGTAGAGGGATCCGGTTGTACATCTGGAACAGGGGCTGGATGATGATCTGCTGCGGCAGGAGGTTGCCGGCCGTGAACAAGACCAGGAACCCCACGTTGAATCGCCAGCTGTAGCGGCTTGCGGCGAAGGCCACCATGCTGGAGAAGAACAAGGTGAGGACGAGCGCCGGAGCAAGAATGAGTAACGTGTTCCAGTACTTGTGGAGAATGTCGCCTTGCTCCCAGGCGTTTCGATAATTGTCGAGTGTGAGCGTGTCGGGAACCGACAGATAACCGTCGCGAACCGTTTCGGCGAACGGACGGAAGGACGAAAACACGGCTCCGACGATCGGCACGAGCCACACGAGAGCTGTGAGGGTGAGAAATACGTGCAGCACTACTCGCTGCCACCGGACCTTCTTCTTCCGACCAACCGGCTTCGGAGCGATCGCGTTCGGAACAGCCGTGTTTGGATCGGAGGTTGTCGGAGGAGGACTGGAGACGGCCATCAGGCTTCGGACTCCTTGTAGTGGTTCGTGACGTACCAGATCACGAAGCCCAGGCACAGTGCGAAGAGGATCACGGCGTAGGCCGAGCCACGGCCGACGTTGCCTCCTCCCTCACCGAGGAGGTTGTTCGTGGTGAGGATCGAGAGCACCTGTGTTCGGCCCGGCGTGTTGAGCACATAGATGATGTCGAAGGCCCGGAGGGCTTCGATGACGGTGATCACGGCGACCACCACGTTGATCGGTTTCAGCGTCGGGAAAATGACGTGGCGGAATGCCTGCCACTCGTTGCAGCCGTCCAGCGCGGACGACTCCCGCAGTGACATGTCGACGCTCTTCATGCCGGCGAGATAGAGCACCATGATGTAGCCGGCGTGTCGCCAGGCGATGGCAACGAGGATGGCGATGAAGTTCTTGGAGACACCGAGGTTCTGACTGAATGAGATCAGGTAATCCTGGTTGCCCAGCCAGTTGATGCCGCTGTTCCCCGACCCGAACAGCTGCGTGGCCAGTCCGTTCTCCGTGGAGTAGATCACGCTCTGCCACATGAAGCCGACGACGGCGAGTGAGAGGACGACCGGCATGTAGAACACGCTCTGGTAGACCCTCGAGCCCTTCAGATTCTTGTCGAGGAGATAGGCCAGGAACATCCCGAACACGGTCGGGCCCAGGAAGAGAAACACCAACAGCACCGCATTGTTGAGGAGGGCCTGGTAGAAGTCGCGGCTGAAGGCGCCGAAGATCTGTCGGTAGTTGGTGAGTCCGACCAGGTTGATGTCGCTGAGCCGGAAGCCATTCCAATCGGTGAACGAGAAGAAGATCGACGCCAAGGTGGGGACCCACACCAGCATCACGTGAAAAAAGGTCGGGACCGCCACCATCAAGAAAAAGACGGTGCGGTCCCGACCGCTGAAATTCGACGACTTCTTCCGCCTACGCTTGGCCGGCTCGGCCGGTGCTGGCGCGGCTGCTTCGATTGGAGCAGAGGCTGCAGACGGGCTGGTTGTCGTCATGGTTCAGTGTTTAGCAGATGCCGATTCGAGTCGCCCGAACTCAGCCGTCGCCCAGCATCACGCCGGCCTGGGCCTGCATGTCTTCCAGAATCGAATCGATCTGCGACGGGTCGGCCAAGAAGTCGGCGATCCGAGGACCGGCGACATTGGAGGCGAACTCGGGGCTGGTGTCACGGTCGAGGAACTGGGTGACGAACTTGGCGTTCTGAACGGTGTCGAACACCTTGTTCTGAAGATCGCTCCACACCGACGAATCGACTGACTCGGCCGGAGCAACGACGGATGGGTCGACGGCGAGATAGGCGTCTTGCCCTGCTCCGGTACCGATGAAGTAGAGCAGCTCTTTGGCCGCTTGTTCGTTCTTCGGGCTGGCCGCCATCATGAACCCGTCGATCGGTGCCTCGACGACCTCGGTGCCGTAGTCGGGGTTGATCTCGGGGAAGGGGAAGAAATCGAGGTCGTCGAGTTCACCCTCGGGGAACTGCGATCCGATGAAGGTGCCGATCGTCATCATGCCGGCTTCCTTGTTGACGATCGCAGCCGCCGCTTCTTCCCACTCGCGACCGTTCGGGTTCTCCGAATGGAATGGGAGCAGCGTTTCCCAGGTAGCGAATACTTCCTTGACCCGGTCGTCGGTCCACGATTCACGGCCGGCCATGAGGTCGACGTGGAACTGATAGCCGTTGATGCGGACGTTGAGCTGATCGAAGGTGCCCATGGCGGGCCAGTTGCCAGAGTTGGCGAAGGCGAACGGGGTGAGACCGGCAGCCTGCATCTCGGTGGCCAGCGTGGTGAGTTCTTCCATGTTGGTCGGAGGGGTCCAACCGTTCTCTTCGAAGAGGCTCTTGCGGTAGTAGACGCCCCAGGCGTAGTAGTTGAAGGGCACGAAATACTGCTTGCCATCGAGGCCGGTGGATGCTGTCTTGAAACCACTCGAGAGTTCGTTGTCGAGTCCGGCGGCCCACACGTCGGAGATGTCACCGACGAGACCCTGGGCCGCAAAGAACTGCATGCGGAAACCGGCGAACCAAGGCAGGACATCGTCGGGGTTCTGGAGATAGGTGGAGATGTTCTCTTGGTAGGTGTTGTGGTCGGTGGTGTTGACGGCCGGAACGATGTCCTTGTTGGGCAGGGCGGCGATGGTGGCGGCGAGCGCGTCTTTCACCTGATCGTTGGAGTAGTTCGAGCCAATGCTGAGATCGCCGCTGCCGGCACCAAGCTCGAAGCCACCGGCTCCGGCGGTGGTGGTGTCGGTGCCACCATCGGCGACGGCACCATCGGAGTCGCTACCGCAGGCGGCGAGAAGTGCGGGGAAGGCGGCAAGGCTCGCAACTCCGGCTGCACCCTTGATCATGGAGCGGCGGGGTAGGGCGAAGCCGACCTTGGACGGACTCGGGGACTGAGGAAGGCTCAGGTCGGACATGGCATTACTCCCTTTGGGTTTTTCTGCTGTGCTGGATTTTGGGCGGACAACAGGGCTTATTTTACGGACTGCTGGCGAAAGGGGCAGAGGAGTGATCATTGGCCACTCCGCCGAAACCCCCTGGTGTTCGGAACCCCTGACATCCGTTCGAACAAGAAACCGAACGAGAACCACCAGAAGTGAGCAGAATCTTTCACGTTCCACTCCCTGATGTCAAGCATTCGGTCACATGAAGTTCATGAACGTTCCGGAGCTGATCAACTGAGTGCGGTCGCCAACTCAGTGATGAAGCGGGAAATGGAGCAACGGCGGAACATTCGGCCGGCAAGAACTCGATTGTTCGAATCTGTTGACTTTTCTGTGACTCATGTGCAATCTGGTGCTTCCTATGCTCGCCCAACAGCGTCACGATCGCATCCTCGACTCGATTCGGCGCGACGGGTCTGTGCGAGTTCGAGAACTCGCGGCGTTGCTCGAGGTGTCGGACATGACCGTGAGGCGTGATCTCGATGTGCTCGAGGGTCGACAACTTCTCGACAAGGTTCATGGCGGAGCCATCCTGGTTCGAGCCAACACGTCGTTCGAGCCTGGTTTCGACGCCAAACAATCACAGCAGAGCTCTGAAAAAGGCCGCATCGCTCGGGCCGCGGCAAACCTCGTGGCTCCCGGATCCGCCATCGGTCTCACCGCGGGCACGACCACCTGGTCCCTGGCCAAACTCCTGCTCGAGGTCCCGAACCTCACGGTGGTCACGAACGCTCCGTCGATCGCCCGGGTTTTCTACGAGGGGTCACGAGCTGACCAGACCATCGTTCTCACCGGCGGTGTCCGGACTCCTTCCGACGCACTTGTCGGCCCAGTTGCCACCGGCGCGCTCAGCTCGCTCTACGTCGACATGGTCTTCATGGGAGTTCATGGCATGGACTTCGAGGTCGGTTTCTCCACACCGAACCTGGCCGAGGCCGAGGTGAACATGGCGTTTCTGCATTCGGCCCGGCGGGTGACGGTGCTCGCCGACCACACGAAGTGGGGAACCCGAGGGCTGGCCAAGATCGCTCCCCTCGAAGCGGCCGACATCATCATCTCCGACACCCAGCTTTCCCCGGCTGCGATCGATGCATTCGCCGACGCCGATCTTCGGCTTGTCTGATGGTGACTGATCGCCGAATCGACTCGCTCACTGGTGACGTCACGTACGTCGTCGGCACCCGCCAGAAACGACCGAATCTGCCGAACGCCGGCTGTCCGTTCTGTGTCGGGGGTCTCGAGGCCCCCGAGCCCTACGACGTTCGATCCTTTCCCAATCGATGGCCCGCCCTTCCGCCCGGCCGGGCCGAGGTGATCTTGTACAGCTCCAACCACGAGGCTGCGTTCTGGGAACTCGGCGTCGATGGTGCGTTGAAGGTGGTCGACCTCTGGGCCGAGCGCACCGCAGCCCTGGGCGCGAACGACGACGTCGACTACGTCCTCATCTTCGAGAATCGGGGTCCTGAGGTCGGAGCCACGATTCGCCACCCTCACGGCCAGATCTACGCCTTCGACCACGTTCCCGCACTTCCCGCACGAGAACTGGAACGAGGGTCCCTCCTCGACGATCCAGGAGAAGACCGACTCGTTCGGGAAGCGGGCGGTTGGCGGAGCTGGGTTCCGCATGCCGCTCCCCATCCCTACGCACTGCGAATCGCTCCGATCGATCCCGTCCCGGACCTTCCCTCGCTCGACCCGATCGGCCGCAAGCACCTGGCTGCAATGTTGGTCGATGCCACGGAGCGACTCGACAAACTCTTCGATGCGCTGACGCCGTACATGCTGTGGGTCCACCAGCGGCCGTCCGATGGCGGCAACTGGCCCGAGGCGAAGCTGCACATCGACATTGTCTGCCCTTGGCGGAGCAAGGGAGTGATGCGCTTCGTCGCCGCCGGCGAACTCGGTTCGGGCGAATTCTTCAACCCGGTGATCCCGGAGGAAGCAGCAAGCCAGCTTCGCGCCGCACGCTGAGACGTCGTCAGGTGGTGAAACCTTTTCGGGATTTCTTCGTTCGACCTCGACGATCTGCCCCAAAATGTCACAGGCCATGGTCATCATGGTTCTCATGGCAGACGCCGAACACCCCACTCCCAGCCTCGGCGCCACCCCGACCGAACGCACGGCTCGGGATCTGGCCGACCTCGCTGATCTGGCTTCCGATCTGGCCGAGCTCGCTGATCTGGCTTCCGACCTGGCCGAGCTCGCAGCCATCAACCCGGCGACCTTGTCCCGCCAGGGCTACGCCGGCCTGCTCACCCACATGGCCGGCCTCCACGACCAGTGCACCCGGATCACGGGCTCCATCGCCGACACGACGGACGCTGTCGCGGCCTCCTGTGCCGTCGGCGAGAAATCGGTCAGTGCGCTGCTTCGAGCCAAGTCCCGGATCGAACCAAGACAATCCCGACGCTTCCTCACCTCGGGCCGCTGCCGCTACCGGTTCCCCTCTTTCGACGCCGCCCACCGTGCCGCCACCATCACCCTCGGCCACGTCGAAGTCATCACCGACATGTCCCGTCGGGTCGACTCCACCCAGTTGGCTGCAGCCGAACCGTTCCTCTGCGCGGCTGCGGCGTTGTCGACCGTCGAAGAGTTCGCAGCCTCCTGTCGGGAATGGGAAGCTGCGGCCGATCCGACCGAACATCTCGACGACTACATCCGAGCCCAGGCCCGCCGTCACCTCTGGGTCGGCAACGACCTCTTCGGCAACCTCCACTTCGGTGGCACTGCCGATCCGTTGCAGGGTGAAGCGTTCCTGGCTGCGCTCGACCGCAAAATCGATGAGTTGTTCCGAGCCGATCAGGCCGAAGCTGCCGGCACCGACACGCCGGTCGTCAGGACGAGCACCCATCGTCGACTCGATGCGCTGGTCGAGCTCGTCCAGCTCGGTCACGGTGCCGGCGCCGACGGCCGCAAACCCGAACCCGTCCTCCACCTGCTCTGCACCTGCGGACACACCACGGCCCACGAACCCGACTGCAACAGCGACGATGCTGTCAACAGTCCCGAGAGCACCAGTCCCGAGAGCACCAGTCCCGAGAGCACCAGTCCCGAGAGC
>JBBKXQ010000114.1:0-18480 GCA_037969565.1 Acidimicrobiales bacterium | reverse complement strand
CCTCTGACCCTCCCACCGCTGACCCTCCCAGCACGCGGTACGCCGCCTGCCGTGACCAAGCGCCGTTCACCCGACCTTCCACTGTCGTTACTGCTCCTGTATGCGGCCGTCGGAGGCCTCGGAGCAGCGGCCGCAGGGTCACTCGTCGGATTCCTGGTGAGCGGTGCCGAGGCGGCAGGGACGTCGCCGGCGTTGGCTGGGCTGCTCCTCACCGGCGGATCGCTGGTGGGAATCAGCTCACGTATTCTCCAGGGCCGATTGGTCGACCGGGGAACCGTTCTCGCCATCAAACAAACCGCCCTGCTCTTCGGGCTGGGGAGCCTGGGGATGCTGGTTTTGTCTCTCCACGATCCCACTTGGTACATCGTCGGCGTCATTCCGGCCTTCGGCTTCGGGTGGGCGTGGCCCGGGCTGTTCAATCTGTCGGTCATCCGCAACAATCCGTCAGCACCCGGAGCCGCAACCGGCGTCAGCCAGACTGGCGTGTACATCGGGGCCGGTGCCGGGCCCGCCGCCGGCGGCTGGATCATCGCAGCCGGTGGCTACCCGACACTCTGGATATCCGGGGCCATCACGCTGGGGCTGGCCTGCGGCCTGGCACTGGCGCTCAGAATGCTGGTTCGCCGCGAGCGGAACAGCCGCATACCGTTGCCGTCGTGAACGCTGCCGAATCCAACGCTGCCCAATCCAATACTGCCCAATCCAATACTGCCCAATCCAATACTGCCGAATCGCCGGGTCAGGTTCGTATCGAACGGGATGGGCCCTTGGCCTGGCTGATCTTCGATCATGAGCAGCGCCGCAACGCGATGACCATCGACATGTGGCGGTCGGTTCCGGATCTGTGTACCGAACTCGGGTCCGACCGCACCGTTCGAGTGGTGATCCTGAGGGGAGCCGGTGAGCAGGCGTTCGTAGCCGGCGCCGACATCAGCCAGTTCGAAACCCAACGGACGAGCGTCAGTGGCGACGGCTACGAAGAAGCAACCGGGGCCGCCTACGCCGCCATCGAGCGCCTACCCAAGCCCACACTCGCTTGTGTGCACGGCTTCTGTATCGGCGGAGGTCTCGCCATCTCGCTGATGGCCGACGTCCGCTATTTCGCCGACGACGTCAAATGGGCGCTGCCGCCGGCCAAACTCGGCATCGGTTACTCAGCCGATGGCATCCAGAAGCTGGTCGACCTGCTCGGGCCATCGGTGACGAAGGAAATCATCTACACCGCCGAGTTGTACGACGCCGAGACGGCCGTCCGTTGGGGCCTCGCGAATCATGTCCGCCCGAAGGCCGACCTCGATGCCCATGTCCGCTCGCAAGCAGAATTGATGGCCACTCGGGCCCCGTTGAGCCAGTATGCGGCGAAGCTCGCCGTGGCTCGAGACGGCGCGGTCGACGACGTGATCAAGTCGTGCTTCAGCAGCGATGATTACGCCGAAGGCGTCGCCGCGTTCATGGCGAAGCGACAACCGGTGTTCAAGGGCTCATGACCAGCGGGACTTGACTCACCGTGGAGAATAGAGCTGCGACACTTCCCTGACGGAAAGAAGGAGTTCGTGTCACGGCAGCGAGTTCGGTCGGTGAGGCAGCAGTCTCCGCCACTCGACCCGGTCGCGCCCGAGTACCCCGACTACGAGGTCCGCTTCGATCTCCAATCCGGCGACGGAACCCAAACCGACGAGGTCGTGAGAGGGGCGCAAGGTTCGTCGATTCTGGTGGCGCTGGCCGCCGCGATCGTCATCGGCATCATCGTCTTCGCTCTCGCCCGGCCCGATCGCCCACCCGAGGATCCCGCGGACTCGGCGAACGGGTCGCAAGGTTCATCGAGCAGTACCGACCCCGGCCCGAACCCGAGTGCCGATGGAAGGTCACGATCAGGCGACGACTTCGTGCGTTGGCCCGCACCCCCTCCCGATCGCAAGTCTTATGTGATGGGACGACCGGGCCCCCAGGTTCCGGTTCGTGACGCCCTGTCGAATCAGGCCCTGATGTATGTGAATGACCGCCATAACCCCACGGTGATCGACCTTGCGACCGGTGATCAACGGGAATTGGGTGTGTCCGAGGCCAGAACGAGCGACCGATTCCTCGTCGAATTCGGAGCGATCGTCACCGCCGATCCCACCAACGCCAACTTGCCACAACATCACGGCCGATCCTTCACGGTCTCGGTCCATCGCGGCGTTCCGGGCGAGGCCAGCCGATCTTCCATCCCGTCACCGGCCCAAATCGATGAACCGTTGTTGCTCGGGCCACGGTTGTGTCTCGACACGGGTGGGTGCCCGGGTTTGCGGTGGACCTCAGGGGTGTTCGGCGACGAATTCGACAACATGCGGTCGCTCAACGAAGGCAATTCCAACATCTCGGCCTTCTTCCCGGTCCATGCGATCGCGGGCTACCTGGGAGCGCAGTCCTGGACAACGGATGGCCGTTGGACCACCTACGTTCTCGACGCGGATCCGGCTGAGAACGTCGATCCCGCCGCGGGGCCGAAGAGCCTTCGAATCCCAACGCCCAATGCCGACGCGGTCGTGTGGGTGATCGAGCAAATCAGATGATGCGGCTGGCGTGGCCGGCCCAATATTCGTCCTTGAGCAGTCGCTTGTAGAGCTTGCCGGTGGGATGGCGGGGGAGTTCATCCCGGAAGTCGACGGTGCGCGGGCACTTCACGTCGGCCAGGTGTTCCTTGCAGTAGATGATGAGCTCACGACCCAGATCCGCACTGGCTTCGACTCCTTCAACGGTCTGCACGATCGCTTTGACTTCCTCGCCGAAGTCGGCGTTGGGAACACCGATGACCGCGACGTCGAACACTTTGGGGTGCATGGCGAGAACGTTCTCGGCCTCCTGGGGATAGATGTTCACGCCCCCCGAGATGATCATGTACGCCTTGCGATCGGTGAGATAGAGGAAGCCGTCCTCGTCGAGTTTGCCGACATCGCCGAGCGTGCTCCAGCCGAGCGGATTCCGTGAATCGGCGGTCTTCGACTCGTCGCCGTGATATTCGAATGTCGACCCGCCCTCGAAGTAGATCGTGCCTTCGTCGCCGGCGTTCGTGAGTTCGGTACCGTCGTCGCCGACGATGTGGACGACCGAGTTGATCGGAAGTCCCACCGAACCCTTGTGGCCGAGCCACATCTCGGAGTTGCAGTAGACGAAGCCGTTGCCTTCGGTGCCGGCGTAGTACTCGTGAATCACTGGTCCCCACCACTCGATCATCTGTTCCTTGACCGGAACGGGGCAAGGGGCGGCGGCGTGGATGCACACCTCTATCGACGATACGTCGTAGGCGTTTCGTACGGCTTCGTCGAGTTTCAGCAAGCGGATGAACATCGTCGGAACCACCTGGGAGTGCGTCACATGGTGCGTTTCGATCGCTCGTAGATATTCCTCGGGATCGAACCGTTCCATCACCACCACGGTGGAGCCATGGGTATGGGTTCCCATGCAGAACCGAAGCGGAGCGGCGTGATACAGCGGTGCCGGGGAAAGGTAGACCTTGTCTGCGGTCATCCCGAACAGGACGGCGAGCAGCCCACCAACGCCGTGGGCGGCCTCATCCAGAGCGACCTGCGTGGTCGCAGGCTTCACACCCTTGGGTCGACCGGTGGTTCCCGAGCTGTACAACATGTCGAAACCGGCCACCCGGCCCGCGATGGGCTCGGCCGAGTGTTGGGCGATGGCATCTTCGTAGCTCTCGTATCCATCCACCGATCCGTCCATCATCAGACGGAGGGACACGTTCGGCATCTGGTCGTTCAGTTCGGCGGCCTGATCCCGCTTGTAGGCCGAGGTGATGAACGCCTTCGCTCCGGTGTTGTCGATGATGTAAGCCATCTCCTCGGTTGTCAGCCTGCTCGACATTGCGGTGTAGATCAGTCCGGCGTAGTGGCAACCCCAGGCCAAGACCAGGAAGTTGGCGCGGTTCTCCAGGCAGAACGCCACATGATCGCCGGGGCGGAGTCCCTCGGCATGGAAGAGCTGGGCAATCCGATTGGCCTCGTCATCGAGCTCGCGATACGTGATCACCGTGCCGCCGTCGACCGTCCCGCCGTCGACCATGACGATGGCCGGCTTGTCGGGGTGGATCTTGGCGTGAACTCCTGGATACATGCGAGCGAAAAGTAGGGTCCAGTTGTCGGTTGTGCCAATCGCCTCGGGCCAATCGTCTTGGGATCAATCGCCCGAGACTGTCTACGGTTGGCGTCGTGACACCCGTGCCTCTCGCTACTACCGCCGAAACCGACGCCGACTCGACGTCGCTGTTCGTCGCCACCCCGTCGGGATTCCGGCCCACACCGCTGACGGGTGGACCGTGGCGGCCGGATGCGCAGCATGGAGGACCACCCTCGGCGCTCTTGGCTCGGCTCGTCGAACGGCTGACCGAACCGGATGAAGTGGTGGCCAGGATCTCGGTCGAGCTGGTCAAGCCGGTGCCCTTGACCGAGCTCACGGTGGAATCCAGCCGCGTCAGAGTGAGTCGCCGCGTTGGACACGGCCGGGCTTCGCTACTGGCGGACGGCGTCGTCGTTGCCACGGCGACGGCGCTGTATCTGCGAACCAGCGAACTTCCCGCGCCGGATTGGGAACCCGACGAAACGACGGAGTTGCCTCGCGAGTCGCTGGCTCCTGATCCACCGGGATGGGCTGCCGGTGAGGACGGCATCAGCTTTCACCGTCATGGCGCCGAGTTCCGTTTCGTCAAAGGCACGTTCGATGCGCCGGGCCCAGCCCAGACCTGGGTCCGACTTCGCCAACCACTCGTCGACGGCGAAGCCACGTCGGCGTTGTGTCGGGTACTGGCCGTTGCCGACTTCGGATCGGGGGTGAGTGCGATCTATCGCTTCGAGGAGGGCCTCGGCCTGATCAACGCCGATCTCACGGTGGCACTTCATCGACCGCTGATCGGAGAATGGGTCGGTCTCGACTCGATCACCCGCGTCGGCACCCACGGCGTTGGACTCTGTACCACGAGAATTTTCGATGAGCGGGGCCAGCTCGGATCTGCCGGCCAGAGCCTTTTGGGTCTCGTCCTGTAGCTTCGAAGCCATGAATCCGGAGCGGCTGACCGAAACCCTCACCGCAGCCAGCCCGCGCCTCGACCTCGTTGCCGCTGCGGTGGCCTCGCTCAGCAAGAGTTTCGTGAGCGAGGATGCGATCGTGATCGCGCTCGACGGCTGCGCCGACGACGCTCCGGGCGACATCGACGGGTTTCTCGGCCATGTCTTCGGAACCCTCGGCTTCCGGGGCAATCACGAGCACTACTACGCAGCGTCGAATTCGTTGCTGCACCGGGTTCTCGAAACCAAACTCGGAAACCCACTCAGCATCGCGGTGATCACGGCCGAGGTCAGTCGCCGGGCCGGTCTCGACCTCGAGCCGGTCGGGATGCCCGGCCATGTGATCGTTGGCGACGGCTCCAACCGCCGCTGGTTCGACCCGTTTGCAGGGGGCCGAGAAATGACCATCGACGATTGCGAGGCTCGCTTCGAGAGCCTGTTTCCCGAGCAGCGTTTTGATCCGCTGACCCTCACGGCGATGTCGGCCACCGACGTAGCGAGCCGGATGCTCCAGAACCTCCGGGTCGCTGCCCTCCGGGCCGGCGACATCGGAGCCCTGGCCAACGTCCTGCGGTACCGGGTGGCGATTCCGGGCGCCAGTGTCGACGACCGGATCGAACTCGCCAACGTGCTGGGGGCCCTCGGGCGCTACGAACAGTCGGCTGAACAGCACGATCTCCTCGCTGCGTTGGCCCCCGACAACGCCGAGCGACATCACCTGGCTGCGGTCCGCCAGCGCGCCCACAACAACTGATCGGGCGGGTCGACCCCGGCCCAACTTGACCGATTGGTCAAGTTTGCGACCCACTTCTAACCTCTCCGGCATGACCACGCTCGCGGCACCACCAGAACAGCTGATCCTCTCGCTCTGTGACGAGCTACTGGCCGAACACGATCCGGCCACAACCACCGATGTCGAGTTCTTGGGCGCCCAGTTCGACAAGGGTTTGGCCTGGGTGCACTTTCCCGAGGGCCATGGCGGTCTCGACCTGGCCCCGAACCTCCAGACCGCCGTCAACACCAGGCTCGCCGAGGCGAAAGCTCCCTCGCCGTACTACCGGAACCCGATTGGATACGGCATGGGAGCCCCGACGGTGCTCACCCACGGATCCGAAGAGCAGCGACGTCGTTATCTGCGACCCTTGTTCACCGGCGAGGAAGTGTGGTGTCAGCTCTTCAGCGAGCCCGGCGCCGGCTCCGATGTCGCCGGTCTGGCAACGAGGGCCGAACGCGATGGCGACGAATGGGTGGTCAACGGACAGAAGGTCTGGACCACTCTTGCCCACCTGGCCAAGTGGGGAATGATCGTGGCCCGCACCGATCCTGATCAGCCCAAACACAAAGGACTCACCTACTTCGTGGTCGACATGGATCAACCCGGAGTCGAAGTGCGACCGCTCCGCCAGATGACCGGCGAGGCCGAGTTCAACGAGGTCTATTTCACCGACGCGACCATTCCGGATGCAGAGCGCCTTGGTGAAGTGGGCGAGGGCTGGCGCGTCTCGCTCACCACCCTGATGAACGAACGGGTGTCGATCGGCGGCACCGTGCCACCGAAGGGAGCGGGAGCCATCAAGGTGGCCACCGATGCCTTCAAGGCTCTCGACGATCCGAATTCGACGCAACGAGACGACGTGATGAAGCTGTGGGTCCGGGCCGAGGTCCATCGCCTGACGAACATCCGGGCTTCCCAGAACCGCAAGGCCGGCATCCCCGGACCCGAGGGTTCGGTTGGCAAAATGGCCTCCGCCGACCTCAACAAGGACATCTACGACTACACGATGAACCTCATGGGCGCCGAGGCAATGTTGTACGGCTCCTACGAACTCCTGCAGCCCGAAACGGCCATGGCCTTCTCGTCGCCCCAGAAAGCCTTCCTGCGAAGCCGGGCCAACAGCATCGAGGGCGGCACCACCGAGGTCATGAAGAACATTCTCGGCGAACGGGTTCTCGGTCTGCCGGGCGACGTCCGGACCGACAAGGACGTGGCGTGGAAAGAAGTCCTGCGTAACTGAGTTGCGATCAGCCCAGCACGATCAGCCCAGCACGAGGTCGGGGAGATGTCGGAGATGACCGATGTCGTTGAGGCTGACCACCGATCGCTCGCCGGTTGAGGCCACCATGAATCGGTTGATGCTGGTGTAGTCGGGGGCGAAGAACATTTGGTCGGAGAGGCCGAGCACGTCCGCCGCCCAGATGTTGATGACCCCTCCGTGACAAACCACGGCCACTCTGCGACCACGGTTCTCAGCGGCGACGATCTTCAGTGCGTCGAGCACCTCACTCCGGAACGCATCACGATTGGTTTCGGCCATCTCGGTCAACCAGTTTCGCCAAGCCTCCTTGTCGGCCCTCATTTCCTCCATGGGGATGTAGGCATTGTGATCGTCGTCGAACTCGCGCACCCCGTCGACGACCTCGGCCGTCAACCCGAGGGCAGCTTCGATGGGGGCCGCAGTTTGTCGCGCCCGCTGCATCGGGCTCACCACGATGCGGTCGATTTGTTCCGAACGCAACCACTCGGCGACCGCCGCCGCCTGCCGATGGCCGGCCTCGGTGAGCGGCGGATCGGCGGGACCGTCCGCATTCTCGATGCGTTCTGGTCGGCCATGTCGAACGATGATCAGCTCCATAGATCGGCGACGCTAGCCTCGCGTTCGTGAACAGACGAACAAAGATCATTGCCACCATCGGACCCGCCTCGGATGACGAGGGCGTTCTCAAGGACATGATCGAAGCCGGCATGGACGTTGCCCGCCTAAATTTGTCCCATGGAAGCCTCGAGGAGTCGCTCGACCGTTTCCATCGTCTGCGACGAATCGCGGAGGCGGTCAGCAAGCCGATCGGCATCATGGCCGACCTCCCCGGCCCCAAGGTGCGAATGGGAGCGTTCGCCGGACCCACCCATCTCGTCGAGAAGAGCCAGGTCGACCTGGTGCCCGGCGATGGCACGTCGACAGCCGAACGCATCTTCGTCGACTACGAGAGCCTCCTGTCCGATGTGCAGCTCGGTGACCGACTGGCTGTTGGTGACGGAGCGATCCAGATCCAGGTCGTCGGCAGTACCGGCGATGCCCTGCAGGGTCGGGTGCTCTTCGGCGGCAGCACCCAGGGAAGGCCCGGCCTTCACATTCCCTCCGATCGTCTGCGTATCAGCACACCGACGCCCGAAGACCTTCGTCTGCTCGATGCCTTCGTCGATGTCGATGTCGACTTCGTTGCGGTTTCCTTCGTCCGCTCGGCCCACGACATCCGCCGGGTGGGCCTCGAGCCGGCTCCCCGCGGCCCCTTGGTGGTAGCGAAGATCGAAACTCGGGCCGCGGTCGAGAACCTCGACGGAATCATTCAGGCCTCCGGTGCGGTGATGGTGGCCCGTGGCGATCTCGGTTCCGAGATGCCCATCGAAGAGTTGCCCCATCTCCAGAAGGAGATCATCGAGCGTTGTATTGCCCTGGGTCGTCCGGCCATCACAGCCACCCAGATGCTGGAGAGCATGATCACCTCGCCCTCGCCGACCAGGGCCGAGGCCTCCGATGTGGCGAACGCCGTGTTCGATGGGACGAGTGCCGTGATGCTCTCCGGAGAGACGGCGGTCGGCGATGATCCGGCCCACGTCGTGGCCACGATGGCTCGAATTGCCGAACGAGCCGACGAAGAATTCGACTACGACGGCTGGGCCCACCAGATTCGCCGCGATCGACTCACCGAGCCCCAGAGCATGGACGCCGCGGTCACCGATGTGATGACGATGGCCACGTGGCGTGCCGCGTCCGAGATGGGTGTCAAAACCATCATCTGCATCAGCCGGTCAGGTTTCACGGTTCGGGCCATCGCCCGCTTCCGGCCGCAAGCGAAGATTCTCGGATTCAGTCCGGAGCCCCGCACGATTCGACAGCTCACGATGAGCTGGGGGGCCACGCCCATTCCCCTCGACCGCATCGAGGACAACGCCGAGAGCGTCAGAAACGTTCTTCAGTTGGCCAAGGATCAAGGTCATATCCGCAGCGGCGACATCGTCGCCGTACTCGGTGGCAGCTCGGCAACGATCGGCGCCACCGACACTCTCAGAATGGTCAGGTGCCCATGAGCAACATCGGTCTTTCGTCCAACGGCCCACCCGAAACCGTCCTTCCCCCGGCACAGGCCGAATTGCTGGCGGCTTTGGAGGCGGCCCTCGCACTCGACGACATCGACGCCCGCCGGGAGGCCATCTCCGAGCTCGTGGCCCGGGCTCCCAAATTCCTCGATGGATGGGCTCGCCTCGGCGAACTCGGCCGGCATCCGATCGAGCGCTACGCCGCGTTCAGAGTTGGCTATCACCGCGGTCTCGACACCCTTCGTCAGAACGGGTGGCGAGGTTCTGGATACGTGCGTTGGCAACACGAAACCAATCGAGGTTTCCTACGAGCATTGGCCGGGCTTCAGGCCACCGCAGCCGAGATCGGTGAGCGCGACGAGGACGAGCGCTGTGCGCTGTTCCTCCGCCAACTCGACCCCTCTTGGCCGCCGACCAGCTGACGACCAGCCAACGACCCGATGTGTCACCGCCCTCCGCTGATCGGCGCAATCCTCACCGGGGGAGCGAGCCGTCGATTCGGTGCCGACAAGGCGGCGGTGATCGGACCGCTCGTGCTCGCCGCCATGCGAGGAGCGGGAATCGATCCCATCGTGGCCGTCGGAGGCGCGCCCGACGCGCTACCGATCCCCACCCTGGCCGACCGATATCCGGGCCAAGGTCCGCTGGGCGGTATCGCTACGGTCCTCACCTACGCCCGAACCGGCTGGGTGATGGTCGTCCCCTGCGATCATCCCGGTCTCGAACCCTCCGATCTCCGGCCCTTTGTCGAGCGTCTGGACACACTCGAGCCTGATGTGGCCCTGGTGGCGACGATCGCCGGGGAACCTCGACATTCGCTCGCCTGCTGGCCCGCCTCATTCGCTCGCGCTGCGAATTTCCAGCTGCGCGAAGGGCACCGACAGTTTCGTCGGGTGCTCGATCTCGGACGATGGGAAGGAATCCCCGTTCGCGAGATGGCCGTCGCAGATGCCGACGAGCCGGAGGACCTCGCCCGGTTCGGTCGCGACGGCAAACACACCACGGAGGATCCGAAGACCTAGGCTCCTCGACAATGCCAAGGCTCATCACCGATCAGAACGAGTTCGTCGAACTCGCCGAAACACTCGCATCCACGGAACGATTCGCACTCGACACCGAATTCCATCGCGAGCGCACGTACTACCCCCAGGTGGCCTTGGTCCAGATCGCATGGGACGACACAACGGTCCTGATCGATCCTCTGGCCGTCGACCTCAGCCCGCTGGCCGCGGTACTCGACGGACCGGGCTTGTGCATCGTGCACGCCGGCGTTCAAGACCTCGAGGTGCTCGATCTCGCTTGCGGCACCATTCCCGCCCAGATCTTCGACACCCAGATCGCCGCTGGCTTTCTCGGGGTGTCCAGCGGTTCGTTGGCCACCCTGCTCGACAAGTACATGGGTATCCACCTGCCAAAAGGGGATCGACTCACCGATTGGTTGCGGCGTCCCCTGTCGGAGGATCAGCTCGTCTACGCCGCTGGCGACGTCGACAATCTGCTCGAGTTGGCCAGCCTGCTCGAAGCGCAACTCGAAGAACTCGGTCGACTGGATTGGGCCCGCGAGGAATCTGACATCCTTCGCCAGCGTCCTCGCAATCGACGCCCGCCCGAAGACGCCGTGGCCCGGATCAAGGAAGCCCGGTCGTTGAAGGGCAAACCGCTTCGGGTGGCTACCGCAGTGGCCGCGTGGCGCGAAGGCCGGGCCGCCACCCTCGATGTGCCGATCCGGCAGGTCCTTCCCGACTTGGCCGTCGTTGCGGTGGCCCAACAGATGCCGAAATCCCGGGAACAGATGCTCGACCTTCGAGGGCTCGACAGTCGCCACATCCGCAATGGAGCCGACGAAGAGATCCTGGCTGCCATCCAGTCGGGGTTGAACGCCGAGGCGCCCGTCTCGAAACAGGCACGGGTTCCCGACATCGCCCGAGAACTCCGGCCGGTCATCACGCTCGTCACCGCCTGGATCTCCCAGCTGGCTCGCGACCATCACCTCGATCCAGCGCTGCTCGCCACCCGATCCGACGTGGAAGCCTTGTTGCGAGAAGACCCTGATTGCCGCCTCCTGGTCGGCTGGAGGTCTGACCTCGTCGGTGAGCCCATCCGCCAGCTCGTCACCGGCGAGGCTGCGGTTGCCTTTGACGGAGGCGGAAAATTGGTTCTCGAGTCTCGCAGTCACAAGCCACTCATCTGAACGCCCTATTCCCGCAACTACTTTGTGGTTCAAAGTTCCCTGGGGTTCGCCGACGGAGCGCGAATCGGCTTACACTGTGGATTCGTATTTCCATAGTCTCAGGAGCGTGTCCCGTGAAAAAAGGACGCCACCGCCGTTATGAAGAAGCTCGACAGCTCAAGCGATCGAGCGACGGTGATATCGAGTCATTGATGGATCGTCTCGACGACGACCCGTTCGATTTGCCTGTCACCGCCGAGGCGAAGTCGGCCTTTGACGACGACGAAGGCTACGACGACGACTGACGGGCGATCGGAGGGCAATCAACCTCCGACGCCGCCGCCGGTCTCATCGAGAATCTGACCGAGCTTCACAATTTCGGACTCAACGACGACACCAATGAAGGTGCCGTCGTCGTCTGTTACTGCCAGCATGTCGTTGTCGGACTGCTCCATGGCCACCACGGCATCTCGAATCGACCATGAGGGCGAGGCTTTGGGGGCGTCCGCATCCAGCACATCGGCCACCGTGACGTTCTCCCACTCGCTGCGATCGATGGCCGTGCAGGCCTCGACCGAGCACAAGCCGAGGTAGCGGCTTCCGTCCACCACGGGAACCACCCGCGCCCGCCGACCGAGCGCGTGAATCCACACGAATTCCGAAATCGACGCGTCGGGGGGCACGGTGAGTATGTCGGTGGTGAGTGCCGCCGCCAGGGGCATCGTGAACCGTGCTTCGAGGTGACCGAGGCGTTCCTTGAGCTGCCCGCTGGACACGGACGACCGACCGGCAACGAGTTGCGACACCGCAGAGGCGATCAGGGCTGGGACCACGGCGATTCCACGAGTGCTCTCGGCCACGAACATCACGGCCGCAATCGGTGTTCGGTAGCCGGCGGCAATGAAGGCGGCCAGTCCCAGCACGGGCCATAGCCGAGCTGATGCACCGCTGAAACCGGCTAGATCGAGCGCCTCGGAGACAATACGGCCGAGCAACACTCCCTGAATCGCCAGGGGAATGAACAGCCCACCGGTTCCTCCGGCTCCGACAGTGACCATCGTTGCCGCCGCTCGGAACAGGAAGAGGATGATGACGAGTGTCAGCGCACGATCGGGTTCGGCCAGCCATTCGACCACACCGAATCCAGGGCCGAGGGTGAGCGGGGCATCAAAGAGCACGTCGGAAGCCACCGCCAGCGCTCCGAGAAGAGTGCCGCCACCGATCACGAGGTGGGACGTCGGGCGTTCCTTCGAGACCTGCTTCGCCAAGCGAACCATCCACGAATAGATGCGCCCACCGAAACCGGCCCCGACACCGATGGCCACGGCGCCGATGAGCTCGGCCGAGCCGATGGTGTCGGAGCTGAAAACATCGGGCAGGAAGGAGCTGGGATGGATCCAGGGCATCGAGATGAATGTGAGGTAGCTGGCGGCGGCGGCCAGGAGCGACGGAAGGAGCGCCCGATTGGCGACGTCGTCTTGGTACGGAGCCTCCATGGCGAAGAGCACACCGGTGGCGGGGGCCTGGAAGATGGCCGCCACGCCAGCGGCCGCACCGGCGGTTAGCAGCATGCGGGCCGCATCGCGACCCAACCACTTTTGCAGCCGACCATGGATGGCGAGACCGAAAACGGAACCGGTGTAGATGGATGGGCCTTCCAGACCGAGCGCTCCGCCGGATCCGATCGTGGCCACACCGGCCAGCATTCGGGGTAGCAACAGCTTGGGCGGAAGTGAGGGCGTTCGAGTGTGGTAGGAGCGGATGTATTCGTCCGAGGTGGAACTCGACGCCCCACCGCCGAGGGTGCGGAGGAGCAGGGCGGCGATGGCCAGCCCGATCATGGGTGCGATGGCCTGAAGGGCCAGTGGGACTTCTTCGACGTGTAAGAGAATCAGCTCGACGGTGACGTACTCGAAGACTGCCGTGGCGATTCCAACCGCCACTCCGAGCGCAACAGAGGCGCTCAGGATGCGGGCGCTCCGGCCTTCGGGGAGCAACGATCGAAGGAATGTGACCATCAGCTCGGCTTCACCCCGAATTCGACCGGCACTTCACGGGCCCGCAGCTCCATCTCGAGCCGGAGCTCCTCGAGCAATGGAACGACCTTTGCGTAGAGCTCCTCGCCGACCATCAGCACGAGCTCGTCGCGCGATGTCTGATAGACGGGATCGGGGTTGGTGTAGGCCTCGGCTGATTCGATGCACCACCAATGGAAATCGTCGCCGCCGGGGCCCCAGTCGCGCCGTTCCCAGGCTCGGACGAACGTGGTGCTGTTCTCGTAGTCGTCCGTGTGGACGTCGAGCCGAATCGGCACCTGCCAGCAGACGTCGGGTTTCCAGTCGACGGGCCGCTCGTTTCGTTCGAGAGCGGCCCGATGCAACGCACATCCCTGACCGCCGGGAAAATCAGAGCGATTCAAGAAGATGCAGGCACCCTTGGTCTTTCGGGTGACCCATTCCCCCGACTTCTTCTGCTTGAAGGGTCCGCCCTTGGCCACCGCCTTGGCCCGGTGCTGCCAATTCGAATTGTCGAGTAGCGCGGCGTAGGCGGCAACGTCGGCCAGATCGTCATCGTCGACGAAATGGGCGCCGTGGATACAACAACCGAGCTCTTCCTGATGATCGGGTTCGACGTCGATGGAGGGACAGCCGTTGCCATAGATGCAGTGGTATCCCGACAAGAGGAAGGTGGCATCGAATAGCCAGCGCTCGCCTTCGTCATCGATCAATTCGATCCAGCGATGACCATCGACGGGAGGAACGATTGCAACTTCGGACACTCGCTGAGGCTAGTCCGGGAAGGAGCAATTCCTGACGGCCCACGCGCACACTGATGCCATGGGACCGAAGCGATGAGTGAAGAACGCGTGCGGGAGATCGTGGCACAGCTCGAATCGATCTCCGAGCAGTTGAATGACGTGGCCATGGACGTGTTGCGGTCGGCCTTGGAGGACGGCCTCGGCCAGAGACCACCGATCGAAAAGAAGCTGTCCGCGGCGCGGCGGGCCGTCGACAAGGCGGTACGCACCCTCGATCCCACGCCGCATTCGGACTACTGACCGACGCCGACTGTCAGCTCGTTCTGGTCAGGTTCCGTTCTCGAGGTCGGGAGCCAGATCGTGAACGTGGCCCCGAGTGGCGGCAACATCGGATCCACCGAGATCGTTGATCCGATGGATCATCTCCGTGAGGCGGGCGAATGAGCGATTGTCGAATCGGAACGAGAGCCGGTCGAGATCGGGTGCATCGCCGTCACGAACTTCCGATTCGGTGGTCTGGGCCGGACCGATCTCGCCATCGACGACGATGTCGCCGAACTCGTCGTTCAACAATGCATAGGCGGTATCGGGCAGGGGCCTGCAGAGCCGCAGCACGAGCTTGCGGCCGACCTGACGCATCGAGTGGTAGGTCGAGTAGAAGTGGCTGATGTAGGTGGCCGCTTCGGCCGGATCATGGGTGTGGAGGTAGAGCGCCGAATCGGCAACACCGACCATCCCGATGGATTCGAGTTCTTCGGCGACGAAACGTTTCCAACCATCCCAATAGGTGGAGCCGGGGTGGTCGAGCAACACGATGGGTGTGGGGTAGGTCTTGCCGGTTTGGATCAAGGTGAGGAGTTCGAAACCCTCGTCGAGGGTGCCGAAACCGCCCGGGAACAGGACGAACGCGTCGGCTTCCTTCACGAAGAAGAGTTTGCGGGTGAAGAAGTATTTGAAGGTTGCGAGTTTGGGGTCGCCCTCGATGATGTCGACGGCCTTCTGCTCGAAGGGAAGAACGATGTTGACGCCGTAGGTGTTCTCGGCACCGGCTCCTTCGATCGCGGCCCGCATGATCCCTGGCCCGGCGCCGCTGATGATCATCCAATCGTCGTCTGCCATTCGCCGGCCGAACTCGACCGCCAACTGGTAATCCGGGGCTTCGGGTTTGGTCCGGGCCGACCCGAAAACGGTGACCTTGAGCCGATCCGGATCGCGCGAGAACACCCGGTAACCGTTGAGCATCTCGGCCAAGGACTGCGAGGCGATCTTCAGATCGAGTCTGGCAACCTGGCTCTCGTCCATGTCGAGAGCGGTGACGATCAGTCGACGGATCAGATCGTCGTTGTCATCGGTACCGACGGCCGCGATCAGCTGCGAAATGAGTCGGTCGACTTCGATGTCTCCGAAAATATTGCGAGCTCTCGGCGCACTCATGCGATGGACAATACCCCCGTTGATCCGCTGAGCCGGGGTTCGGGACGGCCGTAGAGCGTGGTGCGCTGCACGAGTCGTCGTCCGAGAGGTGCAACCAGATCCTCGAAGTCGGAGGGGGTGAGGTGGGTGCCGTGACTGGCGCCGGCCGCACGGGAGATGTTCTCGTCCATGAGCGTGCCCCCGATGTCGTTGCAGCCCGCTTGGAGGAGTTGGCGGACGCTGTCGACGCCGATCTTCACCCAACCACTCTGGATGTTGTCGATGTGGCCCCGGTAGGCGATTCGAGCGACGGCATGAACGAGGAGATTCTCCCGGAAGGTGGGACCGCGTCGTGACTTCTTCTGGAGGTAGATCGGAGAGGCCATGTGAACGAACGGGAGCCCCACGAATTCGGTGAACCCGCCGGTTTCTTTCTGCAGGTCGCGCGTGAGCAGGAGGTGTTTGGCCCAGTGTTCGACCTGCTCCACGGCACCGAACATCATCGTGACGTTGGAGCGGAGTCCGACCGAGTGAGCGGTGCGATGGGCATCGAGCCATTCATCGGTGTCGATCTTGTCGGGACAGAGGATCTCGCGGATCCCGTCATCGAGAATTTCGGCTGCGGTTCCCGGCAGCGATCGAAGCCCGGCGTCCATGGCCCGGCGGAGATAGTCGGCCAGCGGTTCGCCGAGGCGTTTGGCTCCTTCGGTGACCTCGAGAGCAGTGAATCCGTGGATGTGGATGTCGGGGCTCGCCTGTTTCACGGCTTCGGCAACATCGATGTAGTAGTCGCCGTCGAAGTCGGGATGGATACCACCTTGCAGGCACACCTCGGTGGCCCCAAGGTCCCAAGCCTCACGCACCCTCACCTGCATCTCCTCGAGTGTGAGGAGGTAGGGCTTGCCACGGAGGTTGAGGCTCAGTGGGCCCTTCGAGAAGCCGCAGAACCGGCACTTGAACGTGCAGACGTTGGTGTAGTTGATGTTTCGGTTGACCACGTAGGTGACGTCGTCGCCGACGATCTCGGAACGTAGATCGTCGGCCAGGACGGCCACGGCCGCCACCTCCGGGCCTCGAGCCTTGAAGAGCGTGACGAGTTCTTCGAATCCGGCTTCCTCGCCGGCGCGGACGCCGTCGATCACCTCGGCAACGGCACCCGAGATCGGCGCATGGTTGCGGTCGATGAGCTGGGTAGGCGTGCTCGGAGCTCCCGAATACCACTGGGTGCTGCGATCGCCGATGAGCACGACGTCGGCGCCGTCGTCGCCCTTCTTCACGAACTCGGCCTTCTCGGGGAAGACCGCTCCGGGATCATCGCGTGCGAGTGACTCGGTGTCGCTTCGGTCGAGGACAGCGAATCGCAGGCCATCGTCGAGGAAACGTTGCGGTTGCAGGGCGAACTCGGGATAGATCGTGAGTCGGGGGGCCAGCACGTGTTGGCGCGCCTCGGTGATCGTTTTCAGACGATCGAGAGCGGGCCAGGGCCGCTCGGGATTCACGTGATCGGCCGTGACCGGCGAGACACCGCCCCAGTCGTCGATGCCGGCATCGAGCAGGCCCCCGAAGTCATCACTCAAGTTCGGCGGCGCCTGGAGATGGACGTCGTGGGGCAGGATCAGCCGGGCCAGTGCAATGGAACGGAGGTACTCGTCCTCATCGCATGGCTCGTGCTTCCACATCGCCGTTCCCGCCTTGGGCAGGAAGTTCTGCACGATGACCTCTTGCACGTGGCCATGCCGACGGTGGCTTGCGGCGATCGCTTCCAACGCGTCGATTCGGTCGGCTTCGGTGTCGCCGATGCCGACGAGGATTCCGGTGGTGAACGGGATCTGGAGTTCGCCGGCGGCCTCGAGCGTGTCGAGACGACGCTGCGGATCTTTGTCGGGGGCTCCCCGGTGGGCTTCGAGGTCGGGGCGGAGCGACTCGATCATCATTCCCTGGCTCGGGGAAACAGCGCGCAGCTTCATCAACTCGTCGGGGTAGAGGGCCCCGGCGTTGGCGTGGGGAAGCAGCCCCGTCTTCTCGAGCACGAGGGCACACATGGCCACGAGGTAGTCGATCGTGCTCTCATATCCGTTGTCGGCGAGCCACTCGGCGGCCGCCGGGTACCGCAGCTCGGGGCGTTCGCCCAAGGTGAACAGTGCCTCATGACAACCGGCCTTGGCCCCCCGCCGGGCGATCTGCAGCACGTCGTCGGGCGACAAATACGGAGCATCGAGCCGAGCTGGGGGCTGGGCGAACGTGCAGTAACCGCACTTGTCACGGCACAACATCGTGAGCGGAATGAACACCTTCGGCGAGTAGGTGACCCGGTTGCCGAACAGCTCGTCTCGTTTTGCCGCCGCCCGGCTCAGGAGCTCGGCGGTCGACAGGGCCGAGAGCGCTCTGGCGGTTGAGGAATCATGCATTTGGTTTCCTGCTTCGGATGTGTTCGTGCACGACTTGTTCGTCGCATGTTGGACAGAGAACTCGTTGGATCAGCGGTGTGCCGCAGCGATCGTGGATCAGCACGGTTGGAGGCCGGCCGTGGGCGTACCACTCGTCGCCCCACTTCATGAAGGCGATCAGCGTGGGGGACAGGCTTTGCCCCTTGTCGGTGAGCACGTACTCGCAGCGCACCGGACGGTCTTGATAGGGAACCTTTTCGAGGACACCATGGTCGACGAGTTTTCGAAGGCGGTCGGCGAGGAGGTTCTTGGCAATGCCCAGATCACCCTCGAATTCACCGAACCGGCGCACCCCACGAAATGCGTCTCGGAGGATCAGCAAGCTCCAGCGATCGCCGATGACGGCAAGCGTGGCCGCGATGGAACAAAGCGTTTCATCGTCGTGCTCGAGGTTGCTTGCCACTGGATCGGTCATGTCGGTTGCAAACCTAAACCGAGTTGGTTGCACTATGCAACTGAACCCCGGCCAACTGAACCCCGGCCAACTGAACCCCGGCCAACTGAACCCCGGCCAACTGAACCCCGGCCAACTGAACCCC
>JBBKXQ010000113.1:0-16656 GCA_037969565.1 Acidimicrobiales bacterium | reverse complement strand
CCCTAACAACCCTCGCGCTGCCGACGCTCTGCCCGCCGACGCTCTGCCCGCCAACGCTCTGCTTGCCGACGCTCTGCCCGTCGGGAGCACCATCGGCATACTGGGAGGGGGTCAGCTGGCCCGCATGCTCGCCGCTGCCGCCGCCCGCTTGGGCTATCAAACGATCGTGCTCGACCCGGCCGACCCTTGCCCCGCAGCGCAAACGGCGACGGCCCAGATCGTGGCCGCCTATGACGACGAGACAGCCCTCGAACTCCTGTCCGCTCGCTGCGACGTGGTCACCTACGAGTTCGAGAACGTGCCCGACCGGGCCGCAGCATTCCTGGCCGAGCGGACCCCTCTCCATCCCAATGCCGATGCCCTGGCCATCTCCCAAGACCGCCTGGTCGAGAAGCGGTTCATGAGCTCGATCGGCCTGTCCACGGCGCCATTCCAGCCTGTCGATTCGCAGGCCGAACTCGAGTCGGCCGTCGCCGATCTCGGTGGTTCGGTGATTCTCAAATCACGACGCCTCGGCTACGACGGCAAGGGCCAACTCCGAATCGACCGTGAAACGAACTCGAAGTCGATCCCGGTCCAGCCCGATGCGTTCCACCAACTCGGCGGCGTCCCGCTCATTGCGGAAGGATTCGTCGACTTCGTTGCCGAGATCAGCGTGATCGTCGCCCGCTCGACAACCGGCGACATCCGAACGTTCGAGCCAGCCGTGAACGAACACCGAGACGGAATACTCGCGACGTCGACCGTGCCATCGGGTCAGTCGCCAACCATCATCGAACGGGCCAAGTCCATCGCTGCGAGGTTGATCGAGGCGCTCGACTATGTCGGGGTGCTCGGTTTGGAACTCTTCGTGCTGAGCGATGCCACGCTCGTGGTCAACGAGTTCGCGCCCCGTGTCCACAACTCCGGTCATTGGACCGAACTGGCCTGTGTCACCGATCAATTCGAGCAGCACATTCGAGCCATCACCGGCAATCCGCTCGGGAGCACCCAGGGTGCACCGTGCGAGATGGTGAATTTGATCGGCCACGATGTGGAGCGGGTGCCCGAGCTGCTGGAAGCCGGGGTGTGGAGGGTTCACCTCTATGGCAAATCCGAGGTACGGCCCGGCCGCAAGATGGGCCACGCAACCCGCCTGGTGTAGACAAACGGTCATGACTTTTTGTTGAAACGGGCCGGTGGTTGCCAGAGCGGTCGCTCGCCGGGCGAAACTGTCGCCGTTCCGGGGCAGTCGGAGAGCCGGACATAGGGGAGTTGACGACGTTGCAGCCTGCATCTGCGAACACGTTGAGCACGGTCGACCTCGACCTACCCGGCCACTTCTCGGGCAAGGTCCGTGAAGTCTGGACGCTCCCGGATCACCGCCGCATCCTCGTCACCACCGACCGCCTCAGCGCCTTTGATCGCATCATCGGCGTCGTCCCTCACAAAGGGCAGGTGCTCAACCAGTTGGCGGCCTGGTGGTTCGAACACACGAGCGACATCGTGGCCAATCACGTGATCTCGATCCCCGACCCGAACGTCACCCTGGCCGTCGAAGCGACGCCCCTACCGATCGAGGTCGTGGTCCGGGCCCGTCTCACGGGCAGCACGTCCACTGCCGTCCTGCCTCGTTATCTCGCCGGCGAGCGGGAGATGTACGGCCTCACGTTCCCCGACGGACTCGTCCCCCACGGCCCACTGCCCAAGCCGATCATCACGCCCACCACCAAAGCACAGGCCGGAGAACACGACGAGCCCACCACCTCGGAAGAGATCATGAGCAAGAGCCTCGTCCAACCCGAGCTGTGGTCGAAAGTGCAAGAGGTTGCGCTGGCCGTGTTCGAACGGGGCCAACGGATCGCGGCCGCGGCCGGATTTGTGCTCGCCGACACGAAGTACGAGTTCGGCCTCAGCCCCGATGGAGAACTCCTGCTCATCGACGAAATGCACACGCCCGATTCGTCGCGCTATTGGGCCGCCGACACCCTCGAGGCCCGCCTCGGCGCCGGCGAGGCGCCCGACGGCTACGACAAAGAACCCGTACGGCTCGCCCTGAAGGCCACCGGCTACAGCGGTGATGGTGAGCCACCGGAGTTGCCCGATTCGGTCTGGGAACAGACCTCGAGTCGTTATGTTGCTCTCTTCGAGCGCATCACCGGCACCACCTTCGTGCCGGCCGAACAACCAGCCGAACCCCGAATCAAGGCCAACCTCGCGGAGATCATCCGATGACGAAATCGCCACCAGCCGACACGTATGGTTCGAACGCAGGAGATGTGTTCGGTGATGACGCTCCGAAGGAGGAATGTGGCGTCGTCGGCATCTCCACCGCCGGTAACGATGCGGCCCGGATGGCCTTCTTCGGTCTGTACGCCCTTCAGCATCGAGGTCAGGAAGCGGCGGGTATCGCCGTCTCTGATGGACGGGCCGTTCGAATCCACAAGGATCAAGGCCTGGTCAGCCAGGTGTTCCACGAGGGCACGCTCGACCCACTGAAGGGTGGCATGGCCATCGGCCACACCCGCTACAGCACAACGGGGGCCAACTCCGACCGCAACGTGCAGCCCTATGTGGTCGAAACGATGCACGGCCCGTTGGGGGTCGCCCACAATGGCAACCTGGTCAACACCGACCAGCTTCGCAAGAAGCTGCTGGCTCGCGGCGCCGGTCTCCAGAGCTCATCCGATTCCGAGGTCATTGCGCTGATGCTGGCGGCCACCGAGGGCGACTCCTGGGAAGAACGCCTGGCCAACGTGATGCCCGAGTGGGACGGTGCCTTCTCCCTCGTCGTCATCAGCGCCACGAAAGTGATTGCGGCGCGCGATGCGTGGGGCTTCCGTCCGCTCTCGATGGGCAAGCTCCCAACCAACGGACACGCCATCGCATCCGAAACCGGCGCTCTGCAAACCCTTGGTTGCACACACATTCGCGAAATCGAACCAGGTGAGATCGTCGTCCTCCAGGGTGCGCTCGCTCGGTCGCATCGGGCGATGCAACCGAAGGAAAAGCAGGCCCGCTGCACGTTCGAGCACATCTATTTCTCCCGGCCCGATGCGGTGTGGGACGGGTTGCTGGTGCACCAGGCCCGCCAGAAGCTGGGCGAAGAACTCGCCCGTGAACACCCGGTCGAGGCCGACGTCGTCATCCCGGTCCCCGACTCGTCGATGCCCGCCGCCATCGGTTACGCCAGCGTTTCCGGCATCACCTACAACGAGGGGTTCGTCAAGAACCGCTATATCGGCCGGACCTTCATCGAGCCCACCCAGGAGCTCCGCAACCTGGGCGTGAAGATGAAGTTCAACATGCTCGAAGAGAACATCCGGGGCAAACGAGTCGTCGTGATCGACGATTCGATCGTGCGGGGAACCACCTCTGGTCCGCTGGTGAAGATGGTCCGAGAGGCAGGCGCCACCGAGGTTCATGTCCGGATCACCTGCCCGCCCATCGCCCATCCCTGTTTCTTCGGTGTCGACATGGGTTCCTACGACGAACTCATCGCCCACCAACTCGGGGTGCCTGAAATCGCCGAACACATCGGCGCCGACAGTCTCGGCTTCCTCTCGGTCGACCGGATGATGAAGGCCCTTGGTCGCGACGACGGCTACTGCAATGCCTGTTTCACCGGCGACTACCCGATTCCCGTGCAGCTGCAACTGCTCACCACGAAGCAGAGATTCGACGGAGTACTCGGCTAGTGCAGGTTCTGCTGATCGGATCCGGGGGCCGGGAACACGCACTGGCCGAAGCGATCCTGGCCTCGCCCCTGCTCACGTCCCTGGCAGTGGCTCCGGGCAACCCAGGCACGGCCCCCCACAACGTCGATCTCGACGTCGCCGACCATGAAGCCGTCGTCGGCTACTGCGTTCAGCATGCGATCGACCTCGTGGTCGTCGGGCCCGAGATCCCACTCGTGGCCGGCATCGTCGACGCACTCGCCGTCGCCGGAGTGAAGGCGTTCGGCCCGACCAGACGAGCCGCCCGGCTCGAGGGTTCCAAGTCGTTCACCCGTGAGTTCGCGGCCCGCCACGGAATTCCCAGCCCCCGAACCGCATCGTTCACCGACCCGGCTGCCGCGATCGCCTGGCTCGACGAAATCGGTCTACCAGTGGTGGTCAAGGCCGATGGGCTGGCGGCCGGCAAGGGAGTGGTGATCCCCGAAGATCGAGCCGAAACCGAGCAGGCAATTCGCGAGATGTTGACCGATGGCTCGATGGGCGATTCGGGTTCACGCGTGCTGTTGGAGGAGCGCATCGAGGGTCCCGAACTGTCGCTGATCGCATTCTGCGACGGGATCGTCGGCCGATCGCTTCCGCCGGCGCAAGATCACAAACGAGTCGGCGAAGGCGACACCGGCCCCAACACCGGCGGCATGGGCGCCTTCGCCCCCGTTCCCGGCGTGCGGGCAGAAGACGTCGCGATCTACACCGAGCAGTTCATCCAGGCCACCCTCGACGGCATGCGATCCGAGGCCAATCCCTACATCGGCATGCTCTACGCCGGCCTGATGATCACCGCCGACGGTCCCCGACTCATCGAATACAACTGTCGCTTCGGTGATCCCGAAGCTCAAGTTCTGCTCAGCCTGCTCGAGAGCGATGTGCTCGAGATCATGATGGCCTGCACCGACGGCAGCCTCGGCGAGCAAGATTTCGCCCTGTCCGATGACACCGCGGTCGCCGTCGTCGTCGCGGCCGAGGGGTATCCGGCAACCCCGTCCAAGCACATCCCGATTCCCACCGTTGCGGTACCCACCGATGTCCGGATCATCCAGGCGGGCACCGCCCTGCTCCACGACCAACTCGTATCGTCCGGTGGGCGCGTACTCAATGTCGTGTCCTGTGGCGCCGATCTCGGCGACGCCCTGCAGCGGTGTTATCAGGTGGTCGACCAGATCACCGCCGCCGAGCGGCGTCTCTTCGCCCGCCCCGACATCGGCTGGCGAGCTCTGGCCTCCACGTCGGTGTCGGCCGATTCCCACCATCGTTCAGCGCCTGCCTCCACCAGCGGCACGCACAAGGAGTTCTGACCTCATGACCACAACCGATGCCTATGCCAAGGCCGGGGTCAGCTTCGAAGCTGGCGATGCCGCGATCGAACAGATTGCCGAAGCCGTCAAGGAAACCCACAACGACCGAGTCGTCGCCGGTGTCGGCAGCTTCGGTGGCGTGTTCGACATCGGCAATCTGGGGATGGAACAGCCGCTGCTCGTGAGCTCCACCGACACGTGTGGCACCAAAACCGTTCTTGCCGCGGAGGTCGGACTCTGGGATGGCATCGGAGCCGACATCGTCAATCACGGCGTCAACGATGTGCTGGTGCAGGGCGCTCGGCCCCTGTTCATGCTCGACACGATCAGTGCGGGCCAGATCGATCCCGACATCGTCGGCGTGGTGGTTCGTTCCATGGCTGCGGCCTGCAAGGAAAATGGTTGCGTCCTGCTCGGTGGTGAAACGGCCGAAGTGCCGGGTTTGATCGTGCCTGGCGGGGTCGACGTGGCGGGCACCATGGTCGGCGTCGTGGATCGAAGCGCCCTGCTCCCGAAGGACAACATCATCGAAGGCGATGTGCTCGTCGGTCTCGAATCCAGTGGGCTCCACACCAACGGCTACTCGCTGGCCCGAAAGCTCGGGGCTACCCACGGATTCGAGAATCCGGTGCCGGATTCCGACGTGCCACTCGGAGAGGCGCTGCTCGCGCCCCATCGCTCCTACCTCGCTCCGCTCACGCCTGCCCTCGACGCCGGCTTGATCAAGTCGCTCGCCCATCTCACCGGCGGCGGGTTCCCCGACAACCTGCCCCGCTGTCTTCCGCCTCACCTCGGCGCTCGAGTCGACACCTCGACATGGGCCACCCCGCCACTGTTCCGGTGGCTGCAGGCCGAGGCCGATGTCGGTCTTGTCGAAGCGCACCGCATCTGGAACATGGGCATCGGCATGGTTGCGATCGTGGCGGTCGAAGACGTCGATGCCTTCCGAAACGCCGTGCCCGAAGCCACCTATGTGCTCGGCGCCGTCACCGGAACGCCGGGAGTGGAACTGGTATGACCGCCCGGCTGGTGGTGTTGGTGTCCGGTAACGGAACCAATCTGCAAGCCGTGATCGACGCCTGTGGTGCCGAACAACGAGATGGATCGGTGCTCGACGCCAAGGTCGTGGCCGTGATCAGCAACCGACCCGACGCCTTCGGTTTGCAGCGAGCGTCCAACGCCGACATCGCCGCAATCACGGTTCCCGTGGACGGCCGCAGTCGAGCGATCTACGACGGTGTGCTCGCCCACGTGGTCACCGAACACGAGCCAACCCTCGTCGTGCTCGCCGGTTGGATGCGGCTCCTGTCCAACCCCTTCCTCAACCGGTTCCCGGTGATCAACCTCCACCCCGCCCTTCCTGGCACGTATCCCGGCCTCCAGGCCCCCGAGCGGGCGTTCGCGGCGTGGCAGGCGGGCGAGATCTCGCACGGCGGGGTGATGGTGCACTGGGTGCCAGACGCCGGAGTCGATGACGGCCCGGTCATCGACCAAGAAGTCGTTCCGTTCGAAGAAGGCGACACACTGGAATCCTTCGAGGGCCGACTGCACCAAGTCGAGCATCGGCTGCTCGTTTCATCGATCAGCAAAGCCCTGCAACAACTCTCAACGGGAGCAGCATGACCACGTCTCCAGACTCGCCGAACCGCCACGCCTCGCTGAACGCTGCCCTGTTCTCGAGTTTTGAATCGCTCACGTTCGATGATCTTCTCGTCGTCCCGGGTTGGAGCGAAGTGCTGCCCCACGAAGTCGAAACCGCCACCGTTCTCGACGGAATCACCCTGCGTACTCCGCTGCTGTCGGCCGCGATGGACACCGTGTCCGAGGCACCCCTGGCCGTGGCCCTTGCTCGCGACGGTGGCATCGGAGTGTTGCATCGCAACCTCTCGATCGAAGACCAAGCCGAGGAAGTCGATCGCGTCAAGAGAGCGCAGTCCGGGATGATCACCGCACCGATCAGCCTGCCGCCCTCGGCCACCCTCGCCGACGCCGAAGCGCTGATGGCCCGTCACCGGATCAGCGGTGTGCCGATCTGTGATCCCGAAGGTCGGATCGTCGGCATCGTCACCAATCGTGATGTGCGTTTCTGCACCAGCGCCGACGACCACAAACTCGTCACCGAATTCATGAGTTCGAGGGAACTGGTCACGGCCCCGGTCGGAACCACACTCGACGAGGCCGTGCAGGTGTTGCACAAGTATCGGATCGAGAAACTCCCACTCGTCGACGACGACGGCGTATTACGGGGATTGATCACGGTCAAAGACATTCGCAAACGGGTCGAGAAGCCCAATGCAACGCTCGACGCCGCAGGTCGGCTCTGCGTCGGGGCCGCCGTCGGCGTGACCGACACGGCGGAACGCACCGAGGCATTGGTGGCGTCCGGGGTCGACATGCTCTTCATCGACACCGCCCACGGTCACACTCGCGGCGTGGTCGACGCGGTACGCACGATCAAGAAGGGCTGGCCCGACGTCACCGTCATCGGCGGAAATGTGGTCACTCGCGAGGGCGTCGATGCTCTCGTCGAGGCCGGAGCTGACGTGATCAAGGTGGGGGTGGGAGCTGGTTCGATATGTACCACCCGCATCGTCGCCGGAGCCGGTATGCCGCAGATGAGCGCCATCTTCGAGTGCGCCGAGGCGGCCAAGCAACACCGCAACAGCAAGGGCGAGGTCATCCCGATCATCGCCGACGGTGGAGTGGTCACCTCGGGCGACATCGTGAAGGCCTTCGTGGCGGGGGCCAACGCCGTCATGCTCGGCAATGCACTCGCCGGTTGTGATGAAGCGCCGGGCGAACTCGAACTCGTCGATGGTGCGATGTGGAAGACCTACCGGGGGATGGGTTCGGCCGGCGCCATGCGAGGCCGGGCCGCCGATCGCTATGGATCGGCGCAAAAGACCGAAGCGAAGCACGTGGCCGAAGGCGTCGAGGCGAGGGTTCGTTACGCCGGGCCGCTCGCTGAACTCGTCGGCCAACTCGTCGGTGGCCTCCGATCGGGCATGGGCTACGCCGGAGCCGCCTCGATCGATGATCTCCGAACGCGCACCCGACTCACGAAGATCACGGGCGCAGGATTACGCGAGAGCCACCCCCACGATGTCGACGTCCTGAGGGACTGAGCCGTGCGATCTGGCGGTTCCCGGGCTCGCCCCGATACCTGAATGTCGAGCTGTCGGAAAACCGCTAGTTGATCGTGTGATCATCGGGCACAATGTCCGTAGTGACCATCACCGAAGTGCCAACCGAAGCGTGGATGCGAGCCGTCGAGAGCCGCGATGCCCGGTTCGACGGCTGGGTCACGGTCGGGGTCACCTCCACGGGGATCTACTGCCGGCCGAGTTGTCCCACGCCGGTTCGTCCGAAGCGAACCAACATGACCTTCTTTGCCACGCCGGCATCGGCGCAGCAAGCTGGATTTCGGGCCTGCAAGAGGTGCGCTCCCGACGCCACGCCGGGGTCGCCGGAATGGAACCGGCGGGATGACCTCGTAGCCCGTGCGATTCGCGCCATCGATGACGGACTCATCGATCGGGAAGGGGTCGAGGGCCTCGCAACTCAGCTGGCCGTCAGTCCCCGCCATCTCACTCGAGTTCTCAAGTCCGAGATCGGGGCGGGGCCACTGGCGCTGGCCCGAGCCCGGCGAGCTCGAGCGGCCCGCATCCTCATCGAGACCACCGCCGTGCCATTCAGCGACATCGCCTTCGCCGCCGGTTTCGACAGCATTCGCCAATTCAACGAGACCATTCGTGATGTCTTCGCATCGAGCCCCACCCAACTTCGGGGCCGTCGCTCGCCGGCGGGCGGAACCACCGAGTGGATCGAGCTGCGGTTGCCTCGCCGCGAGCCCTTCCATGCCGCTCACCTCTTCACCTGGTTGCAGCTTCACGCGGTCACCGGCATCGAGGAGGTCAATCTCGGCGAACGAGGAAGGCCGCTGTATCGACGAAGCCTGCGGCTCCCCGGCGGACCAGCGGTGGTCGAACTCTCGCCGGCCGAGGGATACGTCTCGGCCCGATTCCGGCTGGCCGATCTCACCGATCTCCAGCAAGCGATACAACGGTGTCGGCGCCTGCTCGATCTCGATGCCGACCCGATCGTGATCGAAGAAGTACTGGGCGACGACCCCCATCTCGGGCCGCTGGTTCACACTCGACCAGGGCTGCGCTCTCCGGGAGAAGTCGACGGCATCGACGCCGGGGTTCGGGCCGTTCTCCATCAACAGGTTTCGCTCGCCTCCGCCCGGGCCGTTTGTGCCCGCCTCGTGAGGGAACATGGCACACCCCTCGCCAGCCCAGTCGGATCAGTCAGCCACGTGTTCCCCTCAGCCGAAGAATGGGCCTCCCTCGACCCAGCGATGCTCGGGATGCCGGCGTCGAGGGCAAGGGCTCTCGTCGGACTGGCTGGGGCGATTGCCGTCCAGACGGTCGATCTCCGACCGAGCGCCGACCGAGCCCAGGCAATCAGCGCCATGAAAGCGGTGAAGGGCATCGGACCATGGACCGCCTCGGTGGTTTCACTCAAAGCATTGGCCGACCCGGACGCCTTCGGGTCGAGCGACCTCATTCTCCGCCGAGTGGCCGGCGACATCGGATTGCCGAGCGAAACCGGAACGCTCGAGCTCCATGCCGAACGCTGGAGGCCATGGCGGGCGTACGCCATGCATCATCTTTGGGCCGAGTATCTGGCCCGATCGGTACCGAGTATCGACGATCGAAAGGAATGCTGATGTCTGACACACTCGTGTCGAGAACGTATGAAGCCGAAATGGGGACCCTCACCCTGGTGGCCAGCCGACGGGGTCTGCGGGCCATCCTGTGGCCCAACGACAGCGATGAACGCAAGCGGGTGAAACTCGGACCCGTGGAAGAGGGGGAGAACGACGTACTCGACGAAGCTGCTCGTCAACTCGATGAGTACTTCCGGGGTGAGCGCCTCACCTTCGACGTTTCCCTCGACCTCGCCGGCACCGAGTTCCAGATGCGGGTTTGGCAGGGTCTGGCCGACATTCCGTACGGTCGAACCACCACCTACGGCGAACAGGCGGCCCGGCTCGGCAACCCGAAAGCCACTCGAGCCGTGGCTTCGGCCAACGGCAAGAACCCGGTATCGATCATGTTGCCCTGCCACCGCATCGTGGGGGCCGACGGCACGCTGACGGGATTTGCCGGCGGTCTCGAATGGAAGGCCTGGCTACTCGATCACGAGAGAAGAAACCTCGGGCTCGAACCGATCTGGGGCGAGAACACGCTGTTCTGAGCCGGAAAACCAGTCGACACGAACGGGGCCGTAGGGCAGGCGGCTCAGTGGCGGCAGGCAGCAGAGTGTTCGTGGTGGGCGAGGGCGACGAGTTTGGCCCCGACGAGGCGCTTCTTCGTGACCAGCTGGATCCGGCTGGCATGGCGAAGCAGTTGTGGTGCGATGTAGATGGTCACGTCTTCGACGTGTTCGCGTCGATAGCCGCTGGTATTCTTACCTTGCATGTAGGTGTCGACCGACACCTCGGAGATCCCCCCTCAACCAATGGCGTCGATGAAATCGATCGCCGCCGAACCTCCCTTGGCTCGAACGGCTTCCAGTGCGGTGTCAGAGATCTCGAACTCCATCATGGCCGTATTGAACCAGATCGAGAACCGACTTCATTCCGCGCTGCTGTCAGGACATCACTTTTGCTCGCCGGAACCTTGACGCCCGACCTCGCCAACATGAGGATTGGACCAGATCGACCACATCGACCAGATCGACCGAGCCGAGTGAGGAGGGGTAGTAGTCGCTGCCTCCCGATTTCCCGCCGCCGGAGTCCCTGGATCCGGTCGAATGGTACGACGACCCCGAGTACATCCGGGCCCGTTTCGACACGAGGTTCGTCGTAGGAGGTCGACCGCCGATCAACCTCGATCGATGCGAGTCGTCGAGCTGGTTGCGTACGATCGACCACGCTCTCGTCACCAATCCTCTGCTGGTGGCTATGACCGACACCTCGGTGCCACCTCCGGTCATGCGAACCCCGTCCATGGGGACGAGCACACTCAACCTGACCGTTCACCTGTTCGAACCAGTCGACACACCGATCGACGACTTTCTTGCTGTTACCAACATCAGCACCATCGCCCGAGACGGCTATGTCGACACCGACACCGAAATCTGGACCCGCGATGGGCGGCTACTCGCCCAAGGCCGCCAGCTGTCTCTCGCCATTCCCTGGTCTGGCGTGGCAGCAGGCTCGGCACCGGCGGCGATCTGACTCACGAGCCTGCGCCTGACTCGATGCGCTTTGCGAAGCGCGTATTCGTGCGGTTCAGATTCGACCGTCGCGGATGCCCCGCTTGACCGTGTCGGCCCGAGCTCTCACCTCGTCGAGGTTGCTGAGTCGGTCCATGTTGGCGAGAGGGCGCGCCATTCGGTGATTGCCGCGCAGTCGTTCGTCGTGGCGGGCGAGGAAGTCCCAGTAGAGCGTGGTGAACGGGCAGGCGTCGTCGCCAACGCGCTTCTTGGGGTCATAGCGGCAGTCGCCGCAATAGTCGCTCATCCGATTGATGTAGGCGCCGCCCGACACGTACGGCTTGGTTGCCATGCGGCCGCCGTCGGCCCAGAGCCCCATCCCGATGACATTCGGAACCATGACCCACTCGGCCCCGTCCACATAGGTGTTGGTCATCCACTGCATGAGCCTTTGGGGGTTGATGCCGTACAGATTGGCGAAGTTCGACAGAACCATCAGGCGAGGGATGTGGTGGACCCAGGCCCGAGCCTCGAGTCCGCCGAGCGTGTCGGCCACGCATCGCATCTCTGTGTCGGCGTCGCCGGTGAAAACCGGTGGAAGATGGCGACGATGGTCGAGCTCGTTCATGTCGGCATGGTCGGGCCAGAGCCAATACAGGCCCCACACGTACTCTCGCCACCCGATCACCTGCCGAACAAAGCCTTCGGCCGAATTGAGCGGTATGTCGCCGGCCCGGTACTTCTCCTCGACGGCGTCACACACTTCGCCCGGCAGGAGGAGCGCCAGGTTCAGGTAGGGGCTGAGCGCTGAATGCGCCAGGTTCCACGACCCCGATGCCATGGCGTCCTCGTACGGACCGAACCGGACGAGTTCGTTGTCGACGAAGTGGCGCAGACGGGCGAGGGCAGCCCGGCGCGTTGTAGCCCAGATGCCAGTGGGTTTCTCGCCGTGCGTGGACGGCAGACTTTCGATCACCTCCTCATCGAGATCGTCGAGGATCGACGTCGGCGGAGTTGTGAAAATCGACAGGTCGTCCGGCGGTGGCTTCCGATTCTCGGCATCGAGGTTCCAGGTCCCACCGACAGGCTCGTCGCCATCCATCAGGTACCCGTGGCGTTGCCGGGTCCAGCGATAGAAATCCTCCATCCGAAGTCTGCCCTTGCCATCGGCCCACGTCGCGAACTCATCGTGATGGCACAGGAACTGGTTCGAGCGGGTTTGCTCGATGTCCAGAACGTTGCAGAGGTTCCGGGCTCGCCGTGAGTTGGGTTCGGTGGCGATGACGGCGGAGGGGTCGAGCTCGTCGATGTGAGCCTCGATCCCGGCCCGCATGGTCGCCGCTCGGCGAATGTCCACGGCGAAGCCTCGCTTTTCGAGATCCGCAGCAAACCTTCGCATGGAGGTGATGACGAGATGATTCCGCTGGATGTGGCGACCGAGGCCGAGCAGGGCGTCGCTCTCGACCAGCAGGAGCTGTGTTTCGTTCGGGTCGGCCTCGGCGAGCGCCGTGAGATCACGGTTCAACTGATCACCGAAGACGAGGACGGTCTTCATTTTGCTGCCTCCGAACGACGTGCCGCCAAGCGAGTCCATCCCGCTGAGCAACGAGGCAGACCTATCACGTTGTGCTCACTGTCAATCCTGATTGTCGAAAAGGCTTCGAGCGCTGATCATGCCAGCGCGGCTGATCACGGTCCTGCTGCTGGTCGTGCGAGTGGCGATCTCCGTCGTGATCGCGTTCTCCCAGTCCGGCTGAACAGCTACGGCAGCGGCCGATGATCCAGCAACCCTTTGACTTTCTCCTAACAACGTTAGATAGTACGAATGATGTTAGATGAACCGAAGCGTGACCGGCGTGGCGAACGCCATGAGGCGACGAGAGCGGAGATTCTGGACGCGGCCTGGACGTCAGTCCGCCACGACGGTTTGGCGGCTCTGTCGTTGCGAGAGTTGGCTCACAGCGTCGGCATGAAGGCGCCGTCGCTCTACTCGTACTTCGACTCGAAGAATGCCATCTACGACGCCATGTATGCCGACGGATGTCGTGAGTACGTCGAGGACGAGGCCTTGGTGCCCCGGACCGGCGACTTGTTGGCCGACCTCCAGAGCGGGATCAGATTCTTTGTTGGCTTCTGCACGGCGGACCCAGCGCGTTATCAGCTTCTGTTCCAGCGGACGATCCCCGGCTTCGAGCCTTCGCCTGAGTCGTTTGCCATCTCGGTGGAGAGCCTGCAGGCGACGGCGGCCCGGCTCGCTGCCATGGGGATGGACCACCCGCATGATCTCGACTTGATGACGGCCTTGGGCACCGGACTCGCTGACCAACAGATCTCGAACGATCCCGGAGGTGACCGCTGGGTCCTCTTGGTCGACGAGGCAGTGGAGATGTTTTTCAACTACGTGACCAGCCGCGACGAGCGGCGAGAGAGGAGCCAGAAATGACCATCACAGCCACTTTGGTGGGCGACATTCCAGCCATCGGCCGAGCCGAGGCCCGGGCGCTCGCCGACACCGAGAACAGACGGGTGCTCGAGCTTCTGACCTTGCTGTCCGACGACGACTGGAATCAGCCGACGGATTGCCCGGATTGGGATGTGCGTGCCCTGAGCGGTCACGTGCTGGGCGGCATGGAAGGTTTCTCGTCTGTCCGCCAGTTCGTACACATCATGCGGGCCGCCTCGAAGGCCGCCGGCGACGGACCGTTCGTCGACGGGATGACGGCCGTGCAGGTGCAGGAACGGGCCGATGTTGTTCGACCGGAGCTGCTCGAGCGGCTACGAGTGGCGGGACCGAAGGCGGCTCGATGGCGGAGCAAGGTGCCTACGCCGTTCAGGCGGGTGCCAATGAAGGAGGAGGTCAACGGCGTTACGGAGACGTGGCGAATGGGCTACCTGCTCGACATCATCCTCACGAGGGACACGTGGATGCACCGGGTCGACATCGCCCGGGCCACCGGGCGTGAATTCATCGCTTCCGCCGACCATGACGGGCGGATCGTTGCCGATGCGGTCGCAGAGTGGGCCCGTCGTCACGGTGAACCCTTCACCCTCGAACTGACCGGAGCTGCTGGTGGCACCTTCGTCGCCGGCCGTGATGGCGACGAGTTCACCCTCGACGCCGTCGAGTTGTGCCGGACGTTTTCAGGGCGTAGCACCGGTGAAGGCCTGCTCGCGACCGAGGTGCCGTTCTGATGGAGACACGAGTGACCGAGGTCGCCGACCGCGTCTACCAGCTCACCACCCACCTCGCCGAAATGGATTTCGGCTTCAACCAGTACCTCATCGCCGGTGAGGAGCCAATGCTCTTCCACACCGGGATGCGTGGACTCTTTCCGCTCGTGTCCGGAGCAATCTCGAGCGTTCTGCCGATGCACTCAGTCCGTTGGGTGTCGTTCGGACACGTCGAAGCCGACGAGTGTGGCGCCATGAACCTTGTGCTGGCAGCCGCCCCACAGGCCATCGTCACTCATGGCTTGACGGGTTGCATGGTTTCGATCAGCGATCTCGCAGACCGCCCACCGCGTCCCCTCGCTGACGGTGAGGTCCTGGACATCGGCGGGCACCAACTCCGATGGATCGACACTCCGCACGTCCCGCATGGATGGGAGGCCGGCGTCCTCTACGACGAGACGACGCGCACATTGTTCTGCGGCGACCTGTTCACCCGATGGGGGTCGTACCCCGCCTCCACCATCGACGACATCGTCGGCCCGGCTGCCGAAGCCGACAACGGTGACGACTACGGATCGTGGTCATTGCGTCCGAACTCTGGAAGCACCATCCGGCGGCTCGCCGAGCTGGACATCGCCAACCTCGCCCTGATGCACGGCCCGGTGTTCACCGGCGACTGCCGGGCCGCGCTGAACGCCCTCGCCGACAGTCTTGATACTCGCATCGGAAGCAAGCGGTCATGACCGGTTGACAACGAGCCAACCTTGCGAGGCCGGATGGCCAGAGCTGAAACCATCAGTCACTGTTCCGGGTTTGCGACGTTGCGTGGGGCTCGCCGGTCCGCGTTGAGCGGCATCGTTCGGGCGCAAGAGCACTACGGCGTCGTATGTTGGGTCGAGCATCGATCGATCGTCAGGGAACGCAATGCCGTACAACCCGTTGCCAGTGTTCGCCGCGAGCCCTTCCTCAGCGGATTGGGGTTTTGCTGCCCTCTGGTTGATCGGTGGCGTCGCAGTCGCAATGGCCCTCCGTCCGGTTCTCAGCACGCTGACGAAGCCGTTGCGGCTCCAGGAGTACGTGGCCAAGCTGATCACCCGTCTCGTATCGACCGGCGTGATGCTGGCGGCCGGGATCTACGCCCTGGGTCAGCTCGACGTGGCCGTCGGTCCGCTTCTCGGGGCACTGGGTGTGACCGGCATCGTCATCGCCTTGGCGCTACAGCCGGTCATGGGAAACCTGGTGGCGGCAATCATGTTGCACGCCCGTCGTCCCATCCGCCCCGGTGACCAGATCGAGAGCCACGACTATCGCGGCACCGTCGTCGAGATCAACAGCCGGGCCGTCGTGGTGCTGAGCTACGACGGCGAAACGATTTATCTACCCAATCTCAACGTGCTCGACCAGCCACTGGTCAACCAAACGAGGGAGGAGTATCGACGCACCGTCCTGCCGTTCCAAGTGGGTTACGAGGCCGACCTCCGGCAGACCCAGCGGGTGCTGGCCCGAGCGATTCGATCTGTCGACGCACTGGCGGACCCACCGTTGCCGGCCGACGTGCTCGTGACCGGGTTCGCCGACTCGGGCGTGAACCTGGTTGCCCGTTTCTGGCATCCGAGCGAGGAGCTGAGCGCAGGGCATGCGATCAGTGAAGTCGTGATCACGATCCGCGAGACGCTGCGGCGAGAGCAGATCACCATTCCGTTCCCTCAGCGGGTACTGCACCTGGCCGATCTGGAGGCCGCCGAGGCGTTCACGGCGTCGGTGAGGCCGCGTCAGCCACCCGGGACGACGTCGGACGGGAGCTAGCGACACCGGCGCCGGATCACCGGGATGCGGGATGCGGGATGCGGGATTTCACCGAATCCGACGTCCAGAACGGTGACGACAACTTTCCCTTTCGGGGGCCGAACAGCGTCGAGGCCCTGCGGTTCGCAGCGCATCCGGACTATCCGACCCGACCCGATCGGGGGACGACGGCGTCATTGCTGTGCACGTCGCTCGATGGCAAGCTGAGCCGGTGGACGTTCGACCCTCTGCGGGTTCACCATGATGAAGTTCGTGGTACGTCGATTGGCTGCGACGGTGCCGGTGTTCATCGGGACGACCTTCGTGGTCTGGGCCATGATCTTTGCACTACCCGGGGATCCGATCCGTGCGTTGTCGGGCTTCAGGCCCCAGCCGCCGGAAGTGAACCTGGCGTTGCGAGAGCAGTACAACCTGAACGATCCACTTGTCGTCCAATACATCAAGTA
>JBBKXQ010000112.1:0-15962 GCA_037969565.1 Acidimicrobiales bacterium | reverse complement strand
CTTGGCGTTTCTTCGGCTCCGCCGGAACGCTCACCCGCATCCGGGTCCTTCGCTCGGAGCGAGCTGAACTCGCTCAGACCAGCTTGGTGATGCGGCTGATGACGCGGTCGGCGGCGAGGTGTAGTTCCTCGTCGAAGAGCGTGATGATGTCGGCGTGGGTTCGTGACGGCTCGACGAACTGGTCATGCATCGGCTTCACCGTGGCTTCGAATTGGTAATAGACCGATGCCTCGTTGCGTCCCCGCTCGGAGATGTCGCGGCCCAAACGGCGGGCGAACCGCACCTTCTCCGGGCAATCACGAAACACGGTGAGATCGAGTCGCTTCACGACTTCGGGGAACGACAGCAACAGAATCCCCTCCACGATCACCACCGGCGTGGGGTTGACCCGAACCACGTCACGACTCCTGGTGTGTGTGGCAAAGTCGTAAACCGGGGAATCGATGGCCCGACCCGCCGTCAATTCGTCGAGATGGGTGGCGAACAGATCGAGATCGAGTGATTCCGGGTGGTCGTAGTTGACGAGCGCCCGCTCCTCGGCTTCCAGCTGGCTCTGGTCGCAGTAGTACGTGTCGAACGCGAGGCGGGACGCTCCGATCTCGGCGGCGACCAGTCGAGCGATGGTCGTCTTCCCCGACCCGCTTCCTCCACACACTCCCACAAGCACGCTCACGGGAGAGAAAGCGTAACGGGAGCACGAGCGCCGGACCGCCCCATCGAAAGGAAATCGAATCGGATCACCGTATTACTATGCAGGTCACCGTATGATCTCTCGATGCCTGATCCCTCGACCCCCATCTTTCGCGTCGGCATCGTCGGCGCATCGGGCTACACCGGAGCCGAACTTCTCCGGCTGATCGCCGGTCACCCACACTTCGAGCTGGCGTTGGCCACCGGTGACAGCATGGCGGGGGAGCTGATCGCCGACATCTACCCCCACCTCGCCGCCGCCTATCCGAAGCGCACCTTCGACACCTTTCACCCCGAAGCCACCGACGGCCTCGACGTCGTGTTCTGCGGCCTCCCGCACGGCATCAGCCAGACGGTGATTCCGAGTATTCGGGGGAGGGTCAAACACATCGTCGATCTCGGGTCCGACTTCCGTCTCCACGACAAGAGCCTCTATCCCGAGTGGTATGGGGCCGAACACACCTGCCCCGAGCTTCTCAGCGAATTCGTCTATGGCCTCCCGGAACTCTTCCGCTCGAACATCCAGGGAGCCGAACTCATTGCTGCCACCGGCTGTAATGCGGCGACCGCCATCTTCGCCCTCGCCCCGCTCCTCGAGGCGGGGCTGATCGAGGGAGATGCGATCACGATCAATCTGGTCACCGGCGTGTCGGGGGCCGGTCGCCCACCGAAGCCCAACACCACCTTCTGTACGGTCGACGAAGATGTCACGGCCTACGCGTTGTTGAGCCACCGCCACACACCCGAGATCGAACAGGCACTCACCGAACGAACGGGTGTGAGCACCACCGTGCTCTTCACTCCTCACCTCGCCCCCCTCAATCGCGGCATCATCGCCACCTGTGTCGGCAAGGCCACCCAATCGGTCAGCAGCGACCAAGCGCTCGCGGTCCTCGCCGACTTCTATGCCGACGAGCCCTTCATGGTCGTGAGTGAGCGAAGTCCCTCGATCAAAGCCACCCTCGGTTCCAACACCGTGCATCTCACTGCCCGGTCCGATCCCCGCACCGGTCAGATCCTGGCCATTGCCACCCTCGACAATCTGATGAAAGGGGCCTCGGGTATGGCGGTGCAGAATGCCAACATTGCGCTGGGCATTCCGGAGACATCCGGACTCTCCACGATCGGGATCTATCCATGACCGACATCTCGCCGCTCGCGCCGGCCTCCTTTCCCGACCTGCCCGCGGTGCAAGGGGTGCAGCTGGCAACATTTGCGGCCGGACTCCGCTATCAGAATCGGGCCGACCTCATGCTGGCGCTGGTCCCCGAAGGTTCTGCGGTTGCCGGAACGCTCACCTCGTCTCTCTGCCCTTCGGCCCCGGTCGACTGGTGTCGGAAACTCCTGCCGGCGGGAACGGGACGAGCGCTTGTGGTCAACTCCGGAAACGCCAACGCCTTCACCGGAAAGCTCGGCGACATCGCGGCGGAACACACGGCCAACTCCGCAGCCGAGCTGTTGGGAGTTGCTCCATCGGAGGTCTACCTGGCCTCCACCGGTGTGATCGGCGAACAACTGCCGGCGGAGGGTCTGGCCGCAGCCTTACCGTCCCTCGCTGCCAACGTCGGTCCATCGAACGCAGCAGCGTGGAGTGACGCCGCAAACGCCATCCGAACCACTGACACCTTCGCCAAGGGCTCGTCCTCCCTGGTCGCCATTGGCTCGACCCAGTGCGCCGTCGTCGGCATCGCGAAGGGGAGCGGCATGATCGCACCCGACATGGCCACGATGCTCAGCTTCGTCTTCACCGATGCGGCGATCACCCCCGCCGCTCTGCAAGCGATGACCTCGGCCGCAGTCGAAAACAGCTACAACCGAATCACCGTTGATTCCGACACCTCCACCAGCGACACTGCGCTGGTTTTTGCAACCGGGGCTGCGGGCAACCATCCGATCGCCGGTCCGAACGACCCGGGGTACGCCGAGCTGGCGGCTGCGTTGGTCAGCGTCAACCTCGACCTCGCCCATCAGATCGTTCGCGACGGCGAGGGCGCAACAAAGTTCGTCGAGATCCGGGTGACGGGGGCCGAAACCGAGGGTGCGGCGAAGGTGATCGCACTCGCCATCGGCAACTCGCCGCTGGTCAAGACCGCGCTTGCGGCCGAAGACGCCAACTGGGGTCGGATCGTGATGGCTGTCGGCAAGGCCGGACAACGAGCCGACCGCGATTCCCTGGCCATCTGGATCGGTCCCGAATTGGTTGCTTCCGGAGGGGTACAGGCCGACGGCTACTCCGAAGATCGGGCCACCGAGCACCTGAAGCAGAACGACGTCACCGTCACGGTCGACGTCGGTGTCGGCAAGGCCGAGGCCACCATCTGGACCTGCGATCTCACACACGGCTACATCACCATCAACGCGGGGTACCGATCGTGACGACTGTCGAAGGAACCCGGGGCTATTCACCCGAACTCCGAACCAAGGCCCTGATCGAGGCTCTGCCCTACATCCAGCAGTTTCGGGGCTCGGTCATCGTGGTGAAATTCGGCGGCAACGCCATGATCAACCCCGAACTCAGCCGCACCTTTGCCGAAGACATCGTGTTGCTCCGATCGGTCGGTCTCAGCCCGGTCGTGGTGCATGGCGGGGGTCCCCAGATCGGCGAGTTGCTCGCCAAGCTGGGAAAGAAGTCGGAGTTTCGCGACGGATTGCGGGTGACGGATGCCGAAACCCTCGACGTGGCCCGAATGGTTCTGGTCGGCAAGGTCGGTCGGGACATCGTTGGTGAGATCAACATCCATGGCGCCTACGCCGTCGGGATGTCGGGCGAAGACGGCGGCTTGATCCGGGCCGTCCCCCGTGATCCCGAGCTGGGATTCGTCGGCGATGTGGAAAAGGTGAATCCGGGGATCATCGAGCGACTCCTGGCCGAGGACCTGATTCCCGTGATCTCCTCGATCGGTTCCGACGTCACCGGCCAGGCCTACAACATCAACGCCGACACCGTGGCCAGCGCCGTTGCCGGGGCCCTCGGTGCCGAGAAGGTCATCTACCTAACCGATGTTCCCGGCCTCCTCACCGACGTTGCCGACCCGCTCTCCCTCGTGGCCCGGGCAACCATTCCCGAACTCGACGCCTTCATCGCCGACGGCACGATCAGCGGAGGAATGGTCCCCAAGGTGAGGGCCTGCATCGACGCCGTCAGGGCCGGAGCAAAGAGTGCGCACATGCTCGACGGCCGAGTGCCTCATGTGCTGCTCCTGGAACTGTTCACCGATGCCGGAATCGGCACCATGATCACGGCTGGAAATCCATGACCAACACAACGTCTTCTGATCGGGCCGACCTCTCGATTGCCCAAGTCCACCGAGCCGCAGTCGGCGCCCCGGACGACCTCGAGCGCTGTCCCATCGCCCCAACCTACGGCCCGCCCCGAGTGCAGTTCCTGCGAGGCAGCGGTCCATATCTCTACGACCGCGACGATCGGCAATACGTCGATTTCCTGGCCGGCATCGCGGTCACGGGTCTGGGTCACAGCCATCCCGAGGTTGCCGCCGCGGTGGCAGCCCAGGCCACCCGGCTCCAGCATGTCTCCAACCTCTTCGCCACCGAGCACAACGGTCATGTCTCGCAAACACTTGACCGCCTGATCGGCGATGGCACACCACTCGGAGGCCAGACCTTCTTCGGCAACTCGGGCGCCGAGGCCAACGAGGCGGCGCTGAAGTTGGCCCGGAAGTGGGGCGGTCACGGTCGCTACAACGTCGTCTGCGCCTTCCAGAGTTTCCACGGCAGAACCCTTGCCACACTCGCCGCCACCGGCCAACCCTCGAAGTGGGAAGCGTTTCAGCCGCTCCCCGAAGGTTTCCGCCACGTCGTGTGGGAAGACCTCGACGATCTCGAGCGGGTCATGGACGACACGGTCGCCGCAATTTTCGTCGAGCCGGTGCAAGGCGAAGGCGGCGTCCACCCGGCCACCGTCGAGTACTTCGAAGGTATTCGTCGGATCTGCGATCAGTACGGAGCGCTGATGATGGTCGACGAAGTCCAAACCGGTTTGGCCCGCACCGGCCGCTGGTTCGGCTTCCAGCATTTCGGGGTTCAGCCCGACGTCGTCACCATGGCCAAAGCACTCGGCAACGGGATGCCCATCGGTGCCTGTTGGGCCACCGCGGAAGCGGCTTCCGCCTTCAAACCCGGCGATCATGCAACCACCTACGGCGGGCAACCGCTGGCCACCTCGGCCGCCCGAGCCACGCTCGAGGTCATGGAACGACTCGATGCCCCGAAGCTTGCGTTCGAGGCTGGTCGCAAGCTCACCGAAGCCCTGATGGCATTGCCCCAGGTTTCGGGCGTGCGGGGCTTGGGACTGCTTCTCGCCGTCGAACTCGTCGGTTGTGATGCGCCCGCGGTGGCGGCCCGCTGCCTCGAGCAGGGACTGGTCCTGAACGGCGTCACACCGACGGCGTTGCGACTCACCCCGCCGTTGATCATCACCGATGCCCACATCGCCGAGGGAGTGGCGATCCTGCGCTCCGTTCTCGACGAACTGGCCGACTGACGGAAGACCATGAAACACCTCCTCGACATCGACGACCTCACACCCGCCGAACTCCGGCGAATCTGCGAGCTCGCTACCGCACCCATCGCCGAACTCGGTCGGCCATTCGAGAACGCCGGCGTTGCCTGCCTGTTCGAAAAGCCATCGGCTCGAACCCGGAATTCGACCGAGATCGGCGTGGTCCAACTCGGCGGTCATCCGATCTACATCCGGCCCGAAGAACTCGGCATCGACACTCGCGAATCGGCCGAAGACGTGATCCGCACGCTGGCCTGCTACCACCGAATGTTCTGCGGACGAGTGTTCGAACACCGCGTGCTGGAACGTATGGCCAACGTCGATGCCATTCCGATCGTGAATCTCCTGTCGGACGAGGCCCATCCCACCCAGGCCATCGCCGACGTGCTCACGATCATCGACGAATTCGGCACCGTCGATGGCAAGGTCGTCACGTACGTGGGGGACGCCAACAATGTCACTCGCTCGCTCGCCCTCGCTGTTGGCGCTCTCGGCGGCACCATGCGGGTGGCCTCGCCGCCCGGCTATCAATTCGATGCCACAACGGTCGACCGGCTGGCGACCGCCGGCGTGGAGATCGAATTCGCTGATCGGCCCGATCAGGTTCTCGGCGGCAGCGACGTGGTCTACACCGACGCGTGGATCTCGATGGGCGACGAAGCCGAGGCCGAAGAACGGCTCCGAGCCTTCGAGGGGCGAGCCGTCGACTCCGCAATGATGAACAAGGCCCCCAAGGCAATCTTCATGCACTGCCTGCCGGCTCACCGAGGCGAGGAAGTCTCCGACGAGGTTCTCGATGGCCCGCAGAGCCGGATCTGGCCCCAAGCAGCCCACCGCCTCAGTTCCATTCGCGGCATCCTGGCCTTCCTGGCCGAGGTCAATCCATGACACTCAGCAAGTCTCAGCGGCAGCATCGAATCTCGAAGCTGCTCGTCGACAAACCCGTGAACAGCCAGAGCCAGTTGGTCGACCTCCTCTCCGACGATGGGGTGGTCGCTACCCAAGCCACGGTGTCCCGTGACCTCGAAGACCTTGGAGCGATCAAGGTGCGAGTCCCCGGTGGCGCCACCGTCTACGTCGTTCCCGAGTACCCGGTCGAGCAAGTCGTTCCCGAGGATCACCTTCGTCGGGTCCTCGGTGAGTGGCTGGTCGAGATCCACCGGTCGGGAGATCTCATCGTCCTCCGCACTCCACCCGGCTCGGCGCACGTCGTCGCCTCGGCCATCGATCGATCCGGCGTCGACAAGCTGATCGGCACCGTGGCTGGCGACGATACGTTGCTCGTCGTCGCATCCGAAGGTGACGGGGCCGAGGTTGCTCGGTATCTGGCCGACACCGCCGGCATCGACTGACGTCGATCACGCCCTGCATCCCGCTCACGATCTCCAGCAACCAACTACGCGCCCTTCGGAAGGTTTCCATGTCTGACCCGTCCTCGATCTCCAAAGTTGTTCTCGCCTATTCCGGCGGTCTCGACACCTCGGTGATCCTGCAGTGGCTCAAGGATGTCTACGACTGCGAGGTCGTCACCTTCACTGCCGATCTCGGCCAGGGTGAAGAGGTGGAACCAGCCCGAACGAAGGCACTGGCCATGGGAGTGCCGGAGGAATCGATCTACATCGACGACCTCAAAGAGGAGTTCGTTCGCGATTTCGTCTTCCCGATGTTCCGAGCGAATGCGATCTACGAGGGTGAATATCTTCTGGGCACATCCATCGCCCGACCCCTGATCTCCAAGCGCTTGGTGGAAATCGCAGCCGAAACCGGAGCCGACGCCGTGTCCCACGGAGCGACCGGCAAAGGCAACGATCAGGTCCGCTTCGAACTCGGTGCCTATGCACTGAACCCCGATCTCAAAGTCATCGCGCCGTGGCGGGAATGGGATCTGCTCAGTCGGGAGAAATTGATGGCCTATGCCGCCGATCGCAACATCCCGATCGAGCAGAAGCGGGGCCAGAAGAGCCCGTTCTCCATGGATGCCAATCTGCTGCACATCTCCTATGAGGGCGGTCCGCTCGAGGATCCGTGGACCGAGCCACCGAGTGAGATGTGGCGCTGGTCGGTCAGCCCCGAGATGGCGCCGAACGAGGCGACATATGTCGACTTGACCTATCGATCGGGCGACATCGTTGCGATCGACGACGTCGAAATGACCCCGGCCGAAGTTCTCGCTGCGCTCAACCAGGTCGGCGGGGCCAACGGCATCGGCCGCCTCGACATCGTCGAGAATCGTTACGTCGGGATCAAGAGCCGCGGTGCCTACGAAACACCGGGTGGCACGATCATGCTTCGGGCCCATCGCGGCATCGAGAGCATCACACTCGACCGGGAAGTGGCCCATCAAAAGGACGCGCTGATGCCCCGTTACGCCGAACTCATCTACAACGGGTACTGGTTCAGCCCCGAACGTCAAATGCTGCAGACCGCGATCGACTGGAGCCAGCGGTGGGTCAACGGCACCGTGCGACTCAAACTCTTCAAAGGCAACGTCGACGTCGTTGGCCGCAAGAGCGACGACTCCCTCTTCGACGAGAAAATCGCAACCTTCGAAGACGACGGGGGCGCCTACAACCAGGCTGATGCCGAGGGCTTCATCAAGCTGAATGCCCTACGGCTGCGCACCATCTCGAAGAAGCGGGGCACAGCGGCCGTAGGTCTCGGCAACTGATGGCAGGAGAACTCTGGGAAGGCCGTTTCGAGGGCTCGCCGAGCGAAGCGTTGCAGGCTCTCAACGACTCGTTCCCCTTCGACCGCCGGATGTTTCGAGAAGACATCGAGGGTTCTCGGGCTCACGTCTCGATGCTGGCCAACGTGGGCTTGATGACCGCCGACGAGCGCGAGCAAGTGCTCGCCGCGCTCGACCACGTCGAAAACGAGATGGCCAACGGCCAGTTCGAAGCGCAGCCGTCCGACGAAGACATCCACACCGCAGTGGAACGACGCGTCACCGAAATCGCCGGTGCTGCCGGCGGCAAAATCCACACCGGACGGAGTCGCAACGATCAGGTCGCGCTCGATGTGCGAATGTGGACGCGGGCCGAAATTCGAGATGGCATCATCCCGCTCCTGCTCGCTTTCCAGCAGACGCTCGTCGATCACGCCACCGAGAACATCGACAACTACCTGCCGGGCTACACCCATCTGCAGCAGGCGCAGCCGGTCTCGCTCGCCCATCACCTCCTGGCCCACGTGTGGGCGTTGGCCCGAGACGTCGATCGACTGCTCGCCACGCTGGATCGGCTCGATTCCTCGCCTCTGGGGGCCGGTGCTCTCGCCGGGTCCTCCTTGCCCCTCGATCCGCTGCAAACGGCGGCCGACCTCGGTTTCTCCAAACCCTTCGACAACTCGCTGGATGCCGTCAGCGACCGCGATTACGTGGCCGAGGTCCTTTTCGATCTCTCGCTCCTCGGGGTGCACCTCTCCCGGCTCGGTGAGGAGATGATCCTGTGGGCATCAACCGAGTTCGGCTTCGTCACCCTCGACGATGCCTTCTCCACCGGTTCATCGATGATGCCGCAGAAGAAGAATCCCGACATCGCCGAGTTGGCACGAGGCAAAGCCGGTCGACTGCTGGGCAACCTCACCGGTTTCCTGGCCACACTCAAGGGGCTGCCGCTCACCTACAACAAGGACATGCAGGAAGACAAGGAGCCGCTCTTCGATTCCTGCGACACCATCCGCCTCTCGCTTCTCGCGCTCGACGGCATGGTCTCCACAATCACGTTCAACACCGACCGGATGGCAGCTCAAGCCGATTCGCCCTACTCAGCGGCGACGGATCTGGCCGACCATCTCGTTCGAGGGGGGATGCCGTTTCGGGCCGCCCATGCCGTGGTCGGCGAACTCGTGCGGCGGGCGTTGGCCGGTGAGGCATCGCTGGTCGATCTCGTGTCCGCTCATCCAGACCTTGGTTCCGAGGCGGCGCGCCTGCTCACTTCGGGCGCTTCGGTGAAGCAACGGGTGAGCCGCGGGGGAGGTGCTCCGGCGGCCGTCGTACCGCAACTCGCGGCGGTCATCGAGCGTCTCGCCGCAGATCGCTTGCGGCTCCTTCGACACACATAGGTCCGACGGCCCAGGAACATCGCTCCGAAGGGTTCAGAATCCGACCGTCGCGGCCGACATCCAAAGAGTGAGTGTGTCTCGCAGGACGTCCGCCCCGTTCGGGGCGCTCATTGTTGGGTTGGCCCTGCTCTTCGTCGCGGCTCCGGCGCTGGCCAGCCTCATCATCGGCAGCCGAATGTCGGCTGACATCGACCTCGTCGCGGGCCCACGGTTCTACGCATACGGATCGGGAACGTCGATCTCGATCGGTGAGTCAACGGCCTGGTCCGATTTCACCTTCGAGGGACTGACCATCGGTCCGGACGGCGCTGTGACCCTCGATCGTGAAGGCAAGGCTGATCCATCGGCTGCCGCTTGGTGGGACACAGCATGGCGGAGCCGGGCCTGTGTCACGATTCCTGCGGCCCCGCCGTCCGAGCCTCCCAGCGCCGACCCGCGTCTCACGGTCCTCACGCTCGACTCAACGGCCGAAATCGAAGCCGCTCGCCTTGCGCCTGATCTTTCCGACCTGCGAATCATCGATGTGGCGACCGGCCTCCCCGTTCCTCATCGGGTCGACGGACCGATTCCATCGTCGTCGACCCGTGTTCTGGCCGAGATGGATCCTGCCGAAACCGAACTCTGCGCCTACTGGGAGAATCCCGGCGCAACCCGAGCCGAGGACGACACGCTCGCAAATCCGGTCGTTGCCGACGGCAACTGGACGTGGGAGCGTTGGGCCACCACCGGTGACGGTCTGTCCCTCGATCTCGTCGATTGGAACACGCCGTCAGCGTCCTCACCCTTGTCCAATGCTTCGAGCCCGGTCGATGTCTGCGATCGTTGTGCCACCGAGTTGCTGGGGTATGTCGTGGCGCCAACGACGGACGCGTACACATTCGCCATCTCTGCAGCTGCGGTGGGCACCCTCGAGATTGCTCCCGCCGCCGACCCGGCGGGACTGGCGCTGATCGTCACCCTGGATTCGGCCACCACCCTCGATCAGTTCGACGATCCGGCGCAACGGTCGACTCCGATCGATCTCGTCGCCGGTGAGAGCTACGTCATCAGGGCCCGAGCCAAGAGCCTGACGGGAGCCGAGCATCTCCAGGTTGCCTGGTCGGTGGCCGACGGACCGGCCACGGTCATCCCCACCGAGGCGCTTCGTGACGCCGATGGAACGGCGGGCCAGATCTCCTATCGCCGCTTCGACGTGGTTCCCACGATCGATGTCTCGACTCCGCCGACCGACATCTTCACCGTCACGGCCAGTGAGATCACGGCCGACTCGTGTGATGTCTGTCAGCACCGAATCGGGGGGTATGTGCTCGTCGAAGAGGCTGGTACGTACCGCTTCCACCTCTCGAGCGACGATGAGGGCACGCTGTGGCTCGCTCCTGACGGTGATCCGGCCAATGCGTCGATCCGTGCCTGGACTGCGGCGTTCACAAACCCCGATACTTGGGACACCTTCGCTTCCCAGCGTTCGACGACCGTGGAACTGTCGGCTGGACAGGTGATCTGGATCGAGGCCACGAATCGTGATGCCGGAGGACCGGGCCACCTCCAAGTCGGCTGGTCGCTCGAAACCGGCGAGACCGATCCTGCGACCGGTGATCCGGTGCCGGCCACCGTTTCGCTGTTGCCACCGGGCCAATTGAGTTCGAACCCACCGGCTCCGGCGGAACTCGCAGCGTTCGCCGTTGGGGCCACGGAGGGCCTGTTTGCCGGCGCCGGGACATTCGTTTCGCCGGCTCTCGACACCGACGATGTCGGTTCGAACGTGCACGGCCTCGTTGACCAGGTGATCGCTTCGACCCCGACCGACACCGACGTGACCCTGCAACTGTCGTTCGCTCCCACCCCCGAGGGTCCTTGGGAGCCGGTTGGACCCGAGCGTGACCCGTCGGGATCGTTCACGACGGGCGATCCGGTGCCGCTCACATTCGACGGACTCCGCTACGTCCGGTTTGCGGGGGAACTCACCACCCTCGACCCCGAGACGGCCCCTGCACTGTCGGAACTGTCGATCGAGCATGACCTGGTCGAAGTCGGCGCCGTGGACTCATCGAGCAGCCTCGCCGTCAACGGGATCGGCGATCACGAACTCCTGAGAATTCGGGGTGGGGTCGGGCCGGGAGGATCGGTCACGGTCGAGATCCTGTCGGGTGGAACCCTCAGCGGCCTCTCGGCTGCAACCTGGGTCGAGCCGGGGCGTACGAACCAAGTCGTCGTCGACAATGGCACCGTCATTCAAGGGGCAGGACCTGCGGTGTCCTTCGGGCCGGAAGATCCTCAACACGTGGGCATCACGGTCTCGGCGGTGGGTTCCGACAGCGGGGCGACCAATCCGGCGACCCTGAACGTTCGATGGGTGGGAGCCTCCGCCGGTGGTGCCGTGGTGACCCACGACATCGTGCTGACCATCGCGAGCTGAGCAGTCGGTGCCAATCGGGCCACAATGGCCGGATGGACGCGCTCGCCGGACCGGCCAACGAAGCCGCACCGCTGTTGCTGGGATCGATTCTCGAGGTCGGTCCTTGTCGGGGACGAATCGTCGAAGTCGAGGCGTATGAGCAGTTCGACGACGAAGCGAGCCATTCGTTCCGTGGCCCAACGCAGCGCAACGCTGCGATGTTCGGGAAACCCGGGACGCTCTACGTCTACCGGATTTATGGAATGCACTGGTGCGCGAATGTCGTGTGCGGCCCGGTGGATCATGGGGCGGCGGTTCTGATCCGAGCGCTCGAGCCGCTTGACGGGATCAAGCAGATGGCGGTCCGTCGGGGGAGGGACCCCAGCCAGGTGACCGACCTCTGTTCTGGCCCGGGGAAGCTGTGCCAAGCGCTCGGGATCGATGGCGACTCGAACGGCGCAGATCTCTTCAGCCCCACGAGCAACATTCGGCTCGAGATGTCCGACGCTGTCCCGCAGACCATCGACCACGGGCCCCGGATCGGAATCTCGCGTTCGATCGACCTGCCATGGCGATTCGGGCACCGAGGATCGCCCCACCTCAGTCGACGGCTACAGGAGCAAATCGAGCGTTGATCGCGATCGTCGGTTCCGAGTCACGCCAGCCGCCACCGAGCCCCCAGGCCGATACGTTGCCGCCATGAAGCAACAGGGCGAGTTGTCACGTGCGGTCGAGGCCATTCTCGAGGCCGACCTGGCGTCCGACTCGCAACGCGAACTCCAACGTCAGATCCTCGACTTCTGTGATCGTCACCCTGACGCACTCCACCGTCGCTGCTTGACCGGACACCTCACCGGTTCGGCGCTCATCGTCGACCGGAGTCGCAAAGCGGTACTTCTCATCCATCACACGAAACTCGAGCGCTGGCTTCAGCCCGGGGGTCATGTGGACGGCGAGGGCGATCTGGCCTCGGCCGCGCTTCGAGAGGCTGAAGAGGAAACGGGAATCAGTGGTTTGCGGGTGATCCGCCCTGCCATCGATCTCGACATCCACGCCATCCCCGAACGAGGAAGCGAGCCAGCACACCTCCACCTCGACGTGCGATTCCTGGTCATTGCCCCGCCTGGATCCGATCCGACGATCAACCACGAGAGCATCGATGCTCGCTGGGTCACGATCGACGACCCCGACGGACTGATCGGCGGGGCTGAGTTGCGGCGCCTGGTCGACCGCGGCCTCGAACGTTCCGAGCAGATCGGGTTCTGATCAACCCACGTCGCTGGGCGTGATACAGCTCGACATCCGGTTCGTGTTGGCAAACCGGGGGATTCGCTTTTCGAGTCGTTCGCCATTCACCGCCGAGACGTAGAGCACGGCCGTCGGATCCTCGGCCAGACGGTTGCCGTAGTCGGTTCGGTCGGCGATGTAGGTCCGCCAATCGGCGATCCACCGCGAGGTGATTCCACGATCACGATCATCCAGCGTCACTGATGGATCATCCATGTGGGCCTCGAGATCATCCACCATGGTGCTCAGTACGTTGTTGGCCAGCGCGATCTGGTCGGCCCGTTCTCGGTTGTCTTCGGCGTCGAGTGCATTCGGCAGCGCATCGAGCTCGGCCATGGCGGCCGCGCAAGTGGGTTCCGCCAGCGCACTGAACGTCGGGCTGGCCAGGGTGTCGGGCGCCGTACGGCCGGCCTGCCCCGAATAGGCGTAGGCCCATACTCCGAACGAGGCAACGACAATCGCACCGACCATCACCTTGCTGAACGTCAGTCTCGAACGCCGAGGCTCGTCTTCGAGCCAGTCCACCGGGACTGGGCTCTTCGCCCCATCTCTGTTGGACCGATCGGGGTTCGCCGTATCGGGCTTCGTCGGAGGAGTTTTCGACATGGTGCCAGCCTGCCCGTGGCACACCGAGAACTCCACCGGTTGAGCGCGATCGGCGCAATACAGTGCGCCCATGACCGATAGTGCGGCCCTGACCAACAGCCCGTCCGAGAGTTCCGGTGTCGACGCCGCTCTGCTCGACGATCTCACGGCTCGAGGCCTCGTTCACGACACGACCGACCGCGAACGGCTGGCTGCTCGACTGGCGGCAGGGCCGATCACGGTCTACGTCGGCTTTGATCCCACCGCCGACAGCCTGCATGTGGGCAACCTCATCGGTCTTTTGATGCTGCGGCGCTTCCAAGACGCAGGTCACCGGCCCATCAGCCTCGCCGGCGGTGCCACCGGCATGATCGGTGATCCGTCGGGCAAATCCGACGAGCGCAACCTGCTCGACGATGCTGCACTGGCCACCAATCTGGCCGGGATCGTGCCGCAACTGCGGCAGTTCATCGACTTCGAGCGCGAGGGCAACCCGGCAAAGCTGTTCGACAATCGGGCGTGGACCGTCGGGCGCACCTACCTCGAGTTCCTCCGAGATGTCGGCAAACACATCACGGTCAATCAGATGATTGCCAAGGATTCGATCAAGCGCCGGCTCGAAGGCGCGGACGGAATCTCCTACACCGAATTCAGCTACATGCTGCTCCAGGCCCACGACTTCGCCTGGCTCCACGAGAACGAGGGATGCGAGATGCAGATGGGGGGATCCGATCAGTGGGGCAACATCACCGCCGGTACCGATCTCATCCGAAAGCGTTCGGGGGGTGCGGCATATGCCCTGACCTGGCCTCTTCTCACCAAACCCGATGGTTCGAAGTACGGGAAGACGGCGGGCGGAGAGACGATCTGGCTCTCGTCCGAGCGAATGAGTCCCTACCGCTTCTTCCAGTCCTGGCTTCAGGTCGACGACGGCGAGATCGCCAAGCTCCTGAAGCAACTCACGTTGCTTCCGCTGGGAGAGATCGACGACGTCATGAGCGAACACGGCCAAGCCTCTCACCTGCGGGGAGCCCAACGACGGCTGGCCGAGGAACTCACCTCGATGGTTCACGGTGTCGAGGCGATGCAAGCGGCCGACCAGGCCGGAGCCGTTGTCTTCAGTGGTGGTGCCGCGCAGGAGCTCTCGGCCGAGACGCTGACCGTGCTGGCGGCGGAATTACCGAGTGCCATTCTGTCCCGTGAGCTCCTCGACGGCGAAGACAACCTCGCCGAGATCCTCGTGGCCGGCGACGTCGTGACGTCGAGGGGAGAGGCGAGCCGCCTGATCAAACAGAATGGGATGTCGGTCAACGACCAGAAGGTGGCCGCTGGCGACTCGCTCACCCCCGACCGCCTCCTCCACGGGCGGTACGCCGTGGTCCGCAAAGGTAAACGTCACGTGCACGTGCTTCGATTCGACGGCTGATCGCTGTCGACCAGAAACCGCTTCGGCCCCGAATTCGACAAATATCTGCGCAAATGATCGAAGCGGCCGAGCCATCAGAAACCGCGTTCGCCCTGGTCACAGCCTCAAACTACAAGCGTGTGACTTTCGACCGGGTCGGGAAGCGGAAAATAGCGGGCCGATGGGTTGCCAGGGCGTTGGAACACCGTTATCTTTCTCCTTCGCCCCGCAGGCAGGTCACACACACTGAGACACACTCTCAGCGCAACGTGACTGACGCACTCACAACGGTCCGCCGTTGGAAAGAGCGCCTCGGGAGCTAGGCCCGCAGCCTGCACCTCCGGAACCGCCACCGAAGGAGACATAGTCTCCCCAATGTGAGCAGCTTCGTGTGCGCCAAACTGCGAGCAGCACCTTGAAAACGGAAGAGACGATGAACGCAAGCGTGTGCGGAGCATCATCACATACGAAGCAGCCTTCGGGCTGTCAGAGGATGATGCCCTGTCAAAAGTTATGAAGCCGTCGTGCATCCGCCAGTAGCGGACGCGCACGACAAAACTGGATCACGGATCGAGCCTTTCCCAGGCTTGATCCAGATTCTCTGATGGAGAGTTTGATCCTGGCTCAGGATGAACGCTGGCGGCGTGCTTAACACATGCAAGTCGAACGAACCCGGACTTCGGTCCAATGGGTGAGTGGCGAACGGGTGAGTAACACGTGAGAAACCTGCCCTGAAGTTTGGGATAACTCAGAGAAATTTGAGCTAATACCAGATGCCCTCTACTGATCGCATGGTCGGCAGAGGAAAGATTTATCGCTTCAGGAGGGTCTCGCGGCCTATCAGCTAGTTGGTGAGGTAATGGCTCACCAAGGCATCGACGGGTAGCTGGTTTGAGAGAACGATCAGCCACACTGGAACTGAGACACGGTCCAGACTCCTACGGGAGGCAGCAGTGGGGAATCTTGCACAATGGGCGAAAGCCTGATGCAGCGACGCCGCGTGGGGGATGAAGGCCTTA